>NZ_CP111043.1:4233064-4585752 GCF_026250525.1 Chondrinema litorale
CTTACTGAGACAATTAGTGCAATTAACCTTGCAAAAACTAATTCTTACACTTGTGTAATGTCTCACAGATCTGGTGAAACTGAAGATAACACAATCGCTGACCTTGCAGTAGCATTAAACACTGGCCAGATCAAAACTGGTTCTGCTTCAAGATCAGACAGAATGGCAAAATACAATCAGTTAATTAGAATAGAAGAGCAGTTAGGAGAAGTTGCTTACTTCCCAGGAACTAAAATCTATAAATAATAACTAGATTGAAAATTATATGAGCCACAGTGCATTTGCACTGTGGCTTTTTTTATGTTTCCTAATTATTAACGGAAGCCTCTACAAAGCTTCATTCTTTCATATATGGTTCCCAATGGCCTGAAAAAGGCAATTATTTGTTAATTGTTCCTTAAACATTTACTTAAAACAGTCTTCTATATTTGATTTTATGTATTGCTAAAATCATCGGGTATGAAGCTCCAGAAAAGAAAAGTAGATGTAGTGGTGCTTTCAGATGTACATTTGGGTACTTATGGATGCAAGGCAAAAGAACTGTTACAGTACTTAAAAAGTATTGATCCGGGCAAACTTGTGTTAAACGGAGATATAATTGATATCTGGCAGTTCAAAAAAAATTACTGGCCAAAATCTCATATGCTTGTAATAAAGCATATTACCACTCTGCTTACTCAGGGAGTGCCTGTGCATTATATAACAGGCAACCACGATGAAATGATGCGTAAGTTTGCAGGTTTGCAAATGGGTAACCTAAGCATCCAAAACAAGCTGATACTAGATATTAAAAAAGATAAAGCGTGGGTGTTTCATGGCGATGTGTTTGATGTATCCATGCAACACTCAAAATGGATAGCCAAACTAGGAGCAATCGGCTACGATTTTCTTATATTATTTAACAGACTCGTTAATTTTTTCTGGGAACAGATATTAGGAAAGAGTAAAGTTTCACTGTCTAAAAAGATTAAAGACAGTGTAAAAAGAGCTGTTAAATACCTCAACGATTTTGAATTAACTGCCGCAGAAATTGCCATAGACAATCATTACAAATATGTAATCTGTGGACATGTTCATAAACCAGAAATCAGGAATATTCAAACCGAGAAAGGTACAGTTACTTATCTCAATTCTGGCGATTGGGTGGAGAATATGAGCGCTTTGGAGTATAACAAAGGTGAGTGGGAGCTTTACCGATATACAGAAGACGAATTAATGAAAATAAATGCTTCTTATACTGAAGATGAGAGCATCTTACCCGATAAACAAGAATTATTTAAGAATCTAATGAAAGAACTGACTTTTGTTGTTTGATTTATCAGTTTTATACCATTTATGAAGATTTTGTATGCAGTTCAGGGAACTGGAAATGGACATTTAAGCAGGGCTAGAGATATTATACCTGAATTACTAAAGAAAGGTGAGGTTGATATACTGGTGAGTGGCACTCAGGCAGAAGTAAAATTACCTTACGAGATAAAATATAAGATGCATGGTCTTGGATTTACCTTTGGCAAAAAGGGAGGTATAGACTTTATGCAAACATTTAACGATTTTAGTGTTTTTAAACTGGCTAAAGAAGTTCGTAAGGTGCCTGTACATGACTACGATGTAATTATAAATGATTTTGAGCCAGTAACTGCTTGGGCTTCTTATTTCAGTAAAACACCATGTATTGCTTTGAGCCATCAGAGTGCGATATTATCTGCTAATTCGCCGAAGCCAGATGATGAAGACATGCTTGGCAAATTAATTTTAAAGTACTATGCCCCAACCAAAACAAAATATGGTTTCCATTTCGATAAATTCGATAACAACATAACTACGCCTGTAATTAGACAGGAAATAAGAACTCAAACCCCAACCAATAAAAACCATTATACAGTTTATCTACCTGCTTTCGATGATGAATATATCGTAAAAAAGCTAAAGAAAATAAAAGACATTGAATGGCATATATTTTCTAAGCATAATAAATATGCATACCGTCAAGATAACCTGTACGTGCAACCAATAGACAATGAGAAGTTTATTGAAAGCCTCATCTCATGTAAAGGAATTTTATGTGGAGCAGGATTCGAAACACCTGCCGAAGCACTTTACCTTGAAAAAAAATTGATGGTTTTACCCATGAAAAAGCAATATGAACAACATTGTAACGCTGCTGCATTAGCTAAAATGGGTATTCCAGTAATTAATTCTTTAAAGAAAAAAAGTTTGAAAAAGGTGGAAGATTGGGTGCAGAGTGGTTGCGTGTTAAAAGTGGATTATCCTAATGTAACTGCCGACCTCATCACCGAAATTTTTGACAAACATTTACTTAGCGCATCTAAATAACCAATAACTATCAGCAATGTTGAGAGATAATTCTCAGTTACTCGATTTTATCCGAGAAAGGATAAGTGAGTTTGATTTGATTGAACCAAGAAGAAAACAAACATTGGGTTTAATCTCAGAACTTATTTTACCAGCAGCACTAGCTGGAAGAAATATTTCTTTCTTATTCGTTTGTTCTGATAATTCTATAAGAACACAGTTGTGTCATATATGGATTAAAGCAGCAGCGCAGTATTTTAGCATTCAGAATCTTCGTTTTTATTCTGGAGGTGTATCAGTTAAAGGTATACCACAGCCGTTGATTAATACGCTTAAAACCGCTGGGTTTAAGGTTAAAGTTTTAACTAAAACAAGTAATCCTCACTTGGCTATTAAAATAAGTAAAGAGCAGAATTTGGGTGTGTTTTATTCTAAATACATCAATGTAAAAGAAAATCCCAAAGAAAATTTTTGTGCTATTATTACCTGTCAAGATGTTGAGCGAGAGCTAAACCTCAATATGCGAACATATCTTAAAGTTACTATCCCATACGATTCTCTAGAAGGTTTACCAGAAGCGAATGAGCAGAAAGCTTACGATTTGCTCTCAAAGAAAATTGCTCGAGAAATGCTCTATATAATGACTACAGCCCATGAGATATTACTTGAAACTTTAGATGAAGAAGAATAAAGGCGAGGCAGTTATTTTATTTCTACTAGTTATCAATATCTTATTTATCTGGTGGAATATTAATTGGTTATACATAGCATTTTTCTTTTTTATCAATGTGGTATTTAATCTCTTCTTTGTATTCTATTTAGCAATAGAATAAGAAGAATATTAGAAAAGATGTAAGCAGGAAA
Source organism: Chondrinema litorale (assembly GCF_026250525.1). Lineage (GTDB taxonomy): Bacteria > Bacteroidota > Bacteroidia > Cytophagales > Flammeovirgaceae > Chondrinema > Chondrinema litorale. Next base: position 4,236,245 of record NZ_CP111043.1, read on the forward strand.
ATTATTTATAATTTTGGTGGAAATTAAATGCTCAATTGAATTATATGCTAAAAAAGGGGAGTTGCTTATATCAGGAGTTTTATTGTGAAGAGAATATCTGGCATTTATGTCAGCAAAAGGAGTTACAAAACCTCAACAGCAAAGTAATTTTTCTGTTACCACTTTACCAATACATTGCAGTTTGGCAAAGTAGATTGGCTAAAAAGAATATGCCGATCTTATGGGATTATCATGTAATTCTTTTTGTTGAAGAAGAAAATAGCATTTGGCATGTATACGATTTCGACACAGTACTTCCATTTAAAAGTAAAGCTGAAGACTATTTTAATGTGTCATTTTCTGAATGGTATCCAGATTTTTTGCCATTTGTAAAGCTGATAGATCGTAAGGAGTATGTTAGCCATTTTCACTCAGATCGATCTCATATGGTAGACGAGTTTGGTAATTGGGAAGCTCCACCACCCGAGTGGCAAACTATTATAAATGAAGAAGGAGTACCACTTGCCGACATACTTAATCTGGAAAACCAAACAATCGGTAAATGTTACTCCTTTGCTGAGTTTAAAACTCGATTCAAATTATAAATTAGCTGTTTTCTACAGCTTCTTTACCAGCTTCCATTACTGCATATTCTTCCAATGAATTAAATTTTTCGGCTGGTAGGTTTTCTTTGGCTACACCACAATTAGGGGGGCGAAAAGATTTTTCTGTACTCCACCATTCTTTGGCATATTCTTTCGACTGTTCTTTATCTACATCAAACATTTTAACATAGGTATCAGAAACTATCCAAGGTTCTTCTTTACCAGCATATTTATTAAAAATCATTTGCCTTATACTTCTAGCAGAAGGGTCTTGATTTTCGAAATGAGAAATGGTATATGATTTAGTTTCTGGTTGGAGCATCATCATATCCCAGAAAGATTTGGAATCTATAATCTGTGCGGAAGTTAACAAATAGCCTTCCCCAAATTCTAACATCGTATCAGAGATGTCACACTTGGCTGAAGCCGGTTTTTGTTTTTTCTTCCCAAATATATTGTTCAAAAAGCCCATCAATCTAAATTTTAATAAAACGATATACTAATGTATTCTGTGAAATTGAATATAGATAGTTAATTTTTATAAGTGGTTGGTTAAGGAAAGCACTGGCGGTAAAAAAATCGACACGATTGGAAAGTGCTTTAATTAGTAACTTTTCATGTTTAAAGACGCGATCACTAGCGGAGAAGTTGCCTATTTGTGGAAAAATAAACTGTTTGTTACATGAGAGGTAATATTTGGATATATTTATGGAGAATCGATATAAGTTGAGTTAATTACCCCTAAACAAATGAACTATCAAATCGTAGTTTTCTTAAACAAGAAAGCGTCTACCTGCGCAATTATTTTAGTGCTAATCACTTTTGCAATAAGTTGTAACACTCCGCAGCAGATTAAAACTAAAAAGCCAAATATACTTTTTGTTTCTATTGATGATTTAAGACCTGCTTTAGGAGCTTATGAAGACCCTATAGCGATCACACCAAATCTCGATCAGTTTGCCAGTGAGGGGATGACTTTTAGACAAACCTTTTGCCAGTCAGCAGTTTGTGCGCCATCCAGAGCAAGTTTAATGACTGGGCTGAGGCCAGATTCAACCAGAGTTTGGCATTTGGGTGACAAGTTCCGAGAGATAAACCCTGAAACCGTAACCATGCCTCAGCACTTTGCCAAGTTTGGTTATCATACAGTAAACATCGGGAAGATATTTCATAATTACATGCCTGATTCTGTATCGTGGGATGAGCCAGATTTAAGACCTACTCAGTTTGTAAAACCAGAATGGATTGGCAGAGATGGGGAGACTTTTTACATCAGTGAAGAAGTAAATCAGTCTCAAGAAATAAAAAGAGATTCATTGTTAAAGTTAAAACCTGTAAGATATGCTGATGGATGGAATACAGGTCCTGTTTGGGAAGCTGCTGATGTGCATGATTCATTGTATTACGATGGAGCTCAAACAGAATTAGCTAAAAGAACACTGTCTAGATTGGCTAAGATGGATGAACCATTCTACATGGGACTGGGCTTTTTTAGGCCACACTTGCCATTTGCTGTGCCTAAAAAGTATTGGGATTTATATAACCGAGATAAAATCCCATGAGCTGCTAACCCGAATATACCAGAAGGTGCGCCATTACATACTATGAATTCAATGTATGAGCTCAGGCATTACGATGGCTTTGGGCATATTGGTCATCCTACATCTAATTATAGAATGAGTGAAGATACAGTTCGTATTTTACGACATGGATACTATGCTAGTGTAAGTTATGTAGATGCTTTGTTTGGCGAGTTGGTTAGTCATTTAAAGGAACTGGGTATTTATGAGAACACCATCATTATTGTTTGGGGCGATCATGGTTGGAAGTTAGGGGACCATAACAGTTGGGGTAAAATGACTAATTATAATATCGATTTAAAAGTACCTATGATGATAAGGTATCCGGAACAACAACAGAGAGGTGCTCATACTTTTGCTATTACAGAATTGGTCGATATGTTTCCATCTTTATGTGAATTAGCCGGAATAGAAGTGCCAACTTATATGCAAGGTACTAGTTTTGTGCCTTTGTTAAATAACCCGGAATTGCCTTGGAAAACCGCTGCATTTAGCCAGTTTCATCGTAGGCCAAGGGTTTCAGCAGATGGCAAACGATATATGGGTTATTCTATCAATACAGATGAGTTTCATTATATTGAGTGGTATGGTTGGGATCATAAAACGGGAATTAGGGGAGAGTATACAACTGCCGAATTATACGATAGACAAAACGATCCTTTTGAAACAGTGAATATTGCTGAAAATGAAGCATATAATGAAGTGGTAGAAGACTTATCTAAACAACTAGCTGCTGGTTGGAAAAAGGCAATACCAGAAAGTTGAAATGTGATTACTTGAATTTAAAGTAGAATTAAAACAATGATAAAGTATTTGTTGAATGTCTGCATAATTACATTTTATTCCTATACAACTCAAGCTCAACAACTGACTGATTGTGAGCTAGATTCTATTGATGGTATGGAGGTGATGTTAATTGTTGAAGAATCTCCTGAGTATGAAGGTGGATACTCTCAGTTTTATAAAGATTTAAAGTTACCTTCTCATCCTGCAATACTATATTTTTCTTTTGTCATTGATGCTGAAGGGAATATCAGAAATTTCTGTTCATCAGCAGAAATTGAAAATTTGGAAGAGCTAATAGAAAATATTAATCGCTGGAAAGCAGGTAAGCAAAGAGGTAAAAAAGTACCTGTTCGACTTACCGGACCAATGCATATCAAGTGGGGCTGATATTTTGAGCTTGAAATTCATAAAATGTTATGTTTTATAAGCTTAATAGTAATAATTAAATCTGTTATCATAGTCAAATCAGATTAACATATCCCATAGATTAGAATCGCCAAACTGTAGACAAAAATCGACTCCTCACATATTTAAGACATTAAAATTCTTAGGAGATGAGTATATTTATGGATATCGATCTAATTTAGTAGAATTTTAAAACTCTAAGATTTACGATTACTTACATTTTACGATAAATATGAATAAGAGAAAACTATCGATTGTTGGTGGTGCGCTAGTTATAATTGCGTCTATCTTCTTTGCAATGAAAATAGCAACTCCAGAAGAGCAAACGGCGAGAAAGCAAGTAGTTTCTGACCTAAAACTTGTACGAACATCTTTGGTGAAAAATCAAGATGTAAACTCTTCAGTAGCGGTAACGGGGAAACTAGAAGCCAAAAACAAAATAGAAATTTATGCTGAGGTTTCTGGTGTAATGTTAGAAGCCAGTAAAGAATTTAAACCCGGTAATTATTACAGAAAAGGCGAGGTGCTTGTAAAATTAGATGATTCTGAAGCCAGACTTGATATGCTCGCTCAAAAAAGCAATGTATTAAATCAAATAACACTCATCTTACCCGAAATTAAAATCGATTACTCTCAAAGTGCAAGTGAGTGGTTAGAGTATGTAGAAAGCTTTGATGTAAACAAGCCACTTCCAGAACTACCAGAGCCAAAAAACGATCAGGAAAAGTACTTTTTTGCGGCTCAGAATGTATACAACCTTTATTACACTATTAAAAGTGCAGAGTCTCGTTTAGCAAAATATACTATTTACGCACCATATGATGGAGTGATTACAGAAGCAGCTATAACACCGGGTACATTGGTACGAACAGGTCAGTTGTTAGGTGAGTTTATTAATCCGAATGTGTATGAGATGGAAGTAGCTATAAGCTTAAATGAAAGTGAATTTGTAAAAGTTGGGGATGATGTTCAGTTACAATCTGCTGATGTAAATGGAGATTGGAACGGAAAAGTAATAAGAGTAGGAAATAAAATTGATCCAAATACTCAGACTTTAAAGGCTTATGTACAAGCTTCTGGTAAAGGCCTAAAAGAAGGAATGTATTTGAAAGGTAGAATTAATGCAGATATTATAAACGATGCATTAGAGGTGCCGAGAAAGCTCTTAATGAACGATAGAGAATTGTATGTGGTAAAAGATTCTATGTTGGTTTCTAAAACAGTTGAAATTGTAAAACTTAACGACGAAACTGTAATTGTACGTGGTTTGGAAGATGGTACTGAGATCATTCGTGAAAACCTAACAGGAGCTTATGATGGAATGAAGGTTAAAACCTACAACTAGTTGCTCAAAATTTTTCTCCTAATTCCAATCAGATACCGAATATGAAATCAATTATAAAATATTTTATAAAGTACCCAATAGCCGGAAATGCCTTACTGGCTGTTACATTTATTTTTGGGTGGTTTAGTTTAACAAGCCTGCGATCTGCTTTCTTTCCTGAGTCTGAAAGTACTATAATAAATATTAGGGTAACTTATCCAGGATCTTCTCCAGAAGAAATTGAAGAGGGAGTAGTTTTAAAGATTGAAGATAACCTGAAAGGGCTTACGGGTATCAAAGAAATTTCATCTGTGTCACAAGAGAACGCTGGCTCAGTAACCGTAGAGATAGAAGATGCTTTTGATATAGATTTGATTTTGCAGGATGTGAAAAATGCTGTAGATCAAATTAGCTCTTTCCCAGATGGTATGGAACCTCCTTCCGTATATAAACAGGAAAACTTGAATATAGCCTGTACATTCACTTTGAGTGGTGATGCAGATCTGCGAACGCTTAAAGCTTATGGCAGGCAAGTAGAAAACGATCTTAGAGGCATTCCCGGAATTTCTAAAGTTGAGTTGGCGGGTTTCCCAGACGAAGAAATTGAAATTAGTTTGCGAGAAGATGATCTAAGAAGTTATCAACTTACATTTGACCAAGTAACCCAAGCGGTAAGAAGTGCTAATCTTGAAATTACTGGTGGTACTATAAAAGGAGAAAGAGAGGAGTTGCAAATTCGTTCGCGCTCGAAGGAATACTATGCTGATAACCTTAAAGATATCATTGTAAAAGCTTCTGATGATGGTACGATTATCAGGTTAAAAGATGTGGCTGATGTAGAAGATAAGTGGGCAGATACACCTAATAGAAGCTACATGAATGGTAATACAGCAGTTACTGTTATAGTTAATTATACCATTGAAGAGGATATCATTTATATTTCTGATAGAGTAAATGAATATATAGAAGAGTTTAACCAGAAGAATAATTATATAACAGCGACTATGATTAGAGATGGTGCTGTAGTGGTTAATCAAAGAATAGATCTTTTGGTAGAAAATGGCATTGTAGGTTCGTTTCTAGTTCTAGTTTTTCTTGCTTTATTTCTCAAATTTAGGTTAGCATTTTGGGTAGCATTAGGTATTCCCGTATCATTTTTTGGAATGTTTATTCTTGCTAGTCTATATGGTATATCCATCAATATTTCTTCTCTCTTCGGGATGATAATCGTTGTAGGTATTCTTGTAGATGATGGAATTGTAATATCAGAAAATATCTATCAACATTATGAGAAAGGCAAGCCTCCAATTAAAGCGGCTATAGATGGTACAATGGAAGTGGTGCCAGCTGTTTTTTCAGCGATTATAACTACTGTTTTAGCTTTTTCAATATTCTTCTTTTTAGAGGGGAGAATCGGTGATTTTGCCAACAATATCGCCTTCGTGGTAATTGTAACCTTATCTTTTTCATTAATAGAAGGTTTCTTTATTTTACCAGGGCACGTTGCACATTCTAATTCTTTAAAAAGAGGAGAAAAAGATGGTGTTGTAGAGAGAAAGATGGCTAATTTCATGGACTGGATGAAAAATAAGCTTTATGCCCCAGTTTTAAGATTCTGTATCAACAATCATACAATGGGACTGGCTATTCCATTATCATTCCTCATATTGAGTTTAGCTGCTGTAGCAGGTGGAATTGTAAAAACAACCTTCTTTGCGCCACTAGAATTTGACGTAATTTCAATTGAACTTACCATGCCTTCTGGTACTAGTAGTGCCGTAACATCGGAATGGTTAGACAAAATAGAAAAGGCAGTTTTTGAGGTAAATGATGAATTTTCTGAGGGAAGAGAAGATAGTTTAGAAATTATCAAATTTGTAGATAAAAGAGTTGGTCCTAGTATTAATACAGGTTCAATTAATATTAGTCTTTTAGATGCCGAAACTAGAAATGTACCAAGTTACTTGATAACGAATGCAATTCGCGAAAGAACAGGGCCTATCCCTGAAGCTGATAAAGTATCTTATGGCACGCGAAGTATTTTTGGTAAACCTGTTTCAATTTCTCTATTAGGCAACAATTTGGAGGAGTTAAATGCTGCCAAAGAAGAGTTGAAGCTAGCACTAAGCGATATGCCAGAATTAAAAGATGTGGTTGATAGTGATCAGGAAGGTTTACGAGAGATAGATATTAAGCTCAAAGAAAAGGCACATTTGCTTGGTTTAACTTTACAGCAAGTAGTAAACCAAGTTAGATATGGTTTTTTTGGTAGCGAAGTACAAAGATTACAACGTGGACTAGATGAAGTAAAAGTTTGGGTAAGGTATAAAGAGACTGATAGAAGATCGGTAGGTAATCTGGAAGATATGCGAATTAGAACTGATTCTGGTCAAGAGTTTCCTTTGAGAGAGATTGCTTTTTTTGAGGTGCAAAGAGGTTTAATTGCTATTAATCACTTAAATGGCAAAAGGGAGATCAATGTAGAAGCAGATTTGGCAGACCCAAATACTTCCGCTACAGACATGATGTCGATTGTGAGTAACCAGATTCTACCACCAGTGCTTAGTAAGTATCCAACAGTTGCTTTCGAGTATGGAGGGCAGACGAAAGCTGCAAGTAGAACTGCGAGTTCGGGTTCAAAAGTAGTTTTTGTAGTATTAATCCTCATTTTTGTAGTAATTTCACTTACATTTAGATCAGCAGTACAAGCGCTTAATGTAATAATTACAGTGCCATTTGGTGTAATTGGTGTGGTTTGGGGACATTTTATTCACGGAGCTCCAATTAGCTTTTTATCGGCTTATGGTATTTTGGCATTAATTGGTATTATGGTTAATGATTCACTCGTACTAGTGGGGGCATTTAACAATTTACTAAAAGAAGGCTATGCCTTTAAAGATGCATTGTTTGAAGCTGGTTTATCTCGTTTTAGACCAATTGTTTTAACCTCTGTAACTACCATTGCTGGATTAGGTCCACTTATACTTGAAACAAGTTTTCAGGCTAAATTCTTAATCCCAATGGCTATTTCTGTAGCTTATGGCTTGGGAGTTGCAACATTCCTCACTTTGCTTACTTTACCAGTTCTTTTAGCTTCAATGAACGCATTAAAAGTACATTTATACTGGTTGTGGGAAGGTAAGAAGCCTACACCAGAAGAGATGGAACCAGCAGTTCAAGAATTAAAAGCCGAGATTCCTCAATAAAAATTATAATTTAAAAGAAACGGGATGCTATTAAATAGACATCCCGTTTTTTTATATAGTCATGGAAAAAAGCTTCGTGGTTGGTTTTTTACGCCAAAGTTTTACGTCGAAAGCCATACAAATATTTCTAATAAAGGCTTTGCCTTCTTTGGTTACTTTTAGGTTTTTGCCATTCAATTCTATTAATTCATCTTTTTCATAAGTCGCTAATCGACTTAAAATATCGATTTCGCATTCACCAAATTCTCCTGCTTGCCATTTGGTTTCTAATTGACACATTAGATTTAATATGTGTTGGCGGACAATTAAATCTTCATCGGATAATATATGGCCTCTAAAAACAGGGATTCTATTTTCTTTAATTGCTTGATAATAGTCTTCTAGTTTTTTTTCATTTTGAGAAAATCCAGTCCATGAATCGCTTATAGAAGAAACTCCTAATCCAATCATCATTTGAGTTTTGGAATCAGAATAACCCATAAAGTTTCTGTGTAAAGTCTTATTCTGAAGTGCACTCCATAAACTGTCATGTTCTAAGGCAAAATGATCCATTCCTATTTCAAGATATCCATTTTCTTTTAAGAGGCTTTTTCCGGTCTCGTAAAGCTCTTGTTTTAGTTGAGGTGAGGGTAGGTCTTCTTCTGTAAATTTACGTTGCCCTAGACCTTTAATCCAAGGTACATGAGCATAACTGTAATATGCGATTCTATCTGGTTTTAATTGATTCACCAAATCCATCGTATTAATTACACTACTCAGTTTTTGCTGAGGCAGTCCATAGATTATATCAAAGTTTACAGATGTGTATCCAATTTCTCTGGCTTGTTCAGTAACTCTTTTAACATTTTCGAATGATTGAATCCTATTGATTAATGTTTGGACATAAGGATCAAAATCTTGTATGCCATAGCTTACTCTTCTAAATCCTAATTCGTAAAGCTTTTTTAAGTGTTCTAAGGTTGTGTTATTTGGATGGCCTTCGAAACTAAAGTAAGAGTCGTTATCAAACTTTTCAGCCCTTTTGAATATGCCATCTATAAGTATTTTTAGGTTTTCTGGAGAGAAGAATGTCGGTGTGCCACCGCCCAAATGTATTTCTTTAATTTTTGGTTTTTTATGAAAGTAGTTGCAGTATAATTCCCATTCTTTTAAAACAGAATTTATATAAACACTTTCTACTAAGTGGTTTTTCGTAATTCTTTTATTACAGCCGCAAAATGTACACATGCTTTCACAAAATGGTAAATGTATGTATAGGCTGATCCCCTCAGTATCATTACTTTCTATAAAGGATTTTTGCACACAAGAAATCCATTTATTTCTAGTAAACTGACTTTCATCCCAGTAAGGCACAGTTGGATAACTAGTATACCTTGGTCCAGGTATGTTATACTTTTGAACGAGGTTTTGTAACATTTTATAATTTTCAGATAATTGAACTCTTCAAAGGTAAAGTGAGATTTAAATTTGATTTATGAGGTGAGTCAAAGTGAAAAATGATAAAAGTCAGTTTATGGTTATCGATTTAAAAAGTGATATAACTTAAGGAAGACTGTGGAGTTATATTTAAATTTTAGGGTAGGTACAAAAAAAAACTACTTCCACTTAGAAAAATGGAAGCAGTCCGAATAGAAGATAAATTTAACTGAAACTATAAACTTTAAAATCTTATGACCTAATGATAAACTGTTGTTATCAATATGATCAACCAAATGACAATACTAAGATAGCGGAGATTTTCCGACCTGTCAAATTTTGGAAAGTCTACAGGTGGTCCCACTATGTAATGAAAACTTTTAAAAATGTTAAAACAAAATTCAAAAAAATACATTTTGACCAATACCTTAATTAAGTGATATAATTTTATTCAGAATTAAATATCGAAATTGAAATAAAATTGATGTTATATTTCGATTAATTGCTTTGTTTCAAAATAATTAAATTTTTATTGGTTTTTTTTATCTCAAAACATAAAGAAACTTACATCAGTATTATACGTTTTCTTTAAGGAAGTAATTGAATATGATTTCCTGTGTTTTAGACTTGAATAATTAAAATACCTACTACTTTAAAAAGACAAATGAAAAACAATTTAACACTTCTATTACTGTTTTCTGCTCTCTTATTTTCTTGTTCTCCTAAAATTTCAGGAAGTAAAACTGTTTCAACTGACAAAAGCATGAGAACAAAATCTGAATTTGACATTTTATTATCACACATTACTAACAAGGAATTAAAACAAAGATTAGTAGATTTCAGAAATGATGGCATTGAAAGAACCTTAGATCTTACTACAGATAATCCTGAAAAAGTAATTAATGCAGCCGAATATTATTTAGGAACCAAGCACAAGATGGGAGGTTTAACAAAAAGAGGTATGGATTGTTCAGGACTTATAAAAGTAAGCTTTGCTCAATATGGTGGCGAACTACCACACAATTCTCATGAGCAAGGAAGGTATGGAAGAATTATAGCAAATAGGGGAGATTTGCAGCGTGGTGATTTAGTTTTCTTTATCAATACCTATAACTCTGCTAATCTAATTACGCATTCGGGGATCTACTTGGGCGATGGAAAATTTATCCATGCGTCGAGCAAGAAAGGGGTGAGTGTGGCTTCTGTAGATGACCCTTATTATTGGAAAGATAAATACATTTTTGGAACCAGAGTGTTTTAAATGCCTAATTAAAATAAGAAGGAAACCGGAAATTAATTCCGGTTTTTTTTATAATAAATCGTTAGCAAGGTTTGCCAATTCTGAGCGCTCACCTTTTTGAAGCTTAACATGAGCCACCAAAGGATGATTATGTAACCTGTCTATTAAATAGGATAGCCCATTACTTTGAGTATCAAGATATGGTGTATCTATCTGATAAATATCTCCAGTAAAAATAATCTTAGTGTTTTCTCCTGCTCGTGTGATAATAGTCTTAATCTCATGTGGAGTAAGGTTTTGAGCTTCATCCACAATGAAAAAGATATTAGAAAGACTTCGACCTCTTATATAAGCTAAAGGTGTAATAACCAGTTTTTCATTATCGAGCATCTCTGTAATTCGCTTAAACTCCTTATCAGTTTCTTTAAACTGATTTTTAATGAACTTAAGATTATCATACAGTGGCTCCATATATGGGTTTAGCTTAGACTTGATATCGCCCGGCAAAAAACCAATATCTTTATTGCTTAAAGGAACAATAGGTCTAGCTAAGTAGATTTGTTGGTAGCTTTTTCGCATCTCAATAGCTCCTGCCAAAGCAAGTAATGTTTTACCTGTACCAGCAACACCTTGTAAAGTTACTAATCTAATATTGTTGTTAAGCAAAGCATGAAGTGCAAAGACCTGTTCAGCATTTTTAGGTTTTATATTGTATGCATTGGTCTTATGTACTCTTTCTAATAGCTTTGTTTCTGGGTTGTAATAAGTAAGTGCTGAAGCACTGTTGTTTTTAATAATAAAGTACTTATTAGCTACAACAGTTACATCTATATTAAGCTCTTCTAAAGAACAGGAGCCATCTTTATAAATTTTATCAATAATTTCATTATCAACACCATCTATAAGCTCCATGCCCGAATATAGCTCATCAACATGAGTAACTTTGCCAGTTTCATAATCAGCAGCTATCAAATCAAGAGACTTTGCCTTAATTCTGAGGTTAATATCTTTACTAATTAATGTTACCGATCTGCTAGGGAATTCTTGCTTTAGTTTAATCGCCACATTTAAAATGCGATGATCAGCTTTATTAGCACCAAAAATTTCTCTTGCATCTGGTTGGCTTTCTTCGTCCATTATTACCTTCATCTTACCTTTTCCATTGCCTTTTTGAATGGGTATCCACTCATGCAATGTTTCACGGTCTGAGGCATTATCGAGAAACCGGGTAAATTCTCTGGCATTAAAGTTTAGCGTATCGTTGCCTTTTTTGAAATTATCCAGCTCTTCTAAAACAGATATGGGGATGGCTACATCGTTTTCTTCAAAGTTATTGATCGAAGCGTGGTCATAAAGAATAACTGAAGTGTCTAATACAAATATCTTAGGTTGCTTTTTTCTTCTTCCTGCCATAAAAGCTGGTATTTGTTAGATTATGTTTTGATAAAAAAATACCTGATTAAGTTAATAGTCAGGTGCTTGTGCTATCTAATTAAATCATTTGTATTATTTATTCCAATCTTTAGTGATTTTTTCTTGTTAATAGACTTTGGGTATTTATATGATGTGTGTATAAATAAAAAAAGGCTTCGGTAAGAATCACCGAAACCCTTTAATATCAGAAAATTTACTTACTTATTTTATATTTATTACAACCCTTCTGTTTTTAGGGTTAATGTCGTCTGTAGAGATTACAGGTAGAGATTTTCCATAACTCACTACAATTAATCTTTTCTCACTAATTCCTTTAGAAGATAGATAGTCTGCAACTTTTTCTGCTCTTCTTGCAGATAATAAGAAATTGTAATCTTTTGAACCAGTTGCATCTGTATGGCCAGCGATTTCTAAAGTAGTTGCAGGATTGTCCTTCAAGAACATGACGATTCTATCAAGGTTTTCGTAGTATTTTTCGTCAACTTCAATGTCGTTAATTTCAAAGAATACACTTACTTCTTCGAAAATTACATTATTAGGATCTGTCTCCTTCACCATTGGTCTGTTAAAAGTATTAGTCTCTTCAGTTCTTTTAACTACTGCTAATCCGCTTTCAACTGGAGGTGCATCACCAGAATTTCTTAGTAAAACATTGTTTTCATCATTAATAGCAAAATATCTCATAGCATTGCTATTACCATCTTTATCAGCATTCATCTGATTTTGTCCTAACAAGAAATTATACTCGTTTTTATTTTCATCTCTTAAAGACAAATTCACTTTAAGGTCATTGCTATAAATCTCTTGGTTGTCTTTATTGATTTTAACATCAAGGTCTTCATCAAAAGGAACAAATATTTGATATCTTCCGAAAACATCAGTGTACGTTTCAAAAGAATGTCCTTCGTGAGTCATAGTGATTAATGCTTCTGTAACAGGGTTACTTGCTTCATCTAAAACTTTACCTTCCAGTTTTACTTGATCAAACATATAAACACCATAGATATCTAAAGAACCTTCACCACCAGCTCTCGAAGATGATAAGTATGCGTATTTACCAGAAATGTTGAAATAAATGTCATCAGATACACTATTTATAGGATGACGCATATTTCTAGGCTGTTGCCATGTTTTATTTTTACTATCAAATTTGGTTTGGAAAACATCATAACCACCCATAGAATTATGTCCTTTTGAGCTGAAATAGAAGTTCCCTTTCTCATCGATATAAGGAGCATCGTCGTCGTAAGGAGTATTTAATTCTGTTAAAGGCTCAGGAGCAGTCCATTTTCCGTTTTCGTCTTTCTTGATGTAAAATAAATCCAAGTCTTCGTTTTGAGTTCCAAAGTCAGACGAGAAATAAATTATGCTTCCATTATCTGCAATAAAACAATGTGGTTCGTTACCAACAGAAGCAATTTCTTTGATTTTTGAACCTTCTTCCCATTCACCATCTTCATATTCTGAAATGTATAAATCACCTGCATTATAGAAAACTATTTTGTTTTCGCTTTTTATCAACTGAACAGTAGCATCATGACGTTTGCTGCTAACTTCAGTATCCATAACCACAGGAACTTGCCACTCATCATCATCATTCATAGTGGTTTTGTAAATCAACTCGTAGTTGTAACCATCTGCTGCTGTCTGGGTAATTTTTTGCTCTCTTCTAGAGGTAAAAAGAATTGTTCTGTGGTCGTTTTCCATTACAGCACTGTAATCTAAACCAGCAGAGTTTACTTTGTTTCCAAGATTTTTTACAACAATGCCTTTACGTGGAGCTGAGTAGCCACTATTTGCATTATTAATTGTGTTTCTTAGATAAGTTATATCTTCAATTGTATTACCATTAATATTTGCTTTGTCTAATGCAGAATTTGCATTTTCAAACCTTCTTTGTTTGAAGTAAGCATCTGCTAAAAGCATGAAATAAGAAGGGTCTTCTGTAGCATCTGTATTGTTTTGCAACGAAGTAAGGTATTGTAATGCTTTAGCAGAGTTATCTTCGTAAGTATTTAGATAACTACGGCTTGCATACAACTTAGCTTCAATGTTATTTGGCTGTGCTGTAATTACCTGCTCAAGGTATTCTGCTGCGGTTTTGAAATTTCCACTTTCATACTCTTGAATACCTTTCTTTAATAAAGTATTTGCATTTTGAGCGTATAGGCTGGAAACGCCAAATAAAAAAATAAGTAGCGCGAACCAATGACGATAGCGCTTCAATAAATGCTGTGATGAACAATAAGAAAGCATAATTAATTGTATAATTTAATTTTCAAAAAATTAGTCGAAGTGGTGATTGGAAAAAATTAAGTTTAAAAAGTTTGTGCTGTTTAGAAGGTACAATTGACCTTATAGCAATATTTTTTTTAACTACAGTTGGCCTTTTTTATTTCGTATTTGACAAAAACTATATTAAAAATTTACACCTTTTTATGCTCTGTAGGATTTTTGGAGAAAATAGCCCTACAAACGCAGGAGCTTATATGTAATAAAAATTTATAATTAAACTTTTTATGATTTTTCTAATAAAAAATTAGCATCAACGTTGCATGAAGAATATCATGTAGTAAAAGCTAAATTTTTTTCTAGCAAGTAATAAAAATGAAAATACAGCTTGAAGCTAGCCCCAGTAAGAAGTTAACTTTTTCCTATATAGTTGCATTATCTATTATGGGGATATTAGCTATTCTTTGCTTTTTTATTTTCCATTTTTCACTGAGTATAAAAGAATACGATAGCAGGTTTATAAGAATAGCTGGACAACAGGGAATGTTAAGTCAGACTTTAGTAAAAGAATCGCTTATTCTTCAAAATATTTATAACCAACCAAATTATAATACCAAGCTCCAAAGTTTTGAAAACAATTTTAGAGAGTTGTGGCGAATTCACGAAGGCTTAATTAAAGGAGATGAAGGCCTGAACTTACCCGGAAAGAAAAGTAAGGATGTTGAAAAATTACTAAATGCGGTAGAGTCTCATTTCCAAAAAATTAGAAGAGCTTGTGAAGATATTATCTCAACTTATGATTACGATATAGCTGAAAGAAAAATAATTCTGGATAAAAAAATAAATGTTCTTCTTGAGAATGAAGAATACTTTCAAGGGATTATGAATGAACTTTTGATTCAGTATGAACTTGAAGCACAGGTTAATCAAGCTATTCTTAAAAAAGTTGTTTTAGTTGTATTTGGAGCGAATATAATTGGTATATTTATTATTGGGCTTTTTGTATTTAGGCCAGTAGTAAAAAATATTGCTAAGATTTTTGAGAAAATAAATAAAGAGAAAGAATATCTTAGAAATCTCAATTCAGAATTGGCAGAAGCTCAAGATGAAGTATTAGAAAATTCTGATGAGTTACTTGAGCTTAACATGGTATTGATGAGCACAAAAGACAAGGTTGAAAGTGCCTTGAAAAACGAATATGCACTAAGACAAAAAACTGAAGCCGCCCATTTAAAATTAGAACAGGTTCATACAGACTTAGAATATAAAAATAAGCAGATCGAAGCTAGTATTAACTATGCCCAGAGAATTCAAGATTCGCTGTTGCCAAGAATAAGCGAATTGCCCAAAATGCTTGAAGATTCCTTTATTTTCTTTAGACCAAAAAATGTAGTTAGCGGAGATTTTTACTGGTATTTTCAGAAAGATTACAGGACAATAATTGCTGCTATTGACTGTATGGGGCATGGTGTACCAGGCGCTTTTATGTCTTTAATAGGGGAAAGGCTACTTTATGAAGCTGTTTATATTAAAGGACTTACAAAGGCGAGCGAGATTTTGAACGAACTTGATGTGATGTTTAAAAAGATTTTTAAGCATGATATTGATGTAAATGGTGATACATTAGATGTGGCGCTTTGTGTAATTGACAATCATCCGGAAAAATTGAAATTGTTTAATGCAAAGCCGAAGGTTGAATATGCAGGAGCGCGAAATCCATTAATTTTTATTCAAAATGAAGAAATTAATGAGATAAAAGGAGATAGAATTTCTATAGGTAGCAGAAACCGTAAAAACGAGCCTAATTTATTTACCAATCATGAGATTGAGCTGGATGATAATACAGGCTATTTTTATATTTATTCAGATGGTTTTCAAGATCAGTTTGGTGGTCCGGGTACAGTTGGTAAAAAGTTCACTAAGAAAAGACTTAAAGAATTATTCCTCAGTATACACAAACTTCCTTTTGAAGAGCAAAAAAGTATGCTTAATTCCGAATTAGAACAGTGGATGTACGAAGAAAATCCAAATCAGATTCAGATTGACGATATCTTAATTATTGGTTTTAAAATTAATTAGAAGCTGGATAGATTTGAGAAAAGTGCCTGTCAAATAAATTTTCTTCAATTTGCTTATTTATCATTCCCAGATTTTCATTAACCAATCTCTCATATTTTTCTTTTTGACAAGCGGCTGTTTTATAAGCACAAGATATAAATTGTCTTAAAGTAGGGTTATAATCCTTATTATCTGGATTATTGTCTAGAGCAGCTTTAAACTGCGCACCATTTAATTTATTAATTTCTTCTGGAGTCGGCAGTTTAGATTTATTGATATCTACCACTTTGTCATATGGAGTTACCAATTCAGAAAAATCTTCATAAGAAGTAATATAAATTTCCTTCACAAAATCGTATGCTTCTCCTTCTAGTTTTGCTAGATACATTATTGAGTCTAACCAGCCTATTCCAGAGGTTTTTATATGAATACCAGCATCAAATTTTTGGATAACGTCTTTGATAATCGGATAGATAGCAAATTTATCGCTACCGCTGTGTATGCTCAACTTAAGATTAGGGTTCAAGCTAAACTCATCAACTGCGAAATTTATCATTTTTAGATACATCTCTAGCTCTGCCTTAAACTTTTGTGTCTCCCCAGCATACTCAACATTTTTATTAAATCTCCCAATAAACTTTGGTGAGATTAATTGAAAATCGACATCGTAGTAGGCAAGAGCATTCAAAATAAAAAACAATTCTAACGGACTATGGGAGTAGTGAACTTCATCCATAGAAATTTCGGTAATGAAATTCTTGTGTCCTTTTCTTTTTTTTATGAGCTGATAAACTTCTCCTGCTTTTTGTGCAGCGAGTAGGTACATTCCTGCAAATGAAGTGATCATATTTTCAAATACTTGAAAAGTTTCACTCATACCAGGCACATTCATTCTACCAATATATTTCTGATTTGCTTTTATAAAACTGTCCATTTCGTCGTAATGAGCCAGTTTTCTGATGTATCCAGAAACATCAATTGTAAAATAATCGCAAGCATCTATAAACTCAGAAACATTATCATACTTGATGTGGTCTGCATCAATTAGGTATTGCTTGCACCAAGTATGTTTTAGCATTAGCTTGTCTACCTTTTCTTTTACTGTAGCGGCATCATCACCAACAAATGAATAGCCTCTAAAAGATTTATTCCAGACTGGAGTGATTTTTAAACCTGAATCATTGGCTTTTTTAAGCGCTTGTATAAATGCTTCACCATGGAGAGAAAACCTGTCACCAAAGCCAAATGAATATTTATCTAGCGAGATCATAGTTTATTTGCTGTTTATTAAGGAGAAGATAAAACTTATTACTATGATCATAAAAAAGTTAGCATAATCCAAACTAAGAACAAAAAAAAATCCCCACAAGCAAAGCTTGTGGGGATTTTGGCGGAACAGACGGGACTCGAACCCGCGACCTCCTGCGTGACAGGCAGGCATTCTAACCAACTGAACTACTGCTCCAGTTCAAAAACTTTAAAACCATGAAAACTTAGCGGAACAGACGGGACTCGAACCCGCGACCTCCTGCGTGACAGGCAGGCATTCTAACCAACTGAACTACTGCTCCGTTTTTTGGTGATGCAAAAGTATGTAAGCGAACATTTAAAAACAACACCTTTGGCGATATTTTTTTAAATATTTTATGGTTTGCTCTTAAAATCTAGTTTTTTCACCTTCTTTCTTATGCCTTTCATAAAGTCTTCTCCTGGGTCAGATTTTGTAGTTCTATAGTTGTCGTCAACCTCTTTCCAAAGCGTAGAGCCAGCAAAATCGGTGTATTCTGAGTGGCCAATTAAATATTCAATGTCATATTTTTTCTTTAAATATTTAATCAATTTTACATTAGATTTTAATTGTTTTTTTGTGAGCGGAACTTCTTCAGTTCCTCCAACATTTTCAATTCCAATAGCACAATAGTTTAATCCGATTACATGTCGGGCAAAAGCAGTTTCTGGTAAAAGCCTGTAAATTGTACCATCTTGATCGATTACAAACTGCGATGAAACATTAAGAGAACTTGCTCCTTTAATAGCTTCTCTTGCTCCGGGCAATTCTGGATTCATAAAAGCCCGCATTGTTCCTTCTAAAGTTGGAATAACTGTGTAATGTACTACAACCATTTTTGGATTAATGTAAGGTGAGTCCAAGTCTAAGCTATGTCTTTGTTGCAGGTATTCAAGCGATAAGTCCTTTCTTTTATCATTCCAAGTAATTGGTTTATCAATTATTTTAATTTGAGCAGAAAGGTTGAAAGAGCTAATAAAAAATAGAATGTAAACAGAAAAGAGAATTTTCATAAAATGAGCAGTTTTGATTGTTAGATTAATTTTGTTTTGGGTAAAAAATAATTGAGCAGAGCTATCAGGTTTTCTTCAAACACAGAATAATTTTAAACAAATAGGAAACAGCTTTTGGCTTAAATTTGATTAAAGCCCATTCTGCTATTAAATTAGCATTCTAAACTATCAAGAAGAAATGCAACTGAAAATAAAGAAACAAACTTTACAATTAAAACAAACTTTCACAATTTCCAGAGGAAGTCGCACTAGTGTAGACAATGCCATTGTTTTACTTTCTTTTAATGGTTTTACAGGTTTAGGAGAAGCGACCGCTAATCCATATTACAACATTACCACAGATTTAATTGAACAGGATTTACTTGCTCTTGAAAGTTTTCTTGCGGACTATCAGTTTATAAATCCTGAAAAATTATGGCAAGATGTTTTTCCTTTACTTCAAGCTAATCCGTTTGCACTTTGTGCATTAGATGAGGCAGCTCATGACCTATATGGTAAAATCAATAATCAACCATTGTATAAACTTTGGAATTTAGACTATTCTAAGGCTCCTCTAAGCAATTACACCCTCGGTATTGATAAAATCCCTGAAATGATTAATAAAATCAAGGAAATGCCTTGGCCTGTGTATAAAATTAAATTGGGTACAGCCCACGATCTTGAAATAGTTAAAGCACTTAGAAAAGAGACGGATGCCATATTGAGAGTAGATGCTAATGGTGGATGGACAGCTGAACAATGCATCTCTTTTTCTAAAGAATTTAAAAATCTGGGAGTAGAATTTATAGAACAACCACTGCCAGCAGAAGAGCACGAGGCAATGAAAGAAGCTTTTAAATATTCTGAACTGCCACTTGTTGCAGATGAAAGTTGTATTGTTGAAAGTGATGTGCCAAAATGCAAAGGTTTGTTTCACGGAGTAAATATTAAGCTGATGAAATGTGGTGGAATAACACCTGCTAGAAGGATGGTTAAAGCAGCTAGAAGTTTAGGTATGAAAGTAATGGTTGGATGCATGACAGAATCAAGTGTAGGGATTTCTTCGATCGCTCATATAGCACCAGAATTGGATTATGTTGATATGGATGGTGCATTATTGATTAAAAATGATCCTGCATCTGGCATTGCTCTAGACTATGGCAAAATTGTTTACAATGAACTTCCGGGCAATGGAGCGGCTTTAACTGCTGATCCGATAATTAATTAATTCTGAGAAATATAACTACCCCAACTATGCGATATATCTATTTTTTTACGCTTGCACTTTTTGTGTTTTCTTGTACACCTTACGACACAATTATTACCAATGGGAAAGTCTATGATGGAACAGGTGGAGGAATGCAAACTGTGGATATCGGAATAAAAAATGACCGAATAAAAACAGTAGGGGTAATAGAGAAGAAAAAGGCGGAAAACATAATTGATGCTGAAGGAAAAGTAGTGAGTCCGGGATTTATTAATAATTTAAGTTGGGCAGCATATCCATTAGAATTAGATGGTCGCTCAATGAGTGATATTAAACAAGGTGTAACATTGGAGATTTTTGGAGAAGGAAGTTCACCGGGACCTTATAACTCAGAGAAGGTTAAACACACACGTTTTAGCTTGGGACAAAATATGGATTATCTGGTTGAAAAAGGTATTTCGACAAACATTGCTTCATTTATTGGTGCAACCACTTTGCGCCTCCACCAAATAGGAAGTGACGACAGGCCTCCTACACCTGAAGAACTCAAAAAAATGCAAGAATTGGTGAAAGAAGGTATGGAAGAAGGAGCTTTGGGTATTGGTAGCTCATTAATTTATCCACCTGCTTTTTTTGCCTCAACAGAAGAGCTGATTGCTTTGAGTAAAATTGCTGGTGAGTATAACGGTACTTACATTTCTCATATGCGGAGTGAAGGTGATAAACTGAAAGAGGCAGTTGAAGAATTGATAACCATTGCTAAAGAAGCAAATATAGATGCTGAAATTTATCATTTGAAAGCGGCAGGAGAAAGAAACTGGGATAAACTAGATGAAGTACTAGAATTGATTGAAAAAGCTCAGGAATCAGGTTTAAACATTACTGCAAATATGTACAATTACACTGGCGCATCTACAGGTTTAGATGCTTGCTTGCCACCTTGGACACAAGATGGAGGTAAAGAGAAATGGCTAGCAAGATTGAATGACCCAGAAACCAAAAAGGAGATTATTGCAGAAATGCAGCAGTCAGAAAATGAATGGGAGAACTTTCTTCAATTAGCTGGCGATCCCAAAAATATTTTATTACTAGGTTTCGATAAAGATTCTCTAAGTTATTTAAATGGTAAAAACCTCGGTGAGGTAGCCAAAGCAAGAGGTATTTCACCCGCAGAAACTGTTATTGATTTAATTGTAGCAAACAATGGTGATATCAGTACAGCTTATTTTTTAATGTCAGAAGAAAATGTAAAGAAGCAATTAAAATTACCCTATATCACTTTTTGTTCTGATGCACGCTCAATTGCTTCTGAAGGCGATAATCTTAAGTACATGACTCACCCTCGTACATATGGCAACTTTGCCCGCTTACTTGGTAAGTATGTAAGGGAAGAAAAGGTATTGCGTATGGAAGAAGCCATCTACAAACTTTCAGGTCTTTCAGCAGAAAAACTCAAAATCGTAGAGAGAGGCAAACTACTCGAAGGGTATTTTGCAGACGTGGTAATTTTCGATCCAGAAAAAATAATAGATACAGCAACTTTTACAGAGCCGCACCAATATGCAGAAGGTGTCGAATATGTTTTTGTAAACGGTACACTTGTTTTAGAAAACGGAAAACATACTGGTGCGACTCCTGGTAAATTCGTAAAAGGTCCGGGATTTAAAAAATAAATCAGGCTTTAAGTAGAGCCAAAGATTCTGCTACACAAACAGCTTTTTCCTGACCTTCGATCTCAAAAGTTAATTTGAGTGTCATTTTCGCTGTGTATTCTTTTCTTAAAAGTTCGGTAAGCTTTACTCTGAGTCTCAAATTACTATTTACAGGTACATGAGACGAAAACCTCACTTTGTTTAAACCATAGTTTATACCCATGCTCACTTTTTCCACTTTAAATATTTGCTCCATAAAGTGTGGTGCCATAGAAAGTGTAAGATATCCATGTGCAATGGTAGTTTTAAAAGGCGATTCTACTTTACACCTCTCCACATCGGTATGAATCCACTGAAAATCACCGGTTGCTTCTGCGAATTTGTTAATTTGCTCTTGAGTAACTTTATGCCATGGCGACATGCCAATTTCTTTACCCAGGTAATTTTCTATATCATCCAAGCCATTAATGATGACCATACTAAGAAATTATAATTTGATGAATGTTTTGAAATAGGATAGTAAAAATAGTTAGTTCTTATCAAAAGGGATGAAAATAAACTTTCCCGGTGCAGCATCCAGATTGAATTTGGATATCAGGATAGAGTCTTTTTTCTCTTCATAATACTTAGATGCAATATCAGTTAAGGTTTCTTCCTCTTCCCAAAAGTGTACACCTTTCATAGGAATAATAAACCATCTTTCACCTAGTACATCATTACTTTTTACAGCATTAGCATTATTTACATTAAACATTAAAGAGACTTCCATAGACGAATATCTTTTTTCAACATCTCTATATAAACCATATAACCTGAAGTTATCACTGTCGAACGGATCGAAGCGTGTTTCTTTTAATGTTTGAATACGGAGCTCTTCATTTGCTTTATATTGCTCAAGCTGGTTTTGATATTCACTGGTAAGTTTTTTCAAACTGTCAGCCAGATGGGCGTTTTCAACAACCGATGATTGCCATTTATTTTGGTTTGTAATATAAAGGTAAGCAGTAAAAGCCACAAAAATCGTAAAAGCTACAATATTAATAATTGTGGGAATTGCTGATGTCTTTTGATTCATTCTAGAACTTAAAAAAATTTACCAGTTAGTATTTATATTGAATTTTGCCTCAAATTTAGAATTTCTTTTTAATACTAGGGCTAATCCTTATTATATTTATAGCATACACTCCAAATACTAGACTTGTTATTTACTTTTTACAAGTTTTAATAATTCTATACAAATTTTTAAAGCAGTATAATTTATTCTATTTTGGGTACTCTGATTAGCAAAAACAATCTCCAGTCTTCTTGAGAATGTAGCCATTTAAACTGAAACTCTATGAAAATTTCTTTACCCCAGTTGTGTAGAGCTATTGTATTTTTGTTTCTTGCCCAATATTCAATTTCTGCACAAGCAACACATATTGTAGGTGGTGAGTTAGAATTACAACATGTAGGTAATGACCTATACCAACTTGGATTAATACTGTATTTCGATAATATTTCTGGGTTAGAAGGAGCCCGAGACCCAAGTGCAACCATTTACATTTATAGCAAGTCAACCAACGTGCTTATTCGCCAATATACAATGCCAAGGGTTTCTGTATCTCGAGTAGAATATACCTCGCCAGAATGTGCAGTTGGTTATTTAAGTACAGATAAATTGTACTACAGAACACAGGTAAGACTCTCTGCAAGCATATTTAACGATCCAAAGGGATATTATGCTGTTTATGAGCGCTGTTGTAGAAATGGTTCTGTACAAAATATTGTTGACCCTGGCGGAGCTGGTCAGGCATTTTATATGGAGTTTCCTGCTGTAGTGAAAGATGGTGAACCATTTGTGAATTCTACACCAAAATTATTTCCTCCATTAAGCGATTATGCTTGTATAAATCAGCCATTTCAATTTGATTTTTCTGGATCGGATGCAGATGGCGATTCTTTGGTTTATTCATTGGTAACACCACTAAACGGACATAGTTCTAGGGATGAACCAGTACCAAACTTCCCTCAATCTGGACCTTACGAGACAGTAACGTTTCTGTCTAATTACGATAGTACGAAGATGATTCCCGGAAATCCAGCATTAAGAATTGGAAAGAGTACTGGCTATTTGGAAGTTACACCTAGCGAAACAGGGCTTTTTGTATTTTCGGTAAAATGTGAAGAGTATAGAGATGGAGTAAAGATTGGTGAGGTATTAAGAGATTTTCAAATGATGGTGTTAGATTGTAAAGAGGCAAATGCACCATCAGTTTTTGCAGAGACTGCAAGCGGAGAAATTCTAAGTACAACCGATACGCTTGTTTTTGAGCCGGGTAGAATAGATAACTGCATTAACTTTTTTGTAACAGACCCCGATGATTTAACGAGTTTAACTACTATTATTAATCCTATTGGATTTGATGATAATGATTTTATTATAACAAGTGATCAAACTGGTATTACAAATGGTGGAGATACAATTATGTATTCTATTTGTTTAGATGAGTGCCCAATCATTAAAAATCAACCTTACGAAATCCAGATAATTACAGCAGATAACTCTTGTAGTTTACCTTTAAGAGATACTATGAGTGTATATGTGCTAGTGCCAGAACCTAACACGCCACCAGATATCTTTAGTGATGATATTGTGTTTAATGACGCCACTGGTTGCTACAGTGCAGAGGTGAACACAGATGAAGAAATTAGCTTTGATGTAATTGGTACAGACCCAGATGGTGATCCTGTGAAATTAAGTTTAATAGGTAATGGTTTTAATCCAGATGATGAGGGCATGTACTTTTCTGCCGATTCTGCACTGGCTACAGTAACATCAACTTTTAGTTGGATGCCTAGTTGTAGCAACCTACCTGTTGATGTAGAAGAAGCTATTTTTAACCTTCAATTTGTGGTAGGAGATATAGGTGTTTGTGGAACCAAAGCAACCGACACTATTTGTGTAGATTTAAAGGTAATTAGCAATCCGCCACCAAATAATGCACCTGAATTAAGTGCAGATAAAGAATTACGCATGGTGGAAGAAGGTGTTTTTTATGACACTGTAAGAGTGGGAGAAGAGTATGTGCTTAATCTCGAAAGTTACGATATTGATTCAGATAGTATCAGGTTAGTAGGAGACGTAGAAGGTTATGACTTTTCTGATTTAAATATTTTCTTTGGAAACATCAGTGGTTTTGGCTTGGTTAGATCGCGGTTTTATTGGAGACCAACCTGTCATAATATTTTTGATGTTGAAAATGGTGCTACCTCAGAAGTATTTGAGTTTGATTTTGTGACCAAAGATTACAAAGATTGTAATAATTCAGAAGGTGATAGTATTAAGCTGTTTCTTGTATTGATTTATGAAATTAGTGTAGAAGATGCTCCAGTTATAAATATTGCAGGAGCAGATTACAATGAATCTGAAAAAACATTTGATGTTACTATTGAATCTGGAAATTTACTTGAACTTGAAATAGAAGGGCAAGATGAAACTAAAGATTTGCTCACATTAAGATTGAATGGGTTAAACTTTGATGCAGAAGCTGTGAATATGCTCTTTTCTAATACTTCTGGAGTTTCACCTGTGCGAACATCTTTAAGTTGGGAGCCTGTCTGCGATTACTTTAATGATTCTATTGATAATACTTATATGGTTCAAATGGTAGTGAGCAATATTGCAGATTGTGGAGTTGCTGCTGCTGACACCATCAATTTAAGAATTAAACTTACTGATGTTCAAAGAGAAGCTGTAGAGGATTTTCCGAATGCATTCTCTCCAGATGGTAACAATATTAATGATGAGTATGAAATTCTGGTTCTTCCACCAGATTTATGTAATGATCAGTTCAAATACATCGAGATTACCAACCGCTGGGGTGATGTAGTTTTTTACGATGAAAATCGAGACTTTAAATGGGATGGTGGAGATAGTCCAGAAGGTGTATATTATTATCGGGTTAAGTATACAAAAACTCAGTATAAAGGCATCATAAATTTATTTAAAATAACGGAGTAGCACTTTTAAATCTCTGATAGAGGTTTCAATTGAAATCATATTCAACAATTCATTTATTTCATTTGTTAGATTATAAACAATAAACACTATAATCATAAAATGAAAACCATGAAAAATAGAGATTTTGATAGTTTAACTGAAGCGATAAATTTATTAGTCAAAGAAGGATTTACTGAAGATTTTCAGGCAACTGATGATTACATTGAGGCTTTAAAGTCTGATAACAAGTATAAGCCAGAAGACTTAAAAATTACTGAGCAATACAGATTTGAAGGAATGACTGATCCAGATGATTCTTCGGAATTATTAGCCATTGAAGCTAAAGATGGTATAAAAGGAACGATGGTAATGGCATACGGAGCCAAACATTCTCAAAATACTGATTTAATAAAACAGATAAAATTTGAGAATTAATTTAGAATTTAACTAACCAGACCAAGGTGGATCCATTATTTAAAAAGCTTAATTTTAAAGATCAAGATGAAGTGGTGGTGTTACATGCACCAAAAAGCTTTTTGCCTAATCTTGAAAATATGCAAGGTTTAACTAAGGTGTTTGAATCTGCCGAAGAGCTAAAAAGTATCGGTTTTTTGCTTGTTTTTGTTACTGAAAAAGAAGTAATGGAAAATATAGTAAGAACAAATGCTGAAAAATTTGAAGGTGACACATTGGTCTGGATTGCTTATCCTAAAAAAAGCTCTAAAAAATATACCTGCAATTTTAATCGTGATACAGGCTGGGAAGTGTTCGGCGAGCACGATATGGAACCTGTAAGACAAGTTGCTATTGACGAAGATTGGAGTGCTTTAAGATTTAGAAAAATAGATTACATTAAAAAGATGACTAGAAGAGAATCTTTTGCCTTGTCAGAAAAAGCTAAATCGAGACTTCCTAAAAAGTAATTTTCCTTTATGAACAAATCCTTTTCAGAGATAAGAAATGATTTTGAGCAGTTTATTGAATTTGGGAGTGCATTTGACAAACCAACCAGAGAATATCTAGTATTTTATCTTTATTATAACATCACAGGCGAGGTGTTTAATGAAGATAAACCACAAGGCGATTATTTTAATTATTTACATGCAAGCTTAGATCGCATCTTTCAAAATCAAAATCTGAAAAAAGCCACAAAAAATAATCAGGTGCTCACCAACGAAATTATTAATGATATTTTAAAGTGGGTTAAGAGAACTGATAAAAAGGTGAAGGAAAATAATCCTTATTATCATGAATTACACTCATTTGATAGTTGGAGCCACAAACCCACATTTCTATGGAAAGACAGTTGGTATAATTTAGTTAATCAACTCAAAGAAATTTATGGGAGAGATGAGTTAGATGTAGCTTTTTACATAGAAAAGTTCAAGGTTTTAATGCCAAATGCCCCCTCAAATGTTACAGATCAAAAACTAGCAGATAAGCAAGAGTATAAATCTGAATTAGATATTATTATTGATGATTTGCTTGCTCAATGGGATGCTTTACTTACTGCTAAAATTTTAAAATGGCAGTTAAAAGAATTGATAAAAGAGTTTGAAGGTTTTAATACACTCATTGAAAAAAAGCTGTCTGAATACATCAAATTGATGGGAATAGTAAATCCATTTGCAGAAGAAGCTGGTAATTATTGGGATATGTCGAGAGGTTTGTGGGCTGATACCGGTTTTTCAGTATTAGAAAAATACAGTGAGCTTTTAGAAGAAGAAAAGGGAATAAAAGAATTGGCAGATTTACTTGGCCAAATGCGTGAAGCTGAAATAGAATTGCAAGAGGAAATTTATGAAGATGTAATTATAAAAAAAGAATGGATTAAGGATGAAACCTTAAAAGAAGAAGTAGGAGGGATTAAAAGTAGTAACGATTTAAATACCATGCTGCCATCAGAAGCAGCTTATTTAGCTGATAATGATACTTCTTTGGCTTTCTACCAAAAATTTGCTGACCACAGCTTGCTATCTTTTTACTATGAAGGAAAAAGAATGGTTACCAGCGATAGGTTCAATTATTATGCTGTTCAGAAACAAAAAAAGAAAGAAAAGGGGCCGTTTATTTTATGTATAGATACCAGCGGTTCTATGTATGGGACACCTTCTCAAATCGCTAAAGTCTTGGTTTTTGCAATAATGAAAATGGCAGCAGATGAACAGCGAAAATGCTATCTTATTAACTTCTCAATTGGCATTAAAACCATTAACCTAACAGACATCGCTAATTCGATTGATAAGATCGTAGAGTTTCTAAGAATGTCTTTTGATGGTGGAACTGATGTAGGACCAGCACTTTCTGAAACGTTGGATGTTTTACAAACCAATGATTATAAAGATGCAGATGTATTGATGGTCTCTGATTTTGTGATGTTTAAAATTAGAGAAGATCTACTAGAAAAAATTAAACGGGAGCAATACAAGGGAACTCAGTTTCATAGCTTAACACTTTCTGACAAAGCAAATTTAGAAGTATTAGAAGCTTTTGATAACTCTTGGGCATACGATCCTGAAAGGAAAGATATTATTAGGTTATTAGCCAACGATTTGCATAATATGGATGTAAATTAAATTTTCATGTAAAGTCTAAATATTTAAGTGAAAAAAATACAAAAAGCCAGTAGTAAAATTTACTACTGGCTTTTTGTATTAATTAGATTTATCAATCGGGCTTATTTACTTGCCAATCGTAATCTGAATAATCTTCAACATTAGTTGCATTATCCACTTCAACAATTTCTGCTTTTTCAAACTGAGGGAACCAATCGTCGAGTTTTTCTTTGGCTTTCTTTTTAATTTCAGGAGTAATGGACTCTTTAATTTGCGTAATTGCCAATATTAAAGCGCCTAAATCATCAGTAAATCCTATTAAAGGAATAAAATCTGGTAAAAAATCAAAGGGAAGAATAAAATAGCCTAAAGCACCTACAATAGTTGCTTTAGCTTGTAGAGAAACATCGTCAGATTTAAAAGCATAGTAAAGTAAGAGTGATGAGTAAACTACTTTTAAGCCGGCTTTTTCTCCAAGTTTTTTAATTTTTTTCCATAAAACAGTTTCAGAAAAATGTTTTTGATACTGTTTTAGGTCTTTTAAGTTAAGCTCTTCTATTTCCATAAAAAATTTAATTTTCAGCCAAGTATTGGTGTACATATTTTATAGACATAGCACCTTCTCCTACAGCAGAGGCAATTCTGTTCATTGCACCCGATCTCACATCACCTGCTGCGAAAATACCCGGTATACTGGTTTCTAACATAAAAGGTTCTCTGTTGAGTTTCCATTTTTTTTTAAAACCTGGCTTAGAAATTAAATCTCGGCCTGTTTCCAGAAACCCTTTTTTATTTCTTTCAATATCTGTTGGTATCCAATCTGTAAATGGCTTTGCGCCAATAAATACAAAAAGTGCCATTGCATCTCTTGTTTCTAAATTATTGGTTTCGATATTTTCCAGAATTATTTGAGATAATCTAAGATCACCTTTTACTTCTTTTACTCTTGAATTCGTAATTAGTTTAATATTTGGTGTTTTTTCTATCTGATCAATCAAATATTTTGACATACTGTACGAAAGAGAATCTTTTCGAATGACAATATAGACATTAGCTGCAAATTTTGAAAGATACATAGCGGCTTGTCCGGCAGAGTTACCACCGCCAACAATATAAATTTCTTGTTTTTTACAAGCATGAGCTTCTGTAGTGGCTGCCCCATAGTAAACACCAGCCCCAGTAAAATCATCGATACCGATAGCATTTAGTTTTCGGTAATCTACTCCAGTGGTTATAATTAAACTTCTAGTTTTGATAACTGAATCATTATCTAGTTTAAGAATTTTAAATTGATGTGTAAGTGTAATTTCTTTTACTTGATGTGGAGATAGAAACTCTATTCCAAACCTAGTTGCCTGAGTAATAGCTCTTTTGGCTAAATCTGCTCCGGAAAGCCCCGTGGGAAAACCCAAGTAGTTTTCGATTCTGGAACTGGTGCCAGCTTGTCCGCCAGGAGCTCTTTTTTCTACCAATAAAGTTTTTAATCCTTCAGAGCCACCATAAACAGCAGCGGCTAAACCAGCAGGGCCTGCACCAATAATTGTTACATCATACATATCTGAATTTGGTATATGTTGCATACCAAGTTTTTCAGCTATTTCAATATTGGTGGGATCTTTTAAAATACTCTGGTCTTCAAAAAATAAAACTGGCATGTGAGACTCATCAATATCATACAACCTCAAAATCTCTTTGCCTCTTGGGTTATTATCAAAATCTATCCATTGGTATGGAATAAGATTACCTGCTAAATAATCTTTAATCTTATGCGATTTGGGTGAGTACTGGCAACCAACTATTTTTATTCCTTCAAAATCTGGAATAAAGCCCGTTTGCCAAGTATCTAGCAAATCGTCTATTATCGGGAACAGTTTCTCTTCTGGTGGATCCCAAGGTTTCATTAAATAATAGTCGAGGCTTACTTCATTTATAGCCCGAACAGCTGCTTCTATATCAGAATAAGCTGTAAGCAAAACTTTTTTAGCTTCTGGAAAATGTACAGAAGCTTTTTGTAAATAATCGACCCCGAGCATCTCTGGCATTCTTTGATCTGAAAGAAAAAGCGCCAGATTTTCATTCTTCTTTTTTAACTCTGTAAGTAAGTCTAGGGCTTCCTGTGCAGAGGTTGTACTTAGAACCTTATAAGATTTTCTGTATTTAGATTTCAAATCTTTTGTTACAGATCGCAAAACCTGCGGGTCGTCATCAACGACCAGAATTACAGGAAGTTTCATAAAATATTGAGTGAGTATAGTAGATCCTTCTAATTAGAATTTTTAAATATAAATATCTATCATGTTAATCAAATGATACCCTTAACTTTTTACAGTCTAAACCATTAATAATACATGTAAATTGATAATTTATTAATCCAAGAGCTTCAGAAGCTAATGGGAGCCTATTTAAAATATGAGATTCAATGTGTTTATTCTTTATATGCTATACCTTTGTTGCAAGTAGAAATCAGCATGAAAATATCATCTTAAAACTATTTAATTAATTGATTCAACTACTTCTCACATCAATTGCTGTTGCCTTACGGGTAATTTCCAATCCTTTAGGGAATGTGTTTCAAAAACAACTTACTGCCAAAGATCATCATCCTTTACTGGTTAATTTTATTACCTATTTTTTACTGGCACTGTTCTGTGTCTTATTAGCTATAAATGTAAACTGGACTGAATTGCCACAAGATTTTTGGTTTTATTCTATCTTGGGTGGAATTACTGGCGCATTAGGTAATGGCTTTTTAGTAAAAGCTCTACTAAAGGGCGATCTGTCTGTTTTAGGACCAATTAACTCTTATAAATCTGTAATCGGAATTGTAGTTGGAATTTTCTTATTAGGGGAAATTCCGAATGTATGGGGAGTGTTGGGTATGGCTTTAATTATTTATGGGAGTTATTATGTTTTAGGTACTACTGATGAAAAATTTTCTTGGGCACTGTTAAAAAAGCCTGAGATTAAGTATCGGGTATGGGCTATGATATTAAGTGCTACTGAGGCTGTTTTTATCAAGAAAATTATTCTGGCCTCTTCTACACAAATTGCTTTTATAAGTTGGTGTTGGTTGGGTGCATTCTTCTCTTTTTTAATTCTATTTGCATTTAGAGTTGAGGTTAAAAATGAATTCGGAAAGATTATTCCCAAAGACATTCAGAAGTATATATTATTGGTGATTTGTATAGGTACAATGCAATTTACTACCAATTATGTTTTTGATAAAATGCCTGTTGGTTACGCACTCTCTCTTTTTCAACTTTCTATTATTGTGAGTGTGGTTTTAGGCTATAGGATTTTTAAAGAACAGAATATTAAAAAGAAGCTCATTGGTTCTGTAATCATGATTGTTGGTTCTGTAATCATCATTATGTTTAAATAAAAAAAGCTGATGTCTTAAATAAACACCAGCTTCTTCATTTATCTTTCTAAATATTTAGATTAAATCTTTATTTCTTCTTCTTGAAATATATCTATTTGATTCTTAAGTATATCTTGTATGGTTTCTCTATTTCTAATTAATTGAGGAACACCATTTACAATAAGCGCTTCTGCTGGTCTTGGGCGGCTATTGTAATTAGAGCTCATGCTAAAGCCATAAGCACCTGCATTTTTAATAGCTAAGATGTCACCTTCTCTCACTTCATTTAAAGGTCTGTCCCAAGCAAAAGTGTCTGTTTCACATATGTATCCAACTACATTGTAGTTCTGAACTTTTCCAGTTGGATTAGAAACATTTACAATTTCATGGTAAGAATCATACATCATTGGGCGAATTAGGTGATTTAAACCTGAATCAACACCAACAAAAGTAGAGTATGGAGTTTGTTTTACAACATTAGCTTTCACTAGTAACACGCCTGATTCGCTTACTAAAAATTTACCAGGCTCAAACCACATTTCTAATTCTTTTCCATAAGAATCGCAGAAAGCGCTAAACTCAGCAACTAGATTATCACCTAGTTTCTTTAAGTCTGTTACTTTATCACCGTCTTTATAAGCTACTTTAAAGCCACTGCCAAAGTCTATAAAATCAAGATGAGCAAAATTTTGTGCAAGCTTAAAAAGTACTTTAGCACCTTCAATGTAAGGATCTATTTCATAAATCTCAGAACCTGTGTGCATATGTAATCCATTGATTACGATATCGTATTTTTTTGTGATCTCAAGTATTTGATCAATCTGAAGTAATGAGATTCCAAATTTAGAATCTTTATGTCCTGTTTGAATTTTGTGGTTGCCACCAGCTTTTATATGCGGATTAATTCTTAAACAACAAGGAACTGTGTTGCCGTATTTTTCTCCGAATTTCTCTAGTGTAGAAAGGTTATCTACATTTATTTGGTAACCTTTAAGCACGCCTTCTTCCAACTCATCGAATTTTACACCACTAGGTGTATACATAATCTGAGATGGCTTATATCCCGCAAAGAAACCAGTTTCAGCTTCGTAAAGAGAAACTGCATCTAATTCTACACCATGAGCTTTCATCAGTTTAAGAATACTGATGTTGCTCAAAGACTTCATGGCAAACTTTACTTTAAGCTTTGGCCAATTAAAAGCCTGTTTAAAAGTTTTAATTTGCTCAACAATTTTGTCTGAGTCGTACAAGTAAAGAGGGGTTCCAAATTGATTACATACTGATGCTACAGTATTTTCTCCGGCAAAATAGATATTGTCTTCTAACCTCATGGTATTCTTAAATAGTAATTAATTGAATTTGCAAAAATAGTATTTGGAAAGGGCAATTCAAGAGAATATGAATGACAGTATTAATATTTTTTAGAAAGTTGATAGAAATAATCGATTAGAGCTGTTTCTCGCAAAAATATTTGTCTACTTTTTTGAGTAAATTGTCATAATATAAAGCAACCATTTGGAGGCTTTCTTCATCCTAGTACTGCACCAACTATTTAACATCATGTTTTTGAAATTTACCTCTGACAGATTACCCTTTCTTGTTTTATTGCTTTTAAGCTCTTGTGCAAGCATGCCCAATTATATGCTTACAACAGATAAACCTGTAAGTATTAACAGCTATAATGAAAAGATTAACCATAATTTGCATGTAGACCTTCAATATGTTAGTAATTCTTGGAATTATCTGATCTTTAATCTGGAAATCGAAAATCAAGGCCATGAGCTTTTTGTATTTAATGATGATTATGGAATACCAGAGTCGATCTACATCGATCAGGGAATAATGCTTTACGAAGGTTTTCCTGAAAGTTTTGACAGAGCCATTCCCACAGAAGAAGTTTTAAGCAGAATAGATTATGAATTAGTGAGAGTAAGAAAGCGACAAACAGGCAGGCAAGTGGGTTTAGGTGTGGTAATGGTAGCAGCTCTTATAGCAACTGAACTTTCTGAGGATGAAGAGGATAGGAAGAATGTCGATAAACAATTAAAAAAAGAATTGCAGCAAAATACGATCATGACGGGTGCCAGTATTATCAATTCGATTGATGAAAATACAGTTGTAGCTAAAGTGAATCAATTGGAGTTAGAGCGCGAGCGAGTTTTAAGAAATGCCTTTAATCATCAAGCTATAGCTTCTCACGAAACTGTTTCAGGTTATGTTTACATTCCTTTAGTAGAGGGTAGAAGAAATATAAAAGTTTATGTACCACTGGGTAATTCAGTTTATGAATTTAGCTTTTCACAAAGAAGAAATTAAAAGTTACTTGGTTTGAAAGTAAAAAAACTTTCTGCAAGCAACTTTTAAAAAATATATAATAATCTGGGGGCTTTAGTTTTTAGCTTCCAGATGTTTTTGAATCATTGCTTTATAATCTTCCATGGTTGGGAGTTTCAAGTCTTCAATTTTAGCCATGTCGTCCCACTCGCGCATTTTGAGGTTGAGTTTAAAGTGAGGTAATAGTTCAAATTCTTTTGCCTCATTTTCATTCATTACTCCTCCCTGATATTCTAAAGTTTTCTTACTCGCTTCAGAAAGTTGCGTGTAGTAATCTGGATATTTAAAAGTAAGGTATCTTTTTGCCTCAACATGGCCTTCAACAAGTAGTGCTACAATTTCTGCGAAACCTTTTTCTCTTAGGTAATCGGCTCCAACTTTTTCGTGGCTCATTATACCATATGCACCCATTTTCTTTTCTTCCGATTCTTCAGAAAAAAGATGTCCTATATCATGCAGTAATGCAGCAATAATTACTTCGTCATCAAAGCCTTCTCTTTGAGCTAGAATTGCCGATTGGAGAGCATGTTCTTCTTGCGTTATATCTTCTCCATATTGTTCTCTTCCGTACTTTTCGAAGAGCTGTAAAATTTCTTGAGTAATAGTTTTAGAATAGTCCATTTTAAAGAAATAAGATCGTTTTCAATATAAATTTATATCAAACAAGTCAAAATACTTCTCTAATTAAGGATTACTTCACATAAGATTTACTCAGGCATAAAAAAAGCCGGGCAAAGCCGGCTTAAAATCTGATGAACTCGATTTTATTTCTCTAATTTCCTTTCGTTTTCGCCTACGTAAAGCTGTCTTGGTCTACCAATTGGTTGTCCTTCTTCTCTCATTTCTTTCCACTGAGCGATCCAACCTGGTAGTCTACCCATGGCAAACATTACAGTAAACATTTCTGTTGGAATACCTATCGCACGATAGATGATACCAGAATAGAAGTCTACGTTAGGGAAAAGCTTTCTTTCTACAAAGTAATCGTCTTTAAGAGCTGCTTCTTCTAGCTTTTTAGCGATTTCTAATGTAGGATCCTTAATGCCTAGGCTTTCTAAAACATCATCACAAGATTTTTTAATTATTCTTGCTCTAGGGTCAAAGTTTTTGTAAACTCTGTGTCCAAATCCCATCAGCCTGAATGGGTCGTCTTTATCTTTAGCTTTGGCAAGGTATTTTTCTACATCACCTCCGTCTTTTTTGATATTTTCAAGCATTTCGATAACTGCTTGGTTTGCTCCACCGTGAAGTCTTCCCCAAAGTGCATTAATACCAGCAGAAACTGAAGCGTATAAACTTGCTTGAGATGATCCTACTACTCTTACAGTAGCAGCAGAACAGTTTTGTTCGTGATCTGCGTGTAAGATCAGTAATTTATTTAAAGCGTCTCTAACTACAGGATTCACTTCATAATTTTCGGTTCTAAAACCAAACATCATGTAAAGGAAGTTAGAAACGTAATCAAGCTGATTGTTTGGATAATTTACAGGGTGGCCCATTTCATTTTTATAAGACCAGGCCGCAATAGTTGGTAACTTGGCTAAAAGCCTTTCGATTGTAAGATCTACTCCCTCAGGTGAGGTAGTTGGATCTAGTGACTCAGGATAAAAAGCGGTTAATGAAGTTACAAGAGATGACAAAACTCCCATTGGGTGTGCAGTTGAAGGGAAACCATCAAAGATTTTCCTCATGTCTTCGTGCACAAGCGTATGGTGGGTAATAGTATATTTAAACTTTTCGTAGGTTTCTGCATCTGGAAACTCACCGTATATCAACATATAAGCTACTTCAAGAAAATCTGCTTTTTCGCAAAGATCTTCTATTGTGTAACCTCTGTGTCTCAAAATTCCTTTTTCACCATCTAAGAAAGTGATAGAACTTTTAGTAGAACCCGTATTTTTAAAACCTACATCAAGAGTTATATGACCAGTTTGCGCTCTTAGTTTAGAAATGTCGATTGCTTTTTCTCCTTCTGATCCTTCCAGAATGGGAAGCTCATAGACGTTACCGTCAATGTGTAATTCCGCTGTTTTTGTCATTGATTATCCAAATTTAGTATTGAAATTGTCTTATGTGGCGAATATAAAAATTGTAAGTCAATTTGGCGAATATTCGCTCTATTGTATTTAACAATTTCGTGAATTAATATGTTTGTGTATTTTAAATAATAATTTAAGTATTAATATTGTGAGCAAATTAAATGGATATTGGGTGTTTAGTCCAATTTCAAGATGTTAAAAAATAGGTTGATTTTAAATTTTACAAAAATTTTTTTTGAAGAACAATAAGATTTGTGAAGTTAATTTTTTATATAACTTCAATATTTATTGTGAGAATCAACTAATTTCATTTTAAAATCTGAAAAGATATATAATGACGAAAAATTTAGTCATAGTAGAATCACCAGCAAAAGCAAAGACAATTGAAAAGTATCTGGGTAAAGACTATCTAGTTAAATCCAGCTACGGGCATGTTCGCGACTTGCCAAAAGGAAATGGCGCAATTGATATTGAGAATGGGTTTAAACCAGAGTATGTAATCTCTCCTGACAAGAAGCAGGTTATATCTGAATTGAAAAAACTGGTTAAAGATGCGGAAATAGTCTGGTTAGCAACTGACGACGACCGCGAAGGGGAAGCTATATCCTGGCATTTGAAGGAAGCCCTCAATTTGAAAGATGATCATACCAAAAGAATTGTTTTTAGAGAAATTACTAAAAATGCAATTCTTAATGCTATTCAAACTCCAAGAACTATTGATGTAGATCTTGTAAATGCACAACAGGCGAGGAGAGTACTAGACAGATTAGTAGGTTTTGAGCTTTCTCCAGTACTTTGGAAAAAGATTAAAGCTGGATTATCTGCCGGTAGGGTACAGTCTGTAGCAGTTCGAATGGTAGTAGAGAGAGAAAGAGAGGTAGATGCTTTTGAACCAAAAAGTGCCTATAAGGTAAATGCGATATTCGATTTAGGAAAAGGAAAAATTCTTCAGGCAGATCTTAATAAAAGATTTGATACAAAAGAAGAGGCAAAAGCTTTTCTTGAAAGTTGTACTGATGCTGCTTTTTCAATTGAAAAGTTAGAAACTAAACCAGGTAAAAAATCACCTGCAGCTCCTTTTACAACTTCAACATTGCAACAAGAAGCAAGTAGAAAGTTATATTTTTCAGTTTCTCAGACAATGGCAGTTGCCCAAAGGCTTTACGAAGCAGGACATATTACCTATATGAGAACTGACTCTGTAAACCTATCTAATGAGGCAAGACAATTTGCTGCCAATGAAATTGTAAGCCACTACGGAGAAGATTATTTAAAGAATAGACAGTTTAAAAATAAGTCTGCATCTGCTCAAGAAGCTCACGAAGCTATTAGACCAACTAATTTTGCCAATCATTCTATTTCAGGAGAAAGAAATGATGTGAAGCTCTACGACCTTATTTGGAAAAGAGCAATTGCGTCTCAAATGTCTGATGCTAAACTCGAAAAAACCACTGCAACAATTGATATTACTGGAAGAGATGAGAAATTAGTTGCTACAGGAGAAGTAATTAAGTTTGATGGGTTTTTAAAGGTTTACATCGAATCTACTGATGATGAAGATGACGACAATGAAGAAAGCAAAGGAATGCTTCCTCCGTTGGACAAAGGCCAAGTACTAGAGTTAAATAACCTAAGAGCTACAGAACGCTTTAGCAGACCACCGGCAAGATATACGGAAGCTAGTCTTGTAAAAAGATTAGAAGAAAAAGGTA
Source organism: Chondrinema litorale (assembly GCF_026250525.1). Classification (GTDB taxonomy): domain Bacteria; phylum Bacteroidota; class Bacteroidia; order Cytophagales; family Flammeovirgaceae; genus Chondrinema; species Chondrinema litorale. Next base: position 4,273,632 of record NZ_CP111043.1, read on the forward strand.
TAGGCAGACCTTCTACTTATGCACCAACCATTTCTACTATTCAAAAGAGAAATTATGTAATAAAGGAGCAAAGAGAAGGTGTTGAAAGAAAATACAATGAGTTAGTACTTGCAGACAGTAAAATTGATGAAAATGTACTGACAGAAATTACTGGAGCTGAGAAGAATAAACTTTTCCCAACGAATATGGGAATGGTAGTAAATGACTTCTTAACCAAGAATTTCTCAAACATTGTAGATTATTCTTTTACAGCTAAGGTAGAAGAACAGTTTGACTCTATCGCTAGTGGTAAAATTGTCTGGAATGATATGATTAACTCTTTTTACAGTGGTTTTCATACTACTGTAGAAGATGCAGATAAGAATTTAACAAGAAGTGATGCTGGTACTACAAGAAAGTTGGGTGAGCATCCAGAGAGTGGAAAGGAAATGTTTGTCAAAATTGGTAAATATGGACCTTATGTGCAGATCGGAACGCAAGAAGACGAAGAAAAACCATTGTACGCCTCTTTAAGAAAAGGGCAGTATATGGATAAAATAACCCTAGAAGAAGCACTTGAACTTTTTAAACTACCAAGAGATGTTGGAGAGTTTGAAGGTAAGAAAGTAGTAGCTGCAATTGGGAGGTTTGGTCCCTATGTAAGACACGATGGAAAATTTGTTTCTCTTGGAAAAGAATTAGACCCACACACAGTAGATTTAGATACTGCCATAGAACTAATTAAAGCTAAAAGAGAAGCTGATGCTAAAAAGCTAATAAAAGAGTTTGAGCAAGATGCAGATCTTAAAGTCTTAAATGGTCGCTGGGGACCTTACATTTCTTTTAAAAAGAAAAATTATAAAATTCCTAAGGGTACAGAAGCAGAATCACTTACTTACGAAAAATGTATAGAAATTATCGAGTCAACCCCAGATAAGAAGTCTGGAGGTGGGGGGAAAAAGAAAAAAACTGCAAAAACAGAATCAAAATAAGAATTATTTTTTCTTAAAGAAGTTTTAATACTGGAACTGAACTGCAAAACTTTTTCTTGTATATAGAAGAAATTGTTATATTAACTCATCTAATAGAGTTGATTTTCTTTTTTATTTCTTTTATGTAAGGAAAGGTTTTTGATACTTACAAGCTATTTCTTACAGTAAATAAGCTCAAATTATACATCATATAGTCACTCCAAGTATGAAGAAAAGAATCTTATTTTTAATTATCCCTGCCTTCATAATCGCTTTATTCAGCTTTACATTTTTTCAGGCTGATATGCTTGATAAAAATAAGGAAGCGATTCTCAAAGAAATTGTTTTTCAAGGCTTAATAGAGCGAGCACACTTTAACAATCTAACAGAAGACGATGAATTCTCTAAAAAAGCTTTTGACGCATACCTAAAAAGAATGGATGGAGGCAAAAGGTTTTTTATTAAAGATGATATCAAAAAACTAAAATCATTCGAAACACAAATAGACGACGATATAAAAGGTGCCAATAACGATTTGCTTACCTTGTCTGTGTCTATAATGAAAGAAAGAGTAACAGAAGCTCAAGCATATTGTAGTGAAATATTAGAGAAACCATTCGATTTTGACTCTAAAGACGAAATTGAATTAGACTCAGATAAAAGAGAATATGCTTCTTCTAAAAAAGCTCTTAAGAAAGAGTGGGAGAAGTATTTGAGGTATCAGGCTTTAGTGATGTTCCACAACAAAAAAGAAAGTCAGGAGAAAAAGCAGAAAGAGGCGAAGAAGAAAGGAGAGAAATTTACTGCAAAAACTGATGATGAACTAGAAGTGGAAGTACGCAAAGATGTTAAGCGTAATTGTGATAATTTGTTTGACAGACTTCAGAAGTTAGATGACGAAGACAAACTTTCAGATTACATTAATGCAATCCTAAGCATTTATGGGCCTCACACAGAATTTTATCCTCCCTACGAAAAAGAAGAATTTGACATACAAATGTCTGGTAGGTTAGAAGGTATAGGTGCTCAGCTTGTACAGATGGATGGAAGTATAAAAGTTAGCAGAATTGTACCAGGTAGTGCTTCTTGGAAACAAGGAGATCTAAAAGAAGAAGATATAATTCTTAAAGTAGCTCAAGCTGAAGAAGAACCTGTATCTGTAGAAGAAATGCCTTTAAAAGATGCTGTATCTTTAATTAGAGGAAAAAAAGGAACAGAAGTTAGATTAACGATTAAAAAGACAGATGGTAGGATTATGATCGTGCCTATCATAAGAGATGTAGTAATTCTTGAAGAGTCTTATGCTAAATCTACTGTAATTGAGAGTAAAGATTCTGGCCATAGAATTGGATATATCTTGTTGCCAAGTTTCTATGCTGATTTCCAAAGAAGAGGAGGTAGAAACTCAGCAGAAGACGTAAAAAAGGAGCTTTTAAAGCTTAAAGAAAAAAGTGTCGACGGAATTATTCTTGATTTAAGATCAAATGGTGGTGGCTCTTTAAGAGATGCAGTTGATATGAGTGGTTTATTTATTGAGAAAGGGCCAATCGTTCAAGTGAGAAGTAAAGTAGCGAAGCCAGTTATTTATAGAGATACTGATCCTGAAGTGATTTATGATGGACCTCTTGTAGTAATGGTTAATAAAATTAGTGCTTCTGCATCAGAAATTCTTGCTGCTGCACTGCAAGATTATGGCAGAGCTGTTATTGTTGGTAGTTCAAGTTCATTCGGTAAAGGAACTGTACAGCAGTTCTTAGAGCTCGATAATTATCTTTCTGCAAGATATAATGATATGAAACCTCTTGGCTCATTAAAGCTTACAATTCAGAAGTTTTATAGAATTACTGGTAAATCTACTCAATGGAAAGGTGTAACACCAGATGTGATTTTACCAGACGTATACGATTTTCTTGAAGTAGGAGAGAGCAAATTGGATTATGCTTTACCTTGGGATGAAGTAGAAGCAAATGAGTTTGCAATTTGGGAAAAGCCATTACATACAGATCTGTTAGCTGCAAAAAGTGAAAAAAGAGTTGATGCAAATGAAGTTTTCCAATTGATAGAAGAAAAAGCACATTCTATGAAAGAGGAAAGAGATAATACACTTCAAACGCTTAACTACAAAGATTTTGATGCTTATCAAGATAGATTGGATGAAAAAGCTAAGAAATTCAGCAACCTTACTAAAGATCATGAGAATTTAGTGTTGGAAGAAGTTAAAGCTGAGTTTGACGGTTCTCCAGATTCTGTGAGAGTTGCCAGAATAGAAGACTTCCACAAAAAAGTACAGAAGGATGTTTATATATATGAGGCTCTTCAAGTAATTGAAGACCAAATGAAGGCAGATGTAGCAGTTGCCGATCCTGACCCTAAAAAAGAAGATTAATAATTTCTTTAATTCATATATTAAAACCCGTTTCAGTTAATAATTGAAACGGGTTTTAAATTTACTTCCCCACTCAGCTTGTTCTGGAATAGAATGGCTATTTGCTTCAACTTTATTTAAAAATTGCATCCTTGGAATCATTCTAGCACCTAAAGACTCTAAGTGATTGGTGTATACTTGGCAGTCTATTATTTCGAAGCCAAATTCATGAAGGTTTTTTGCAAGGGTGATAAATCCAACTTTAGAAGCATTACTCATTTTGGCAAACATAGATTCACCAAAAAAACATTTCCCTAATACTCCACCATACAAACCTCCGACGAGCTCATCTTCGTGCCAGACTTCAACAGTATGTATAAAGCCTCTTTTAAATAATTCGTAGTAAGAATCGATAATCTCTTCTGAAATCCATGTGCCTTGCTGCCCAGGTCGAGGTACACTCTGGCAGCCTTCTATTACACCATGAAAATTTTGATCAAATGTCACTTTGAATTTATCACTTCTGAGTACCTGCTTCATACTTTTAGAAACTTTAATTTCTTCTGGTATGATTACAAACCGCGGATTTGGAGACCACCAAAGAATGGGTTCATTAGGGTTAAACCAAGGGAAAATCCCCATTTTATAAGCTGAAAGCAATCTTTCAGGAGATAAGTCGCCACCTATTGCCAGTAATCCTGAGTTATCTGCGAGGTATGCAGGTGGAAACACAATGTCATGTTTATCTAATTCGAATACCGGCATTAATGTTTTCTGTTTTTAATTTTATCTTTAATATAGGTATTAATCTTTTATGCGAAAAGGGAGTTTCTTGTTAAAAAACGATTTTTTGGCGTAAATCGTCGGTAACTTAAAATCCCTTACCAACCTTCAAATTTAATAATCTTGAATTTTAATTAGGATTGTTTTTTTACAGAGCAGATTGATGTTTAAATTTGCACCCAAATCAAACGACTGATTATCATTGAAAAAGTCTGAGAAGAGGTTCCGCAATTTTGGAGTAATAACAATAGTTTCGGTTTACGTACTCATTTTAGTTGGAGGAATTGTTAGAGCTACAGGGTCTGGAATGGGATGTCCTGACTGGCCAAAGTGTTTTGGGCAGTGGGTACCACCAACTAACGAAGCAGAATTACCAGAAAATTATAAAGAAGTTTTTAAAGTTGCTGGTAAAGAAATAGCCGATTTTAATGTAATACACACTTGGACTGAATATGTAAACAGACTAGTTGGATCTCTAATAGGTGTTTTTATTTTAGTTACTTGTATCCTTTCTATATCTTTTTACAAAAAAGACAAACTAATTACAGTATTATCTTTTATTACCTTTCTTATAGTTTTATTTCAGGGTTGGTTGGGTTCTGTAGTTGTATCTACTAATTTAAAGCCTATTTTAATAACGCTACATATGCTATTGGCACAGGTAATTGTAGGAATACTTTTGTTTGTGATTTTTAGATCGTTTGGTAATGTATTAAGTTTGAAAAAACTTCCTGAAGTTACCTTTAAGAAAGTTCAGTTTACTCTATTGATTTGCATTGCACTATCTGTAATACAGCTGATGTTAGGTACTCAGGTAAGAGAGGGGGTAGATGTTGTGGCTAAGTCTTTTGATTATCAACAAAGAAATTTATGGTTAGAAGAAATAGGTGCAGTTTTTTATACACATAGATCATTCTCTTTGCTTGTATTAGCAGTACATGCATATTTTTTCTTTATGTTATTTAAATCAAAAGAAAATGTGCCTTCAGATACAGTTAAGTGGGCGTATTTTCTAGGAGCTATTTTACTTACAGAGATATTAAGTGGTATAGGAATGGCATACTTTAGCATACCGAATTGGTTACAGCCCGTTCATTTACTTTTAGGGTCACTTGCTTTGGGTGTGCAATTTATATTACTCTTATTCATTAACTTTGAGAAGTTTTTAAAAAAGCAGAAAAATTTAGCAATGCATACTGCTTAATTTTTTACACAATCAGCATACATACATTGAAATCTAATAGCGGTAAAACACAGCACATGTATACAGGTGAATCTCATTTGCAAGAACAGGTACAAGGTAATCTGATTTTATTTAAAGCGAAATTATTTTTTCAGCTTGTTAAGTTTAGATTAAGTGCCGTTGTAGTATTTTCTGGTACATTTGGTTATTTGCTAGCACAAGAAGGCCCTATTGACTGGGTGAAGTTTTTGAGTTTGATGATGGGGAGTTTTTTGGTAACTTCTGGTGCAAATACAATCAATCAGATAAAAGAAAAAGAATTTGACAAATTGATGAAGAGAACAAAAGATCGTCCTCTTCCAACAGAAAGGTTATCCATTCAAGAAGCAACTATATTTACTTTAATAGTTACTACAATTGGGGCAGTATTATTAATGGTTTATGTAAACCCATTTACAGCTCTTCTCACATTACTCTCACTAATTCTTTATGGATTTGTATATACTCCACTTAAACGTGTGAGTCCTATTTCTGTATTTGTAGGAGCATTTCCAGGTGCTATGCCACCTTTAATTGGTTGGGTAGCTTATACTGGTACACTTTCAGCAGAAGCTTTTATTATTTTCGGAATCCAGTTTATGTGGCAATTTCCGCATTTCTGGTCGATTGCATGGCTAGGAGACGAAGACTATAAAAGAGCTGGGTTTAAAATGCTACCTAATGGTAAAAAGGACTTTAATACTGCTTTTAAAATGATGACCTATACACTATTCTTAATTCCAATGGGTGTATTACCTGCTCAGTACGGTATTACTGGTTTAACATCGGCATTGGTAGCAGTTGTTTGTGGCGCATTATTTTTAGTTCAAACTTTTTCTTTAATGAGAACAGGTTCTAGAAAGTCGGCACTTAAACTTATGTTTAGCTCATTTTTTTACTTACCAATAGTACAATTAGCTTTTTTACTAGACAAAATATAGTCTGTTGAAACTCACATAATATTATTCATTAGAAATTTTAAATAATGTCAGAATATATTCATAGAAGAGAAGAAACTGCCCAAAAAACAACTTCAATGAACCCAAAGAAGTTTGCCTTATGGCTGTTTATGGTAAGTGTAGTGATGATATTTGCCTCTTTAACGAGTGCTTATATTGTAAGACAGGGAGAAGGCAACTGGTATATTTTTGATCTACCAAATATATTTTATATCAGTACTGTAATAATTATTGCTAGTAGTGTTTCAATGCACTGGGCTTATATTGAAGCTAAAAAAGATAATTTTGCAAGATTAAGAATTGCAGCAATAGTTACAGCTATTTTAGGAATTACCTTTCTTGTTTTGCAATTTTACGGCTGGGCTCAACTAGTAAACATAAATGTTTACTTTGTGGGTAATCCATCCGGTTCTTTCGTATATGTTTTAACAGGTCTGCATGGTTTGCACCTAATATCCGGAGTAATTGTAATTCTCTATGTATTAGTACAATCTCTCAGATATAAGATCCATTCTAAAAATTTGCTTTCGATCGATTTATGTGCTACGTATTGGCATTTTTTAGATGGTTTATGGATATATTTGTTTGTATTTTTGCTATTAAATAGATAATTGTATTTTTACGAATCGTTATCAATTAATATTCATTACTTGTTTTAGTTTTTAAACTGTATAGCTACTTAATATGTCAACAACAACTGTTGTAAAGGATCCTAAAAAGGATGTATGGAACGGAGGGGGATCCCCTATGAAAGCCAGTTATGGGAAACTTATGATGTGGTTTTTCCTTTTATCTGATGCTTTTACATTTTCTGCTTTATTAATTTCTTATCTGATGGTAAGGTTTATGCACCCAGCATTTGAAAAACCTTACTCAGCATTTACATTTTCTGACCTACACTGGCCAATTCCTGAAAAGGTTTTTAATGCAGTACCATTTTTACATGGCACTGAGTTACCGCTAGTATTTGTAGGTATAATGACATTCATTTTGATTCTTAGTAGTGTAACAATGGTGTTAGCTGTAGAAGCTGGCCACAGAAAAGATCAAAAGGATGTTGAAAAATGGATGATTTGGACTATTGTAGGTGGTATCGCGTTTTTGAGCTGCCAAGCTTGGGAGTGGATGCACTTTATTCATGGTACAGATGAAGGTTTAGTATTAAGCGATGGTTCAACATTCTTTGGTGCTAATCTCGCACATAATCAATATGGACCTCCATTATTTGCAGATTTCTTTTTCTTTATTACAGGTTTCCATGGTATGCACGTAACCAGTGGTGTAGTGTTAAATATAATTGTATTCTACAATGTAGTAATGGGCACTTATGAGAAAAGAGGTCATTACGAAATGGTAGAAAAAGTAGGATTATACTGGCACTTTGTAGACCTTGTATGGGTTTTTGTATTTACATTATTCTACCTGATTTAATAAATTAATTCTGCAATACTTAACACGTATATAATATGGCATCTCACGATTCTAGTTTGTCTGCTGAAGAGATAAGAAAAGCAAACACAAAGAAAGTTATTAGAATAGCTTTAATTCTATTTGTTGTTACTGTAATTGAATTTGCCTTGGCATTTATTTGGCCAGATGGCTCAGACAGAACACTTTTGAATATCTTATTTATTGTTTTAACTATAGTTAAAGCATTTTATATAGTATCTGAATTTATGCACTTAGGACACGAAGTTCCTGTACTGATGTATTCTATAGTTTTACCGCTAGTCTTTATTGTATGGTTAGTTGTAGCTTTAATGAATGAAGGTTCAGCAATTTTTAGCAGTCTTATGTAAAATATAATTCTACTTAAAAAAAAGCGATTCATCTAGATGAATCGCTTTTTTTATTTTGATAACTTCCTAAACGCTGCTTAAAACTTTTTTAATATCTTTTACTTTTTCGATATCTGTGATCTGAATTGAATATTCCCCTTGCGTATTTTCTTTACCCATTTTTACATCTGGATGTATATATTCCATTTTGCTATTGAACTCGCTTCTGCAAGATGCGTGGAATTCATTCCCTCCAGTTTTATTTAGAATTTCGAGAATATTATTGCTATTAATACCACTTCCAATTAAAATTTGGAGTTTATTATCAGAATCTTCTATTAATTTTTTAATTAAAGAAGCTCCCTCTAATGCTGTATTTTTCTGCCCTGAAGTTAAAATTCTTTTTACACCCATATCTATTAGCTGTTTTAAAGCAGTAAAAGGCTCTTTGGCAACATCAAATGCTCTGTGAAATGTAAATGGGAGAGGATGAGTAAGCTCAACAACTCTTTTGGTAAAATCTATATCGATAGTACCATCTTTATTTAAAAAGCCAGATACTATCCCATCTGCACCAATATTTATTGCTGTTTCTATATCATGAAGAATAATTTCTTTTTCTTCATCGTCATATAAAAAATCTCCTCCTCTAGGCCTGATCAACACAAATACTGGTATGTTGCAATATTTTTTTACAGCTTTTATCAATCCTGCAGAAGGACTTATTCCCCCTTCCAATAAATCACTGCATAATTCTATTCTGTCTGCACCTCCTTCGAATGCGGCTATGGCTGATTGAACAGACTCTGCACACACTTCGAGAATTCTATTATTTTTTTTCAAAAATTATCCGTTCTTAGTTTTGAGTTACTTTACTAAAATATTTTTTTAACCACGAATTAGAGGCTGTAATAAGCCATTCGTTTTCGAATTTTTCTTTTGTATCCACTAAATTATTGAATGTAATAGTTTGTGGAATTACTTTACCAGAGTTAATTGCCTCTTCAATTTCTCTAAAGTTGAAGGTATAGATATGATTGTTTTCTTCTAAAAAGGCAATATTCATTCTGTCGAATAGATCAACATTTAATGTTTTCTCAATTTCTTTGAGCGCTGCAACCGAACTATCAATTGAACATCCAGAAGGTAAATTTGTAGTAGTATCGACAGCTAGAACTATAAATTGTTGATACATGATCTTAAATGATCCCTTTAATTCTGCTCCGTGCGATTGCCAACGACTAATAAAGTTTGTAAGCAAATCCTCAACAATATTCTGTTCTTTAGGGTCGAATTTTCTGTTAGATTGATATACCCAAACCCTTGATGAAGCTGGCAATTCTGAAAATTGTATGTACATAGTGTTGTGTGAGTAATTTAAATTATTTCATAATAAGTGTGCTAAAACTACAACTTATTACTAATAGCGACAAGTTCCGCAATATCTAAAACTTTTACCTCTTGTTCCTTCTCTTTGTTCTTTACACCGTCGCTCATCATGGTCATACAGAATGGACAAGCTGAGGCAACAACCTTAGCTCCAGTTGCAAGTGCTTCTTCAGTTCTTTTGATATTTACTTCTTTTTTGCCCTTTTCAGCATCTTTAAACATTTGGGCTCCACCTGCTCCACAGCAGAAACCATTTTTTTTGCAGTTTTTCATCTCTACTAAATCTGCATCAATAGATTCTAAAACTTTTCTTGGTGCTTCATAAATATTATTAGCTCTTCCCAAATAGCAAGAATCGTGATAGGTAATTTTTTTGCCTTTAAACTCACCACCTTCTTGGAGTTTTATCTTTCCAGAATCTATAAGTTCTTGGAGATACGTGGAGTGATGAACAACCTCATAATTTCCACCTAAGACAGGGTATTCATTTTTAATTGTATTGAAACAGTGTGGGCATGCAGTTACAATTTTCTTTATTTGATAAGTGTTTAATACCTCTATATTTTGAACAGCCTGCATTTGGAATAGAAATTCATTACCTGCTCTTCTTGCAGGATCACCTGTACAAGACTCTTCTGGACCTAAAACAGCATAATTGATTTTAGCTGCATTTAAAATTTTTATAAAGGCAATAGTTACTCTCTTGTATCTATCGTCGAATGAACCGGCACATCCAACCCAAAATAAAATTTCGGGTTGTTTTCCTTCAGCGGCTAGATCAGCCATAGTAGGTATTTTGGTGGTGTTGTCCATGAATGATTATTTTGTGAATTGTTTTAGTAATTATTCCTTGTTAAATTCTTCAGACCATTTAAATCTGTCTGTTGGAGGAAAAGCCCATGGAGCCTGATTGTTTTCGATATTAGAAAACATAGCATTCCAAGATGCTGGTGTATCAGATTCTTCCATGGCAACATATCTTCTTTGTTGTAGAATTATATCCAATGGATTTATATGAATAGGGCAAGCTTCTACACAAGCATTACAAGTAGTACAAGCCATTAATTCTTCTTTACTAGTGTAATCTCCGAATAGAGACTTTCCATCATCGTGATCCTTTCCATTAGTATCAATGTTTTTCCCAAATTCTTCTGCACGATCTCTTACATCCATCATTATTTTTCTGGGAGAAAGCTTTTGGCCAGTTTGGTTAGCTGGACAAACAGAAGTACATCTTCCACATTCAGTACAACTATAGGCATCCATTATGTTTTTCCAAGTAAGGTCTGTTACATCTCTAGCACCAAAAGTGGCAACTTCTTCATCATTTGCATCAGCTCCAGCACTTTCCATCTCAAGCATAATTCTTACTTCTTTGGTTACAGCATCCATGTTTTTCATCTCACCTTTAGGCTGTAAGTCAGAGAAGTAGGTGTTCGGAAACGCCAGAGCAATATGTAAGTGTTTGGAGTAAGTTATATAAATTGAAAAGGCAAAAATTCCTGAAATATGTATCCACCAAGATATTCTTTCAATTGCCACTAATGTACCAGTAGATAGGTTTTCGTAAAGTGGTACAAACGCTTGACTTACCAAAAAAGAACCTACTTGATGAAAATGAGAAGCAATGTATTGGCTTTCATTAGCTCTCCCTTGTAAAATACTATCTGTAGCATTCATTGTAAAGAGTGCAAGCATTAATGCAATCTCCCAAATAAGAATAATTTTGCCATCTTTACTTGGCCAGCCTTTCATTTCTGGTTTTTCGAATCTTGGTATAAGGCCTGAGCTTCTTCTAAAAAGAAATATTAAACAGGTAATTATTACGCCAAGTGCGAGTAGTTCAAAGAAGCCAATAAGAAAAGGATAAATATTTCCTAAAAGGGGGGCAAATAACCTGTGTTTTCCAGTTATTCCATCTAAGATAATTTCTAAAATTTCGATATTAATTATTAGAAATCCGGCATAAATAGTAAAGTGCATCAGGCCAATAAATGGTCTGTCAAACATTTTTTTCTGGCCAAATGCTAGAAGGAGCATTTTTTTCACTCTTTCATTTTTATTACCAGTTCTGTCTTCGCTTTTACCCAGCTTAATATTTCTGCTTATTGTTTTTATTCTATTACCTATAGCTAAAGCAGTCGCTGCGATTAAACCCAGAAAACAGAGTTGTTGAAATAAACTAATGAATATTTCCATGAGATGTTTATTGGGATAAAGTACCTTCAAAAAAAAGTTATGCATGCATAACAATTCAAATATAAATATTCTATCCTAATCTCAAAATATCCCATTATTTAAATGAGAAAAAAATAATGATAGATAAGTATATCAAATAGATTGTAATGATGTATAGAAGTTGAATTTTTAAAATAAACTTACAAAAGTTACACAGGCTTAATTCAAGTAGAATTTATTGAAACCTTTCAAAAAACTTAAAAATTAGCTTTTAAACTGAGTATCTTAAAATTGTTCAAAAGTAAGATTATTTAATTTATAAATAAATTCTTATTCAAACTCCGTTTAAATTTACTAGAAAATAGATATAGAAGTAAGTTTTAATTGTGAATTCAAAAAAATAAATGATGTAATAAGAACTATGTAATAAACAAATTGTGGTAGTTCAATGGAATAGATTTTTCAAATATTAAGTGTAATGGTTTTGAATCATTAACATTTAATAAACCCGAAAAATTGACAAGCATTGGAACACTTGAAACTTCTTAAAAAAAGGGTAAACTGGAGTGTGCTCTTTTTTATGTTCTCCATAGTTCATGCGTATGGGCAGGGTGATTTCCAGGTTAACTCTGGAAGTTCTGAATCTGGTTGCGGACCATTGGTAGTAGGCTTTGAGCCAATACCAGATGGAGCTAAGACTTTGAGAACATCAAATCCATATGAATGGGATTTAGGAAATGGAACAAATTCTATTCTTGAAACACCTTCAACAATTTACATTTCAAACGGTACATATGACGTAAGCCTTACTATTTATTATAATGATGGTACTTCGGAAACTATTGATAAAAATGATTTTATAACAGTTTTTGCAGGACCAACTCCAACTTTTTCGTCTGACATTGAAGGTGGCTGTTCTCCTCTTACTGTTACTTTTTATAGTGATATCACTATTGGTGATGCTGGAATTGATCCTGGAAATATTATCTGGGAGTTTGGTTCTGGTGGTGTGGCCACAGGTGATACAGTTACCTATACTTTTAACGATCCGGGTTTATATGATGTAAAGCTATTTGTAGAAGATAATAATGGCTGTAAAAATACTTATGTCGTATCTGACTATATAAATGTAATTGATCAGCTAGATGTTGATTTTACTCCAGAAGAACAAATTACATGTTCTAGTTCAATTCTTGTAAATTTTACTGATAGTACCAAGACTACTGCTACTGGTCCATTTTTGTATGAATGGGATTTTGATGGTGATGGTATTTCAGACTCTAATCTTCAAAACCCTTCTCATCTTTTTTCGCTAACAGGAGATTCAACTATATATGATGTAACACTTACCGTTACAGATATACCTAGTGGATGCTCGAATACAGAGGTTAAAGCAGGTGTTGTGAAGCTTTACGACTATCAGCAAAGCTTTACAGTAAATCAAACAGAGTCCTGTTCTCCGATGACTGTTTTGTTTACTGATGATTCTAATGTACAATTTCCCTTTCAAACAGTTGAATGGGATTTTGATGGTGATGGAGTTTATGATGATTCTGGATCATCTGCTTTTTTTACTTATACAAATACAGGAAACTCACCGCAAACATATACAGTCTCAATGCGAGTTACAGGTGGTGATGGTACTTGTGGAGGAGTTATAACTCAGACAGATTTCATTACAGTTCATCCAGAAATTAATGCGGTTATGTCCGCCGATCGTACACAGTTTTGTACATCTAGTTTTAGTGTTGATTTTGATGGAAGTGCTTCTGAAAATGGGACAATTTATAGATGGGATTTTGATGGAGATGGAATTGTAGATGATACCAATCCAGATCCAGCACCTTTTACTTATAGTGGTTATGGAACATACACCGCTGAGTTAGAAATTGAAAACTCGCAAGGTTGTATTGATAGAACTACCATGACGATAAGATCGGAGCCAATCGTACCTGATTTTGCTCCGGACGTTATAGAAGGTTGTAATACCATAACAACAAATTTCACTAATAATACAACAACTTTTGTCCCAGTTACAAACTGGGATTGGGTGGTGACAGACGATGGTGGCAATGTTGTAGCAACTTCAAACCAAGAAAACCCAACATTTAATATTTCAGGCGAAGGAATATATTCAGTAACACTTACTGCGTCTAATGCAGAATGTTCAGAAACTGTTACTCAAAATGATATTTTACATATTGGGTTACCACCAACAGATCTGGATTTTACACCAGATCAATTTGTGGTTTGTAATAACATGGAAATACAGTTTACCAATAACTCTACTGTAGTATCAAGCTATCCTGTAGAGTTTATTTGGGATTTTGATTATGATGGTACTACACTCGACGAAGAGTTAATTACTACTGATGTAACTGATATTGCCACGCACACTTATTCTAACAGAGTTCCTGGTCCAGTAACTATTGCATTAGGATACAGATCAAATGGATGTGAGTATATTTTATCAACTCAAGTTTTTACTCAAATAATAGATATTCAACCACCAGTAGCCGACTACGATGTTTTAACAGATGAATGTTATCCAGATACATTGCGATTATTTGATAATTCAGTAGGTGATGATACTAGACAGTGGACCATTACAGATTATTTAGGCAATGTATTTACAAGTGCTGATGAAGATTTAGTGTTGATTTTTGAGCCAGGTACTGATGTTGATGTTGAATTGGAAGTTTCTAATAATGCAACAGGTTGTTCTGATATTGAATTTAGAACTATTACAATGCCTCCAGCTTTACAGTATTTCAATACCTCTGTAAGCGATACAACTATATGTGTAGACAACTCAATCACATTTAATACTGGGGTTGTTGGGGCTGCCAGTTATACATGGTATATAGGAGATACAATTCGATATGAGCAAAGCCCAACTGTATTATTTACAACTCCGGGTGCTTATGATACAAGATTAGAAATTGACTTTGGAAATGGCTGTATTAAAGATACTGTACTTACTGCATTTATTGATATTATAGGCCCGGAGGTGCAAATTCAAGCGAATACAGCATTAACTGGATGTACTCCTTTAAGTATTGAACTTGAAGATATATCTACTGCTCCTTCACCTATTATAAACAGAACTTGGAGTGTAGATGGTGTTCCAACTGGAAATGGAACTGTATTTAATTATACTTTTGATAAAGCTAAAGTTCCACAAACAGACACATATCAAGTATCTCTTACAGTCGAAACTGATGATGGCTGTATAAGTACTAGATATGTAGAGGTAAACCCTTATGGACCACAGCCAGATTTCCTTATTGATTCAGTAAGAACTTGTGATGAGATAATTGTAAACTTTGAAGCAATTGAAGTAGATAGTACTGGTATCGGGCCATTAACTTTTACCTGGTCAACAGATGCACCAGGTGTTACTTTAGGTTCAGGCTTAACTGTATCAGATACATTCCCAGACGGAACACATAATGTAACATTAGAAGTTACCGATGCTTTTGGTTGCACAAATACCATAACAAAATCAATTGATGTGATGTTTGGTCCAGCTTTACAAGCTGGTTTTGTGGCTATTCCAAATACATTCAATTGCCCACCTGCGGCCATTTCATTTGCCGATACGTCTATATCTGCTCCAACTGTCACTATAGTAAGTTGGCTATGGGATTTCGGAGATGGTACTTTTTCTACTTTACAAAACCCAGGTAAAATTTATAACCATCCAAGTGATTACGATGTGAGTCTAACTGTTATGGATGATCTCGGTTGTATTAGTACAATTTTAGTAGAAGATGTGGTTCAAGTAGATGGACCTACAGGAACTTTTACAGTTGAAGAGACAATAGGTGTTGTTGAAAGAATGGGTTATGTTCCTCTTCCAGTTGATTATACTGGTACTTCTGATACTACTGCAAACCAATATGGTTGGGAAACAGGCGATGGTACATTTATAGCATTTGGAGCAGCAGGAGACTCAACTGCTAGTTATACTTATAATACAGCAGGAGTTTATACGCCAAAAATGATTTTGACATATGATGGTTGTCAATATGCACCACCAACATCATTACAAGTAACTGTTTTACCTTGTCCAACTGTTTCAATAAGTAATCAAAAATTCTGTGTGTCAGAAGGAGATCAGACTATAAGTGCTTTTAACTCTTCACAGAATTTGACATTAGGCACCATGCATTATCGCTGGTATAAAAATGGGTCTGGGACAGCCTTTGCTTCCGATGTTGATGAAATTACTGTTACGGCTCCATCAGGCATTACTGCAGACCAAGTGGATACATATACAGTAGAAATTTGGGTGGAAGATGGCTCTGATATAGTTTGCCAAAGTTCAGATGATTTTACTGTAACTTATAGCCCGAATCCTGTAGCCGATTTTGAATTTACAGGTGATCAGGTTTGTTTTACTGCTGGTGGTGTAACTGTATCTTTCACAAATAAATCAACAAGTCCAGGTACTACAGTTATTCAGCGAATAGAGTATGATTTTGATTATGATGGGTCTAATTTTACTGTTGATGAAACTGTAAATAGTCCTACTTTTAATCAGGTTACAAATCATACGTATACTTCTGCAGGTACATATTATGTGGCTCTTAGGGCATATTCTGACAATGGTTGTGATGATCAAGCAGAAACACCTATTCCAGTAGTAATCTATCCTTTACCTGAACCAGATTTTAATGTAAGTGGTAGTTGTGATGGTGATGCTATTTCTTTTACAGATGATTCTAATATTGCTACTGGTACAATTGATTTTTATGAGTGGGATTTTGATGATGATAATGTTTTTGAAGAGTCTGGAGCTTCTTTAAGTGCTTTAGATCATACATTTCCAGGACCTGGTATTTATCCAGTTTCTTTAAAATTAACATCAGATCAGTCTTGTCAAGACGAAATTACAAATAACGTATCTGTACACCCAACACCAATTGCAGGAATAACCACCTTAACAGGAGCTGCAAAATGTTTTGGTAACACAATAGATTTTGATGCAAGTGCTTCATCTATAACAGGAAGATTTGCAACAGCAAATGGATCAGATTTAGGATATACTCCTGAAATATCAAATTATCACTGGGATTTTGATGGTGATGGTACTTTTGATCAAACTACTTCAAGTGCTACAGTATCATATTTATATCCAGCACCAGGAAATTATACAGCAAGAGTAAGAACAGAAAGCAACAGAGGTTGTATTGATGAAGCTACTATGTCAATTACGATATATTACTTGCCTGTTGCAACATTCTCAGTTTCAAATACATGTCTTGATCAAGCTATTACTTTCGATGCAACATCAGCGACAACTGCGTCAAGTGCAGATGGAGTTACAATTACAAATTACGAATGGGATTTAAGCTATGATGGTGCATTTAATGTTGATATTTCAGGAGATGTAACTACAGCAGAAACTGTACAAAATACATATTCAACTCCGGGTGAATATACAATTGCATTAAGAGTAACTTCATCAGATAACTGTCAGGCTTTCTATACCTCAGATATTTCGATTCCTTCAGTAACTCCTGATTTCACATACTTCAATGTCTGTGATGGAGCAACTATAAATCTATATGATAACTCTACTAAGCCTGATACTTTAAGTATAGTAAGCTATTCATGGGATTTTGATGGTGATGGAACTATAGACAAAACAGGATTAAATACAGATTATCAATATGATATTTCAGACTTCCCAGAGTTAGCAAGTTTGAGTTCTGGTGACTCAGTAGTTATTTTAACAGATGCAAGATTAACTATAGCAACCTCTGATGGTTGTTCTTATACAGTTTCTAAAGAAATAGTTGTAAAAGATGTAGTTATTCCGATTCCAGATTTTGATATTACAAAAGTTTGTGAAGGCTTCCCTACAACATTAGATGCATCGAATTCTGATCCAGGTGATCCGGCATATACTATTACAGATTACGATTGGGACTTGGATAATGATGGTACTTTCGATTCTTCAGGAGTTTCTTTAGCTTATACTTTCCCATCTGCTGGTACATATCCAGTTACATTGAGAATCATTACAAACATCGGTTGTTCAATGACGATTACTAAAGATGTTGTAATTGATACCTATCCTAATATAGACTTTAATTATAATTCAGGGAATATTTGTAATGGAGATTTAGTGACCTTCAATGATGCTTCTGATAATCCGGGAGGTAGTGCTGTAACTCAGTTCTTCTGGGATTTTGATAATGATGGAGTCTTTGAAGCAAGTGGAACAAGTAGTAGTTATACATTTCCAGAAGCAGGTTCATTTATTGTGAACCATAAAATTATTTCCTCTTTAGGTTGTGAGAGAATAAGTAGTGAAACAGTAGTGATCAATCCAAATCCAATTGCTTTGTTTGGTGCTGATAAAGTATGTTTTGGTGCAAATACAAGTTTTATAGACTCTTCTACTATTGAGAATGATGTAAATGGATTGCCAATAGCAGGAAATTCAATTACCGATTGGAATTGGGATTTTGGTGATGGTAACTCATCCACTTCAGCAAATCCATTCCATACTTATTCAGCTCCTGGTAATTATAGTGTTACACTCACAGTAACAACTGATAAAGGTTGTAGTCATGATTATACTAAGAGTGTTCGAGTAAATCCAAGCATCGATGAAGGTTTGAGTGTAACAGAAGTATGTTTGAGTGAGCCTACGGAGTTTACCGATGTGAGTGTGATAGATATGTCAAGTTATGTTGATTTGGGTAGTGAGAGTTACAGCATTGATAAGCGCACCTGGAATTTTGGGGATGGCAGTGGCGATTATACAGGTACAGGTAATGAGCAAGTAGTAAATCACACATATGCGAATCCGGGTAATTACACAGCGACCTTAACGATGGAGACGAGCACGAACTGTGAGTTAGTAGTGACGATCCCAGTGAGAGTAAATCCAAGCATCGATGAAGATTTGAGTGTAACAGAAGTATGTTTGAGTGAGCCTACGGAGTTTACCGATGCGAGTGTGATCGATATGTCAAGTTATGTTGATTTGGGTAGTGAGAGTTATAGTATCGATAAGCGCACCTGGAATTTTGGGGATGGCAGTGGCGATTATACAGGTACAGGTAATGAGCAGGTAGTAAATCACACATATGCGAATCCGGGTAATTACACAGCGACTTTAACGATGGAGACGAGCACGAACTGTGAGTTAGTAGTGACGATCCCAGTGAGAGTAAATCCAAGTATCGATGAAGATTTGAGTGTAACAGAAGTATGTTTGAGTGAGCCTACGGAGTTTACCGATGCAAGTGTGATCGATATGTCGAGTTATGTTGCTTTGGGCAGTGAGAGTTACAGCATCGATAAGCGCACCTGGAATTTTGGGGATGGCAGTGGCGATTATACAGGTACAGGTAATGAGCAGGTAGTAAATCACACATATGCGAATCCGGGTAATTACACAGCGACTTTAACGATGGAGACGAGCACGAACTGTGAGTTAGTAGTGACGATCCCAGTGAGAGTAAATCCAAGTATCGATGAAGATTTGAGTGTAACAGAAGTATGTTTGAGTGAGCCTACGGAGTTTACCGATGCAAGTGTGATTGATATGTCAAGTTATGTTGATTTGGGTAGTGAGAGTTACAGCATCGATAAGCGCACCTGGAATTTTGGGGATGGCAGTGGCGATTATACAGGTACAGGTAATGAGCAAGTAGTAAATCACACATATGCGAATCCGGGTAATTACACAGCGACCTTAACGATGGAGACGAGCACGAACTGTGAGTTAGTAGTGACGATCCCAGTGAGAGTAAATCCAAGCATCGATGAAGATTTGAGTGTAACAGAAGTATGTTTGAGTGAGCCTACGGAGTTTACCGATGCGAGTGTGATCGATATGTCAAGTTATGTTGATTTGGGTAGTGAGAGTTATAGTATCGATAAGCGCACCTGGAATTTTGGGGATGGCAGTGGCGATTATACAGGTACAGGTAATGAGCAGGTAGTAAATCACACATATGCGAATCCGGGTAATTACACAGCGACTTTAACGATGGAGACGAGCACGAACTGTGAGTTAGTAGTGACGATCCCAGTGAGAGTAAATCCAAGTATCGATGAAGATTTGAGTGTAACAGAAGTATGTTTGAGTGAGCCTACGGAGTTTACCGATGCAAGTGTGATCGATATGTCAAGTTATGTTGATTTGGGTAGTGAGAGTTACAGCATAGATAAGCGCACCTGGAATTTTGGGGATGGCAGTGGCGATTATACAGGTACAGGTAATGAGCAAGTAGTAAATCACACATATGCGAATCCGGGTAATTACACAGCGACCTTAACAATGGAGACGAGCACCAACTGTGAGTTAGTGGTGACGATCCCAGTGAGAGTAAATCCGAATCCAACAGCTTTATTCAGTGCAGATCCAGTATGTTTTGGTTCAGCGACAGACTTTACAGATGGTAGTTTTATTGATTTGAGTAGTTATGTAAATGGCACAGGTGATGTACAGGAGATAGTAACATGGAGTTGGGATTTTGGAGATACAAAGACAGCGAGTAGTAGCGATCCAACGATGAGTCATACTTATTTAGCACCAGGAAATTATGATGTAACCTTGACAGTGACGACCAATAATGGATGTAGTCATAGTGTTACAGAGAGTATCCGCGTGAACCCGAATCCAACAGCTTTATTCAGTGCAGATCCAGTATGTTTTGGTTCAGCGACAGACTTTACAGATGGTAGTTTTATTGATTTGAGTAGTTATGTAAATGGCACAGGTGATGTACAGGAGATAGTAACATGGAGTTGGGATTTTGGAGATACAAAGACAGCGAGTAGTAGCGATCCAACGATGAGTCATACTTATTTAGCACCAGGAAATTATGATGTAACCTTGACAGTGACGACCAATAATGGATGTAGTCATAGTGTTACAGAGAGTATCCGCGTGAACCCGAATCCAACAGCTTTATTCAGTGCAGATCCAGTATGTTTTGGTTCAGCGACAGACTTTACAGATGGTAGTTTTATTGATTTGAGTAGTTATGTAAATGGCACAGGTGATGTACAGGAGATAGTAACATGGAGTTGGGATTTTGGAGATACAAAGACAGCGAGTAGTAGCGATCCAACGATGAGTCATACTTATTTAGCACCAGGAAATTATGATGTAACCTTGACAGTGACGACCAATAATGGATGTAGTCATAGTGTTACAGAGAGTATCCGCGTGAACCCGAATCCAACAGCTTTATTCAGTGCAGATCCAGTATGTTTTGGTTCAGCGACAGACTTTACAGATGGTAGTTTTATTGATTTGAGTAGTTATGTAAATGGCACAGGTGATGTACAGGAGATAGTAACATGGAGTTGGGATTTTGGAGATACAAAGACAGCGAGTAGTAGCGATCCAACGATGAGTCATACTTATTTAGCACCAGGAAATTATGATGTAACCTTGACAGTGACGACCAATAATGGATGTAGTCATAGTGTTACAGAGAGTATCCGCGTGAACCCGAATCCAACAGCTTTATTCAGTGCAGATCCAGTATGTTTTGGTTCAGCGACAGACTTTACAGATGGTAGTTTTATTGATTTGAGTAGTTATGTAAATGGCACAGGTGATGTACAGGAGATAGTAACATGGAGTTGGGATTTTGGAGATACAAAGACAGCGAGTAGTAGCGATCCAACGATGAGTCATACTTATTTAGCACCAGGAAATTATGATGTAACCTTGACAGTGACGACCAATAATGGATGTAGTCATAGTGTTACAGAGAGTATCCGCGTGAACCCGAATCCAACAGCTTTATTCAGTGCAGATCCAGTATGTTTTGGTTCAGCGACAGACTTTACAGATGGTAGTTTTATTGATTTGAGTAGTTATGTAAATGGCACAGGTGATGTACAGGAGATAGTAACATGGAGTTGGGATTTTGGAGATACAAAGACAGCGAGTAGTAGCGATCCAACGATGAGTCATACTTATTTAGCACCAGGAAATTATGATGTAACCTTGACAGTGACGACCAATAATGGATGTAGTCATAGTGTTACAGAGAGTATCCGCGTGAACCCGAATCCAACAGCTTTATTCAGTGCAGATCCAGTATGTTTTGGTTCAGCGACAGACTTTACAGATGGTAGTTTTATTGATTTGAGTAGTTATGTAAATGGCACAGGTGATGTACAGGAGATAGTAACATGGAGTTGGGATTTTGGAGATACAAAGACAGCGAGTAGTAGCGATCCAACGATGAGTCATACTTATTTAGCACCAGGAAATTATGATGTAACCTTGACAGTGACGACCAATAATGGATGTAGTCATAGTGTTACAGAGAGTATCCGCGTGAACCCGAATCCAACAGCTTTATTCAGTGCAGATCCAGTATGTTTTGGTTCAGCGACAGACTTTACAGATGGTAGTTTTATTGATTTGAGTAGTTATGTAAATGGCACAGGTGATGTACAGGAGATAGTAACATGGAGTTGGGATTTTGGAGATACAAAGACAGCGAGTAGTAGCGATCCAACGATGAGTCATACTTATTTAGCACCAGGAAATTATGATGTAACCTTGACAGTGACGACCAATAATGGATGTAGTCATAGTGTTACAGAGAGTATCCGCGTGAACCCGAATCCAACAGCTTTATTCAGTGCAGATCCAGTATGTTTTGGTTCAGCGACAGACTTTACAGATGGTAGTTTTATTGATTTGAGTAGTTATGTAAATGGCACAGGTGATGTACAGGAGATAGTAACATGGAGTTGGGATTTTGGAGATACAAAGACAGCGAGTAGTAGCGATCCAACGATGAGTCATACTTATTTAGCACCAGGAAATTATGATGTAACCTTGACAGTGACGACCAATAATGGATGTAGTCATAGTGTTACAGAGAGTATCCGCGTGAACCCGAATCCAACAGCTTTATTCAGTGCAGATCCAGTATGTTTTGGTTCAGCGACAGACTTTACAGATGGTAGTTTTATTGATTTGAGTAGTTATGTAAATGGCACAGGTGATGTACAGGAGATAGTAACATGGAGTTGGGATTTTGGAGATACAAAGACAGCGAGTAGTAGCGATCCAACGATGAGTCATACTTATTTAGCACCAGGAAATTATGATGTAACCTTGACAGTGACGACCAATAATGGATGTAGTCATGGTGTTACAGAGAGTATCCGCGTGAACCCGAATCCTATCCCTGATTTTAGTCATGATAAGGTATGTTATGATGAACCAACGAATTTTACTAATAACACGACAATAGGGAAGGATAAAGATGGATTGGATATTCCTGGTAATAGTATTATTGCATGGTTATGGGAATTTGGAGATGAAGATACTTCAACAGATGAAAATCCACAATATACTTTTAATACACCAGGTACTTATACGGTGACATTAACAGCAACAACAGACAAGGGCTGTGTGAAGAGTATTAGCTATGATGTGATCGTTTATCCAAACCCAACAGCAAACTTTACCTACCAAAGTTATTGTGAGGATGAGGATGTTGAGTTTATTGATGAATCTATGGTATTAGATAAAGACGGTAACTTTGCCAAAGATTATAGTGTAGAGAAATGGGAGTGGAGTTTTGGTGATGGTGCTACATCTACTTTACAAAATCCAGTTCATAAATACAATGGTGCAGGAGAGTATACAGTTTCACTAAAAGTGACATCTAATACTGAGTGTACAGACGAATTTACTCAGAATGTTAAAGTTTATCCATTGCCAGTTGCAAACTTTGAAGTTGATCCAGCTTGTATGAATTCACCAATTGCAATTAGAGATTTATCTTCTATTTCTGATCCTTTTGCTAGTGAGAATCAAATTGTAAGTTGGACATGGTCATTTGGGAATGGAGATTCTTCTTATGTGCAAATACCAGATTACTCTTATAGTGCTGCTGGTGTTTATACAGTCAATCTTACTGTAGCAACTGCGAATGGTTGTACAAATACGGTAGAACAAGAAGTATTTATTTATCCAGCTCCTATTGCAGGCTTTACGGTAGATAATGTGTGTATTGGTAATGCAGCTACTTTCATGGATATATCTTCTGATTTTGGTAGACCAATAATGGATCAAAAATGGGATATGGATAATGATGGTGTATTCGAAGAGAGTGGAGAGGAGGTAAGCTATATCTTCGATAAACCAGGTAAATATGCTGTTAGCATAATGGTTACTGGTATTACAGGTTGTACAAGTATCTATACTGACTCTATCACTGTGAATCCATTAC
Source organism: Chondrinema litorale (assembly GCF_026250525.1). Lineage (GTDB taxonomy): Bacteria > Bacteroidota > Bacteroidia > Cytophagales > Flammeovirgaceae > Chondrinema > Chondrinema litorale. Next base: position 4,297,498 of record NZ_CP111043.1, read on the forward strand.
CAGATGCATTTGCAGGAGAAGATGTTTGGATTTGCGAAGGTGAACAAACCGAATTAATCGCAAGTGGTGGTATTTCATTCATATGGGATACTGATCAAACTAGTCAGAAAATCATTGTTAGTCCTGATGAAGATACTACTTACGAAGTGATAGTAACTGATGAAAATGGATGTTCAGCACCAGCAACTGTTACGGTTCATGTAATTCCAGCACCACCAGCAGAAGAGGATATAGTAGCTTGTGAAGGTGAATTTGTAACATTAGATGCAAAAATTCCGGGTTACGATGCTACTTACTTATGGTCTACAGGTGATTCTATTCAACAAATAGCTGTGATGGAAAGTGGAGTGTATACAGTAGAAGCTGTAGTTAACTATAAAGGTAAAGAATGTATCTTTAATAAAACCTTTAATGTTGATTTTAAAGCTTTACCTGAACCTGCATTCCCATCAGAAGATTCAGTTTACTGTTTTGATGAAGGACCATTAATGTTAGATGCTGGCGAAGGTGATATTTATGTGTGGGAAGAGCTTGGTTCTACTGATAGAGAAGCAGCTATTACCGAAGAAGGTATCTACCATGTTACTGTAACCAACGAATTCGGGTGTACTTATAGAAGCAGTATCACAATTTTAGATAGATGTCCACCAGAAGTATATTTCCCTACTGCATTTACACCTAATGGTGATGGATTAAATGATGAGTTCTTAGTTGAAGGAAAGCATATTATTAATTATCACTTGGAGATTTATAACAGATGGGGAGAAGTTATCTTCTTAACAAGCGATACTAAAGATGGTTGGGATGGTATTTATTTAGGAAAAGAACTGCAAGCAGGACCTTTCCCTTATATAGCCACTTATGGTAGTGAGTTAGATCCTGCTAAGAAGTATACTGTTCGAGGATCAGTTACACTTATCAGATAATTAAAATACCGCTAAAGGAAAAAATTGACTTTTTGTAAAAATATTCAAACCTTAAAGTCAATTTTTCCTTATATAAAACAAAAACTTTATACTATGAAACTTGTAAAATCAAGCTATAATAAAATGTTAACTGGGGTTTGTGGCGGAATTGGAAATTATTTAGGAATTGATGCAACGGTGGTAAGAGCTTTATTTGGTGTGAGTGTAATTGTGAGTTTTGGTACCACACTATTGGTTTACGCCATTTTATCTTTTATCATGCCAAGTGAATATGAATATTAAGAAATCAAAACTGAGTTAATTTTAACTCAGTTTTTTATTTTTTAGCTACTTTCTTTTTTATTTTAAATCATCTTAACATCACTACTGGTTTTCATTGTTTTAATATTCTATCTTTGCCCCTCAAAAAATTAATGGAGTGTCTAAACTTCTTAATATTTAATTGAAAACCAGAAATTAATATGTCTTTACAGTGTGGAATTGTTGGTTTACCTAATGTAGGAAAATCTACCTTGTTTAATGCTTTATCAAGTGCAAAAGCAGAAGCAGCAAACTATCCTTTCTGTACTATTGAGCCAAATGTGGGAGTAGTAACGGTACCCGATAAAAGGCTTAAAGTATTAGAATCTCTAGTAAAACCTCAAAAAGTTTTACCAACAACAATAGAGTTTGTCGATATTGCTGGTTTGGTACAAGGAGCAAGTAAAGGTGAAGGTTTGGGAAATCAGTTCCTTGGAAATATCAGAGAAGTGGATGCTATTATTCACGTTGTTCGTTGTTTTTCTGATGATAACGTTGTCCATGTTGCTGGAAAAGTGGATCCTGTCTCAGATAAAGAGATTATCGATACAGAATTACAGTTAAAAGACCTTGACACTATAGATAAGCGAATTCTTAAAAATGCTAAGGTTGCTAAAAGTGGAGATAAAGATGCAAGAAAAAGCTTAGAAATCTTAGAGAAACTAAAAAAGCATCTGGAAGAAGGTAAAAACGTAAGAGGTATTGATGCAACAGAAGATGAGTGGGAGTTTATAACAGACTTATTTCTACTTACTGCAAAACCAGTAATTTATCTGGCTAATGTGGATGAAGAATCTGTAACTTCTGGAAATGAGTATGTTGAGCAGTTAAAAGAGAATGTGAAATCTGAAAATGCTCAAGTATTAATGATTTGTGCTGCTTTAGAGTCTCAAATTGCTTCTTTTGATGACGAAGAAGAAAAGTCGATGTTTCTTGAAGAGTATGGTTTAGAAGAATCAGGTTTGGATAGATTAATTAGAGCATCTTACGAATTGCTAAATCTTATAACTTACTTTACCGCAGGTGAAAAAGAAGTTCGTGCTTGGACAATCCACAGAGGTTGGAAAGCTCCTCAGGCTGCTGGTGTAATTCATAGCGACTTTGAGCGTGGTTTTATTAAAGCTGAGGTAATCAGTTACGAAAACTACGAGAAATATAAATCTGAATCAGCTTGTAAAGAAGCTGGCAAGTTGTCAATAGAAGGAAAAGAATATGTAGTGCATGATGGAGATGTGATGCATTTCCGTTTCAATGTATAATTAAATAATAGTCGCTTTACTGTAACCTTTTACAAATAATCTGAGAAAAGCTTCCAAAAATAATCCTGTTAAAAAGCAATTAATTAAAAAAACTGCTAGAATAGTTATCGGGATTGATTTTGGACTTTCGTGGAAGAGATTACCAAAGAAAATATTTGCTGGTAATAGATTATTTACAAACAGTAAAGCGCCTATAGCACAACTCACAACGTGGAATACTACCAACCAATATTGAATATTTTTCCTGATATATTTTTCTGAAACCAGGTAATATTTTATTCTAAAACCAAACAAATTAAAAAGAGCTACTACGAAGGAAAATGGCAGAATAAAAATGTAAAATAAAAATTGCATTCTGTTTATTATTCGGTCAAAAATATTTAGCAATTACGTTAGTTAGCCCTTTAAATTATTAAATCTAAAAGTAAAATTTTGAATAATAATACATTTACGCTTGTCGCGAAAACCTTCTTTGGCTTGGAAGAACTCCTAGCTGAAGAACTAGAAAGTCTGGGAGCAAATAATGTGCAGGTACTCAAAAGAGCTGTAAGTTTTTCTGCAGATAAAGAGTTGATGTACAAATCTTGTTTATGGCTGAGAACTTCATTGAGAATTATAAAGCCAATAGCAGAATTTCAGGCAGAAGACGAGCATCAGTTATATAGCGAAATTCAGAAAATAGATTGGTCTCAGTATCTAGATAAAGAAGGAACACTTGCTGTAGATAGTACTGTAAACTCAAATATTTTCAGACACAGCAAATATGTTGCTTTAAAAACTAAAGATGCAATTGTAGATCAATTTAGAGATAAATTTGGTGTAAGACCATCTGTTCATGTTAGTAGTCCAGACCTGAGAATAAACCTTAAAATCTCTAATAAAGATTGTATTCTCTCTATAGATGCGTCTGGAGATGCAATGTTTAAGCGTGGTTACAGAGTGCAATCTGTAAAAGCTCCAATGAATGAAGTATTAGCTGCGGGCTTATTAAAGCATGCTGGCTGGACGCCAGATCAGCCATTAATAGATCCAATGTGTGGTTCTGGTACAATTTTGATAGAAGCTGCTCTAATGGCTAAAAATGTAGCTCCACTTTCTTTTAGAAATATTTTTGGGTTTATGCATTGGCCAGATTTTGACCAGAAATTGTGGGCTGATATTAAAGCAGATAGTGTAAGCCAACAAAAAGATATAGACGATTTAAGTATCAAAGGGTCTGATATTTCTTTGCAAAGCATACAAGCTGCTCGTGAGAACATAGCCGCTGCAAATCTCGAAGATGATATAATAGTATCAAGAAAAACATTTTCTGAAGCCAAACCGCAAACCGATTATGGCTTTTTAATTACCAATCCACCTTATGGAGAACGATTAGAAGATGCTCAGATAAATGCTTTTTATTCAAAGTTTGGTGATCAATTAAAACAAGAGTTTAATGGTTTTGATGCTTGGATAATTAGTTCGAGTCAAGAAGCGCTAAAAAACATCCGATTAAGACCATCAAGAAGGATAACATTGTATAATGGCTCCTTGGAATGTAAATTTATGAAGTACGAAATGTACAAGGGTACTAAAAAAACTAAGTTCGATAACGCTGATAATTAATAAAAAGATTATTGATCTTTAAAGCCTTTCTAAAATACTTTAGAAAGGCTTTTTTTATATTTACTTTCCTATTAAATCAGGATACATGTTGTCTCAAAGCTTGCTACTTTAGTTGGATTAAGCATATGCTTAAATTCTTTAATCTAAAGAAGTAAATATGAAACTATCTATAACTACTATCAAGCAAGACTTTATTATTCCTCTTACTTTATGTTGTCTATTATCCTGTAACCAAAAGTATGACGGTTTTCAACAGTTCCGCTTAATTAAAGGAGATGAGGCTAACTTGCTTTTTAAAAATACAATTGAGGAGCTGGATACATTAAACACGCTTAACTATGCTTATATATACAATGGAGCAGGTGTAGGTGTAGCAGATATTAATAATGATGGTTTACAAGATATTTATTTTGCTGGCAATCAGGTTTCAAGTAAGTTATATCTGAATAAAGGTAATTTACAATTTGAAGACATTAGTGAAAAAGCTGGAGTAACAACAGATAGATGGTGCACAGGGGTTTCAATGGTTGATATCAATACTGATGGTTTTGTTGATATTTATGTTTGTGCTGCCGATAGAAATTATACAGATAAAGCGAGAAACCTTTTATTTATAAATAATGGAGATAATACATTTACCGAAAGTGCCAAAGAGTATGGCTTAGATGATAAAGGCTACAGTACTCAAGCTGCTTTTCTGGACTATGATTTAGATGGCGATCTAGATTTGTATTTACTTACCAATGGCACAGAAGATTTCCCACCTAATAATGTAAGGCCAGTTAAAAAAGATGGGAAAGGTATAAGTACCGATCGACTTTATAAAAATAATGCTGTAGAGTGTGCCAGTAATTCAGAGCTTTGTGTATCAAAGTTTACTGATGTCTCAAAAGAAGCTGGAATCCTTATTGAAGGTTATGGTTTAGGCGTCGCTGTTGCAGATATCAATCAAGATGGATATCCAGATGTGTATTGCTCTAACGATTTTATTTCCAACGATTTATTATGGATAAATAATGGAGATGGTACTTTTACTGACCATCTAAAAGAATATACCAAGCAGACTACTTACAACGGAATGGGGGTAGATATTGCCGATTTCAATAATGATAATTTACCTGACATCGTAGAGATGGATATGCTGCCAGAAGATAACCAGCATACAAAAACCATGTTAATGCCCATGAATTACGATAAGTATCAAATGAAAATACAAATGGGCTATCAGCATCAGTTCTTTAGAAATACTTTACAAATGAATACTGGTTCTGGCAGTTTTAGTGAAGTTGGCCGGTTATCGGGAATAAGCCGAACAGATTGGAGTTGGGCGCCATTATTTGTAGATATGGATAATGATGGCTACCGTGATTTATTCATTTCTAATGGTTATGGCAGAGATGTTACCGATTTAGATTTTGTGGTTTATGGTCTTCAGGGAGATTACACTTATGGAGATAAATCACAAGATGTAACGAAGCATTTTAAGCAGATTCAAGAACTTTCGGGTATTCATGTATCTAATTATTTCTATAAAAATCAAGGAGATTTAACTTTTAAAGATCAATCAAAAGAGTGGAGAGTAGATAGTCCAAGCTATTCCAATGGTGCTGCTTTTGCAGATCTTGATAATGACGGAGATGTGGATTTTATAACTAATAATATAAATGACTATCCTTTTATCTACACAAACCTCGAAGATCAAAATCCAAATAAGAACAACTTTTTGCGAGTAGCGCTTATCGGTCCAAAACTCAACGAAAATGGCTTAGGTGTAAAACTATGGTTAGAAGATGAGAGCATTCAGCTTTTTCACGAGCACTACATTGTAAGGGGTTATAAGTCTACAGTTGAGAATACTATACATTTTGGCTTGGGAGATGTGCAAAACGTAAAATCTTTATCAATTCGCTGGCCCGATGGTAAAACTCAAAAACTATCTAATATACAGGTAAATCAAAAAGTAGAGATAAATTATAAAGATGCTATAAGTAATAGCAGAAAAGAAACAGAGCAGTCTAAAACACTTTTTTCAGCAGTAACAGCATCGCAAACTCCAAAGTTTATCCATCAAGAAAATTATAATATAGATTTCAAAACACAGCCGCTTTTACATCACATGAATTCAAGAACAGGTCCGGGTATAGCTGTTGGAGATGTAAATAATGATGGTTTACAAGATTTTTATGTAGGGGGAGCTTCTGGGCAAAATGGAATTCTCTATTTACAGGAAAAAACAAATTCGAGATCAATTCCAGCTTTTACTGAAAAAGTGATTGATGAAACCTTTATAAAAAGCGAAGATACCGGTTGCTTGTTTTTTGATGCTGATAATGATGGTGACTTAGATTTATTCATTGCTAGCGGCGGTGCCATTTTTTTTGCAGATGGTGAGTTTTCAAATCTCTATCAAGATCGATTGTATACAAACGATGGAAATGGGAATTTTAAACTAAATGAGGGTGCTCTTCCAATTTTAAATGGAAGTAGTTCAAGTGTAGTAGCCGCAGATTATGATAAAGATGGAGACCTCGACTTATTTATTGGTGGAAAACTAGACCCCAAAAGATATCCAGAATCAGGAAAGAGCTATTTGCTTCAAAATAATGGAGGTGTATTTAAGGATGTAACCAATGAGGTTTCTGAGTTGCAAAGGATTGGAATGGTTTCATCTGCAATCTGGACAGATTTTAACAATGATTCTTGGATAGATTTAATCGTGGTAGGAGAGTGGATGCCAATTACATTTTTTGAAAATAAGAATGGTGTGTTAACAAATATCACTGGTCAAACCAATTTGGCTGAGAGTTATGGTTGGTGGAATAGTATAAATGCTGGCGATTTCGATGCCGATGGAGATATAGATTATATTGTAGGGAATTTAGGTACAAACTCAGTACTTAAAGCATCAGTAAAAGAACCAGTAGAATTATATGCGAAAGATTTTGATAAATCTGGAAATATCGACCCAATATTATTTCATTACACTCAGGGTAAAAGTTACCCATTTGCCATGCGAGATGCTTTAATAGATCAGATTAATGGAATGAAAGGGAGATTTAAAGAATATAAACTTTATGGGCAAGCAACTGTAAATGAGATTTTTAGAGACAAAGAATTAGACGGTGCTACTCACTTAAAAACTACAGTTCTTAGCAACTCATTTATAGAGAATTTAGGCAATAATCAATTTAAAATAAAGCCTTTGCCAAATGCAGCGCAAATTGCGCCAATGTATGGCTCTCAAATTTCAGATTTCAATACGGATGGTTTTTTAGATATTCTACTAGTAGGTAATAATACAAACGTTGAAACACTTTTTGGTTTTTACGATGCTTCAGAAGGTGTTTTACTGGCAGGTGATGGCAGTAATAACTTTAAGGTTATTGATGCCAAAGCTACTGGTTTAAAAATTACTGGCAATGCAAGAGGTTTGGTGCAATTAACTTTAGACGAGAATAACAGCATGCTTATTTGTGCTAAAAATAATGAACTACTTCAATTTGTACAATCTGTTTATTCGAAAGGAAAATTAATTTCCTTAAAGCATAATGATGTATACGCCGAAGTTTTCTTCAAAAATTCTGATAAAAAGCAAAGAGTAGAATTTTATTATGGAGCAGGTTACTTCTCACAAGGTGAAAGGAGTTATTTCTTAAATGAAAATATCTCTCAAATGATAATTTATGATTCTAAGGGAAATAGTAGAAAGGTAATGCAAGAAACACTATAAAAAAAGAAAAACCTGAGTCTTCGGCTCAGGTTTATTAGTTTCAGTTTTCTTCTATTCTATAATATCTTCTATTCGGACTATCGCGCGGGTAATATTTCAGTTAAATCTTTCGCTAATTGTATGTTACAAATATAAAGTATGTAAAGAAACTTACAAGTATTTTTTTAAACTTTATTGCAGAAATCTATATAAGTAACACTCAAATAGGCATAATAAAAGTTAATGTGTTTCAAAATATTTAATTTATCCTTAAAACCTTACATGCATACAAAATTTATCATTACAGTAAATTAGTTTGTTTTTTTCGCGCGATTATACTTTCTAATTACTTTTTTTGCAGGAAATATGGAAAAGTTGAACAGAATAGGACCATTTCAGCTTTTGTAGATAGATATATAAAAGGCTGAAATTAAATTGATATGAAAAAAACGATAATTTTAGGAGCTACAACAAATCCACAACGGTATGCATTTGAAGCTGCAAGAAGATTAAATGAAGAAGGAGTAGAGTTTGTGCCTATTGGGATAAAACGAGGAGAAGTTTTTGGAAAAAAAATTATCAATGAAAAAAAAGTATTACGAGATATTAATACGATTACATTATACATTGGTCCGGCAAAACAAGCAGAGTGGGAAGACTATATTTTAAATACTAAACCTGAGCGTTTGATTTTTAATCCGGGAACAGAAAATGCTTCTTTGGCAGAAAAAGCAAGGAAAAAAGGCATTGAAGTCATATTTGGATGTACCTTGGTTATGTTATCAATAGGCAATTATTAATATATTATACAAAATGTCAGAAGAAAAAAAGAAGAGTGTATATTCATTTCCTAAAAGTACAGGGTCGTATTCGGGAAAAGTAAGGGATGTTTATTTTTTTGGCGATAAGCTGGCAATGATTACCAGTGATAGAATTTCAGCATTTGATGTAATTCTGCCAAAGCCAATTCCATATAAAGGACAAGTGCTTAATCAGATAGCAGCTCTTTTTTTAGAACAAACTAAAGATATTGTACCTAACTGGGTAGAAGCAGTTCCGCATCCAAATGTAATTATAGGGAAGAAATGTGATGCTTACGCGGTAGAAATGGTAGTAAGAGGCTATTTGGTGGGGCATGCTTGGAGAGAGTATAAAGCAGGTAAAAGAATGCTTTGTGGAGTGCCTTTACCAGAAGGGATGAAAGAAAATGATAAATTTCCAGAGCCAATTATTACTCCTGCTACAAAGGCAACAGAAGGGCACGACGAAGATATTTCAAGAGAAGAAATTCTGGCAAGAGGTATAGTTCCTGAAAAAGAATATAAGCTATTAGAGAAATATACTTTAGGCTTATATAAACGAGGAACAGAAATCGCGTCTAAATCAGGTTTAATCTTAGTTGATACTAAATATGAGTTTGGTAAATACAATGATGAGGTATATCTGATAGATGAAATTCACACGCCCGATTCTTCTCGGTATTTTTATATCGATGGATATGAAGAAAGACAGGAAAAAGGAGAGAGGCAAAAACAACTTTCAAAAGAATTTGTTAGAGAGTGGTTGATTGAAAATGGTTTTCAAGGAAAAGAGGGACAAAAGTTGCCAGAAATGAGTGATGAATTTGTGGAATTGGTTTCTCAAAGGTATATTGAACTATTTGGAAAAATCACAGGAAAACCTTTTGTAAAGGCTGAGGATAACGATGAAGCCTCAATTGAAAAGGCAATACAGAATTTTTTCACAACAAAATGATATATTTGAAGAAAATTCAAACAGACTCGATATGAAATACGCTGTAGAAAAAGCTGAAAAGTATACAAAATTAACATTAGAAGAGGAAAAACTGGATACCCTAAAAGCTCCTCAGTTAAAATCTGAAGTAATTACTCTTTACCAATCAGGTACAGTAAATCTGATTCTTAACTTAGCTATGGTAAAATATGTAGACTCTTCAGGGTTAAGCGCTGTTTTAGTAGCAAACAGAATGTCTAAAGATATTGGTGGGTTACTTATACTTACAGGTGTAAGTGAGCATGTGATGAAATTAATTAGAATTTCTAAGTTAGATAATGTTCTCCATATTTTACCTACAGACGAAGAAGCTGTAGATGCGATTTTCCTTAATGAAATTGAGAAAGATTTAGGAGAGGAAGAAGAAGGAAATTAATCAATATATTATTTTATTGTACGGTAAAGAGTTTTCAGTCAGAGCTCTTTACCGTTTTTTTATTTATCGTTTTGTCAATTTCAGTTCAAATACTTGGTGCAAGTTCCGCAACTCCTGCTTGGAACAGATTCATGACCTCACAGTTGCTAGAAATCAATCAACAGTATTGTTTAATAGATTGTGGTGAAGGTACACAATACCAATTGCTAAATCTTAAAGCCAAGACATCAAAGATCGATTACATCTTTATTAGCCACATGCATGGCGACCATATTTTTGGCTTACCGGGCTTACTGTCATCAATGAGTCTTTTAGGTAGAACAAAAGAGTTATATCTTTTTGCGCCAGCAGAGTTAAGAGAAGTATTAATTTCTATAAACCGAGCTTCCCAGTCTTCTTATAACTTTCCTATTCAGTTTATTGAAACTCAGGATGCTTTTGCAAGTCAAATATTTGAGAACGAGTATTTTTCTGTTACTTCGGTTCCTTTAGAGCATAGAGTACCCTGCTGTGGATTTATTTTTAGAGAAAAGAAGAAAAAGAACAAGCTATTAGCAGAAAAATTACCAAAAGGATTTCCTTTTGAATTAATGAAAGAGCTTAAAGACGGGAAAAGTGTGTTTTGGGAGGAAAAGGAATACTTATTTGATGAGTATACAGTTGAACCACCACCACCATTGAGTTATGCTTTTTGTTCAGATACTGCATATTCAGAAAAAATTTTGGAACATATCGATGGTGTTGATATATTGTATCACGAAGCTACGTTTGTAGAAAGTGATAGTGAACGTGCAGTTAGAACGAAGCACAGTACTGCATCTCAAGCAGCTACTATTGCTAGTAAAGCTAATGTGAAAAAGCTAGTGATCGGACACTTTTCTATAAGATATAAAGAGCTTAATCAGTTGTTAGAAGAAGCGCAAAGAGTTTTTCCAGAGACTTTTTTGGCACTCGAAGGAAAAATTTTCACCGTATAAGGAAAAAAAATGAATTTTTCTTGAAAATTATCCTTCATAATAAGGATAAGCTTTTTATATTTTGAAAAATTTAAGATATTTGCACCTCAGAAATTAAAACCATATAAAGAAATGTCAAGAGTTTGTGATATAACAGGGAAGAGACCAAGAGTAGGAAATAATGTTTCCCATGCTAATAACAAAACTAAGAGAAAGTTTTACCCTAATTTGCACACTAAGAAATTTTATGTTCCAGAAGAAGATCGTTGGATAAAACTAAAAGTTTCTTCTACTGCTTTAAGAACCATCAATAAAAATGGTATTACAGCAGTCTTGAAAAAAGCTCGTGCAAACGGGAATGTACTTATCTGAGATAGTTAATTATAACATATAAAATATTATTAATCATGGCTAAAAAAGGCAACAGAGTACAAGTAATTCTTGAGTGCACAGAGCATAAAGCAACAGGAACGAAAGGTACTTCAAGATATATAACTACTAAGAATAGGAAGAATACTACTGAAAGATTGGAGTTGAAAAAGTATAATCCTATTTTAAAGAAATATACTGTTCACAGAGAAATTAAGTAATTATGGCAAAGAAAGTAGTAGCAACGCTTAAAAAAGAAGGCGGTCAAAAATACGCTAAAGTAGTTAAAGCTGTAAGAAATCCTAAAACTGGTGCTTACACCTTTAAACAAGAAATTGTAACGGAAGAAATGGCTAAAGAAATTTTAAAGAACTAATTTCTTTAAGGTAATTTATTCTGAAACCCTGCTGATAAAGTAGGGTTTTTTTATTTTAGATTTACCATTTTTGTAATAGTAGTTGATTATGCCACTTTAAGGCATTTTTTTACGGACTTATAATTTTTTTCATTCCATCTGGGCTAGAATCTGTAAGTAATAAAACACCAAGTGTTAAGTTCAGAGATTCTCGCTTTTACAGATGTGTTGAATGTAGTAATTTTCAAAAAACAGTTTATGAGCATTTTCGGAAAATTTTTTGGTAAAAAAGAGAAAGAATCTCTCGATAAAGGTCTTGAAAAAACAAAAGACAGCATCTTCGGGAAGATTAGTAAAGCGGTTATTGGTAAATCAACTGTAGACGAAGATGTATTAGATGAGCTTGAAGATATACTAATTGCAGCAGATGTTGGAGTCTCTACTACTTTGAAAATTATTGATAGATTAGAAGAAAGGGTAAAAAAAGATAAATATCTCAATACGAATCAATTAAATAATATCCTGTACGAGGAAATAGCTGGGCTATTAGCTGAAAATAAATCTACTCAGGTTCAGGATTTTATGTTGCCAGAAAGTATTAAGCCATATGTAATTTTAGTGGTAGGTGTAAATGGTGTTGGTAAAACTACAACTATTGGTAAAATTGCTTCTCAATTTGCTCAAAGAGGTAAATCCGTAGTACTTGGTGCAGCTGATACATTTAGAGCTGCTGCTGTAGATCAGTTAAGGCTTTGGGGCGAAAGAGTGGGAGTTCCTGTAATTTCATTAGGTATGAATACGGATCCTGCTTCTGTGGCATTCGAAACTGTAAAAAAAGGTGTAGAAGTAAATGCTGATGTAATTATAATAGATACAGCAGGTAGATTACATACCAAAGTTAACTTAATGAATGAGCTTGGTAAAATTCGAAGAGTAATTCAAAAAGTAATTCCAGAAGCCCCTCATGAGGTAATGTTGGTATTAGATGGAAGTACAGGGCAAAATGCAGTAATTCAAGCTAGAGAGTTTACAAAAGCAACAGAAGTTTCTTCATTAGCAATTACTAAGCTAGATGGAACTGCTAAAGGCGGTGTAGTAATAGGAATTTCTGACGAGTTCAAAATACCTGTAAAATATATTGGTGTTGGAGAAAAAGTAGAAGATTTACAGTTGTTCAATAATCAGGCTTTTGTGTCGTCACTCTTTTCTAAGGGATAGAAAATTAAAATATTGATAAAAAGTAAAGGCTCAACTTTAAGTTGAGCCTTTGTTATTTATGTGTGTTAAATCAATCACTCACTCACAGTGATTTCGCATGTAGTCTATAAATTATAGATCTTATTTGATTCTCTGTTACTCCAAGTTTTTCTTGAAGTCTGGCTAATAAATGTTGTTCATTGTTAGACGAAAGATCTTCGTCAGTTAATTGGCTGAATTGGTGTTTAAGCATAATTTTCAGCTTTTCCCAATTATTGGTTATCACCTGGTTCATAGTCGTGTTGTTTAATTGGTTAAGATGAAAAGGTTAAGGTTGTTAAGGTATTAGTACTTTTCATATTTACTTAACCAAAAATAAGGGAAGTAATTGTGAAATAAAAGGAATTTTATAAAATTATTTTCCGTAAATTCAATAAATTATTCTGTTAGTGAGCATTGTTATGGTTTAAAAATTAACTTGTTTTTAGTGCTGTTTACTGAAAAAAAAATAAATTGGTTTAATTTTTAACTAGAAATATTAGAAAATGCAGAAATTCTAACAGACAAGCCTAAATTTTAAGGGAAAAGAGAAAAAAAATGTTTTTTTGCCATACTAGTATATCCTTTGGCTATTTATAAAAAAAATAGTGTAACCTTTGGTTGAATTACAGAGTCAAATAGACGATTTTTAATAAAAATTCTATCAAATGGAAAAATATCTTCAAATCCTCAGCATATTTTCAGTTTTATTCCTTGCATCATGTAGTATAATGGACTGTGAGGAAGGTACAGGCGATATAATTTCAAAAGAAATGGAAATAGGAGAGTTCACCGATTTAAAGGTGAGTGGTGAGTTTGAAATTATTTTAAATCAATCAGATAGTTACGAATGTAGAATAAGTACTTATGAGAATTTAATGGACTTGATAGAAGTTAGAAATTCTGGTAGAGCTGTAGAGATCAAAACTAAAAGTTGTGTATCTACAAAAGAAAGAATTAAAGTTTATGTTACAGCACCACAAATCGCTTATATAGATTTTTCTGGGGCTTGTAGTATAAAAAATGATAAAATATTTGAATTTAAAGATTTGGAAATAGATGGATCAGGTGCATGTAACTTAGATTTATTTCTAGATGCAAATTCAATAAGTATGGATCTATCTGGTGCGTCTGAAGTATTTTTAAAAGGAACAGCCTCCGAGTTAAAGTGCGAAGTATCTGGTGCTGGAAAAATTAAAGCATTTGATCTCAAAACGCTTGATGCAGATATAAAAATTAGTGGAGCGGGAGATTGTGATGTAAATGTTAAAAATAACCTTTTCGCAAGAGTATCTGGTGCTGGCAATGTTAATTATCGAGGAAATCCGGAAAAAGTAGATTCAAAAATTTCTGGAGCCGGAAATATTTCTAAATCTGAAAATATGTAATAAGACCGTAATGAATGCCTAAAACTTCACTGTAGCTACTGAAAGCTTATATTTGAATGATGAAAATTGAATAATTTGCTACGAATTGAAAAAAAATTTAAATGTTATAACATTTAATTTGCTGTTTCAATAATAATTAGTATAATTTTGCACATAAATCATTATTATTTATTAACAATCTAAGATTTTAGTTGTTTAAAGGAAAAATTAATCCAAACAGTAAAACTATGTTAAAGTCAAGTAAAAACATTTTAGTATTGGCAATCAGTGCTTTCATTATTTCATGTAGTGGTGCAAAAAATGAAACTGCAGTAACTGAAGAGCCTGCAGCAGAAGAAACAACAACTGCTTCTTCTCTAAGCGACGGAACTTATTCTATCGATACAGCTAGCAGCATGGTTAAATGGGAAGCTACAAAAATGACTGGTAGTCATGATGGATCTATCGATTTATCAGAAGGTACAATTATGGTAGAAAATGGATCAATTACTACTGGTAGTTTTTCAATTGATTTAAATACTATTACAGCTCTTGATTTAAAAGATGATCCTGAAACTGCAGGTAAATTAGAAGGTCACTTAAAGTCTGGTGATTTCTTTAATGTTGAATTAAGTCCAGTTTCTACTTTCGAAATTACTTCTGTTACAGAAGGTGGCGAAGGTGGTGCAACTCACACAATCACTGGTAACTTAACTATCAAAAACATAACAAACGAAATCTCTTTCCCTGCAACTGTTTCTACAGAAGGTAGCACTATTAAGGCTATTGGTTCAGCAGTTTTAGATCGTACTAAATGGGATATGATGTTCCACTCTGGTTTAGAGCAGTGGGGTGACAAAACAATCAAAGACGAATTTAATGTAACTTTTGATATTACTGCTTCTAAAGAGCAAGCATAATATTTACATGTTATAACAAATAAATAATTTAAACCCTTACTATTTAAGTAAGGGTTTTTTTTATGTGTTGTATTGTCGTTAGACTAATTATTCGCTTCTTAACGTATCTACAGGGTTTTTACTAGCTGCATATATTGCTTGAAAACCAACTGAAAATATGGTAAGTAATAACATAAAAATGCCAGTTACTAAAATATAAATTGGTGAGAAGTTAATATGGTAGGCAAAAATATTAAGCCAATGTTCCATACTATACCAAGCAATAGGAGTAGCCATAAATAAAGCAATAACTATTAGTATAAAAAATTCTTTGCTTAATAGATAAGTGATAGAAAATGTGCTAGCTCCATGCACTTTTCGAATTCCAATTTCTTTTTGTTTTTGTCTAGTAGAAAAAGATACCAGCGCGATCATACCTAAGCAAGCAATCGAAATGGCAACTATTGCCGAAATAGTAAATATTAAGCCTCTTCTTTCATCATTTTCATAAAATAAAGCTAATTGATCATCCAGAAAATGATATTCGAAAATATGTTCAGGATCAACTTTATGTAAAGTTTCTTCTAGTTTATCTAACGTAGCTGGAAGGTTTTTCCCATCTAGTTTCATTGTAAAATAATCTATCGCATGGATAGGATTGTTTTTATAAGCGATGATTAAAGGAGAAATTTCTTCATGCAGAGATTTGTAATGAAAATCCTTTACTATTCCTCTCACATTTACTTTTAACTTGCTTTCAAGATTTTCAATAATGCCATTGTAATTTCCATGGTGTAAAACAACTTGCTGATTAGCTGCTTGCGATATGCCTAATAATTGAGCTGCTGTTTCATTAATAATTACATAATTTGAATCACTTGGACTGCCAGTAAAGTTTTCTCCATTAATTAGCTTAATATCGAATGTTGAAATAAAATCTTCGTCAACACCTAAAAAATACATCTCTTTGCCCATTTCTTCAGGTTGTCCTTGTTTGGTAATTAAGGCTTTTGGTATAAGTTTCCATTCTCCTGGCACTCTTGAGCTTACAGAGATCTTTTGTACTTCAGGTATTTTGCCATATTCATTTTTAAGAGTTTGGAAGTTTACTCTCACCAGTCCGCTATTGATATCTGCTACTAGCATTAAATCTTTGTCGAAGCCTAGGTCTTTGTCCTTTATATATTGCATTTGAACAAAGGTGACCAGTGTAGCAATTGTAAGTGAAATAGACACAACAAATTGAAAAGTAACTAGTACTCTTCTCAAAGTCATGTTTGAGTTAATTTTTGTGCCAGCAGATTTAAGAACAGTTGCTGCCTGAAATTTTGAAAGAAAAAGAGCCGGATACAATCCAGAAACGATTCCAACTAATATGCTTAGAGTAATTAAAGCAGGTATTAACCAATTGTTTTCAAGTGGATTAATGCTTAGCGCTTTATTTGTAAATTGATTGAATGATGGCAATACAACCGAAACAACAGCTATAGAAATAATTACACAAAAAGTAGTTAGTAAAATTGATTCAGCTAAAAATTGCATAATAATACTAGACCTAAAAGCTCCCGCAACTTTTCTTATTCCAATTTCTTTGCTTCTGGCAACAGATCTTGCCGTTGCCAGATTCATATAGTTAAAACAGGCAATAATCAGTATAAGCAATGCAGCAATAGCCATTATGTAGATATAATTGATATCATTTTTATTGAAATTAGCATCGTTCTGGTATTGGGAAGAACCAAAATGTATATCGTCTAGCTTTTGTAATATGTAAGATCGTTTAACAGAAGCTTCTTTTCTATTTGCTTTAGCTAGGTCATTAATTTGCTCTTCAATTTTGGCTGCATCAGCTCCATCGTCTAGTAGTAAGTAACTAGTAAAATAATTACTCGTCCAGTCGCTTGGGACTACTCTCTTAAAAAAGTTTTGTTCACTAATTGTCGAAATTGAGAAAAGGATGTTTAACTGTAAATGTGAGTTATTAGGAAAGTCTTCAATTACACCTTTTACTATAAACGGATTATTATCTCTACCGGAAGAGAGGCTTTTGCCAATTACATCTGTAGTGCCAAAAAGTTGAATGGCTGTACTTTCATCCAGAATTACCGATTGCGGCTCTATTAAAAAAGTGCTTTTATCACCCTTTAAAACCTTAAAATCAAATACCTTAAAAAGGTTAGGAGTAGTAAAGTTATATTCTACATATGTGCTAAAATTATTTTCAGGATTTGAAATTAGCACTCTTCCATAGCTAAAAAAAGTTACTGCATCTTTTATCTCAGATAATTGTTCCTGAGCTTGTTCTGCAGGTTGGTAGGCAACCGAAGCCAAGTATTTTTCTCCTTTTTCATCTACTTGTTTTTCAGTTATGCGATAAATGTTTTCGTGTTGCTCGTGAAATTTATCGAACATCATTTCATCTTCGATATACAATCCAATAATGAGAAAGCAACTAATCCCAAAAGACAAACCAATAATATTAATAAAAGAGTAAGATTTGTGTTTCAGTAGGCTTCTATAAGCAATTTTAAAATAGTTAAGTAGCATAGCTAATGATATAAATGTTTTATTTTGAGGTTTTCTAATCTGATATAGCCTAAAAGAAAGTAAGACAGTTTTTATGTAAATGAGCTGGGCTTTTCGAAGTCCTTTTTCATCTACATTATCTATAAACTCTTCATAAAGATCACCTTCAACCACTTCGAGAAATTCTTCAGAGCAAAACCAACCGAGGAATTTTTGAGCAAATAATGGTGGAGAGACTTCTTTATCTTCTTTCATAAAAAGGCTAATTATTGAATAAAATGTGAGTTGTTAATATCAGTAGCTTTATTTGTGGGTATTGAGCTAAACTGGAATTTATTTTCCTCCTTGTAAGGCTATTTTAGGTATAGATGTCCAAAGTGAATCTCTAATGCTTTTGGCTTCTTCAAGCGCACTAACACCTAATTTGGTAACAGTAAAGTATTTTTTTCTTTTGCCGCCTCTTTTTCCTGTAGCTTCTCCTAATCTAGAATTAAGAAAACCTTTTTCTTCTAGTCTATAAAGTGCTGCATGTATTGCGCTAAGATTTACACTTCTATTTGAGCGATTTTCAACTTCATTCTTAATTGAAAGACCATAAGCTTCGTCGTATAAGACTCCTACAGTGAGTAAAACTATTTCTTCAAATTCTCCCAGATAAGTTCCTTTCATATTGATTGCTATATTTTCTATAAATGTAAATAAAATAAATATTGGCGAAGATATATTTTCCATAAATGTAAAAAATATAGTGTTGGATGGTAAAATATTTTATTAATAAAGCAAAAAGAGCTTCCTATTAATGGAAGCTCTCTTCAATTTAAATAAAAGAATGAATTATTCTGATCTTAAAGATTTAATTGGGTTTCTTGTGGCTGCTCTTATGGTGTGGTAGCTCACAGTTGTAATAGTAATACCAAAAGTAAGTAGGGCTGCTATTACAAAGCTTAACCACTTAATTTCTGTTTTATAAGCGAAAATTTCTAACCAATTGTCCATAAAATAATAGGCGAGTGGGAAAGCAATAACCATTGATATAGCGATAAGAATCACAAAATCTCTAGAAATCATCAATACAATATTTATTATAGTGGCACCTATTACTTTTCTAATACCGATTTCTTTAGTTCTGTTTTCAGCGGTATAAGATGCTAAACCTAACAAGCCAAGACATGCGATAAAGATGGTGAGAATGGCAAAAGTGGTAAATATTTTACCTCGATTTACATCTGCTTGATATGCCGAAAGAAAATCCTGATCTAGAAAATCATAATCAAATGGAATGGTAGGGAAAACTTCTTTCCATTTATTTTCAATACTACTAATCGTAGTGCTTATATTATTTGCATTTACTTTTACATGAACAGCACGATTGTTTAATCTATAAAAGAGCACCATCGGTTCAATTTTCTCATAAAGAGAAACCGGATGGAAATCTTTTACTACACCAATTACTTGTGCATAAACAGGTTCTTCATCGCTGCCACCTACAACCATTCTTTTTCCTATCGGATTATCCCAATTTAGTAATTTAACCAATGTTTCATTTACTATAAATCCATTTGTAGTATCTGCCTTTATATCTTCAGAAAAATTTCTGCCTTGAACAATGTCTATTTTCATGGTTTTTAAAAAATCATGATCAATCATAAATGGTTTTACAGCCAGTTCGTCCATACCTTCATTAGTCTCAAGTTCTAGTATTACTCTACTACCAATATTTCCGGCAGTATTGCCAGCACTTGCTATATTAAGAATATTAGGATCAGCTATTAAATCATGCTTAAGAATCTCATATTTATTATTAAGTGGTGCTCTTGGCATGTTAAAAACCATTACTTGCTCTCTGTTATAACCTAAGTCTTTGTTTTGTAAAAAGTCTAGTTGGTCGTAAACTATTTTAGTACAAACCACCATTACTAACGAGATAGAAAACTGGAGAATTACCAATATTTTTCTGAAAGCAATATTACTTTTTCCGCTTATTACTTTTCCCTTTAATACACTTACAGGTTTGAATGAAGACATAACTAAAGCAGGATAACTACCGCCAAGAAGTCCTGCTAAAAGTGTTACTGCTAGTATTGCAAATGGGAAAAATCCGCTAAACACCATTGAGAACTCAATTTCTTTTCCCGAAACCTCATTAAAGTATGGCAAAGCAATAAATATGAATAAAATGGATATGAGCAATGCGATAAAAGATAGTATTACAGATTCTGATAAAAACTGTATAATAAGCTGAGACTTTACAGAACCCATTACTTTTCTAATGCCTACTTCTTTGGCTCTGTGCACAGATCTAGCAGTTGAGAGATTCATGTAGTTGATACAAGCTATTAGTATCATAAAGGCTGCTACAATGCTAAAAATATAGATATAGCTAATATCTCCGCCACCTTCACCTTCAATATTAGAATGCAGATGTATATCGGTTATTTTTTGTAGTTCGTATTGGATTTTTATTCCCATTTCACCAAAAATATTCTCCATATATTTGGTGTACATATTTCCTAATTGACTATTTAGTTCTGCTACATTATAACCTGAAGGTAAAACTAGATAGGTTAAAACATAAAAACCTCCCCAGTTGTCGTTGCTACTTTCCCTTGGATCAACAGAAATAAGAGCTTCGAATTGTAAGTGCGAATTGAGCGGGATATCTTCAATTACTCCAGTAACTTCAAAAGTTTGGTTGTTTTCACTACCAATCAGTTTTCCTAAGGCAGGTTGTTCTCCAAATAGTTTGGTTGCGAGCTTTTTTGTAATTACTAGAGAATTATTTTTATTAAGTGCATTCTGAGGTTGACCTTCTATAAATGGGAAAGTAAATACATCAAATACGGTAGAATCTGCGGCATATACATCTTGTTCGTAAATATTTTGATCTTCATATTTAAACAGTGTTCTGTTTCTTGGGAAAAACCTTGCGTAATTTTCAACTACTGGATATTCCTCAGTGATGGTTGGGCCTGTAGGAACTTGAGTACTGTTCCAATTAAAAGATTTGTTCGGTTCAGTAATGTTTGAGTTTACCCTATAAATTTTATCCGCGTTTTCGTGAAACCTGTCATAGCTTAATTCATCTAGTACATATAGCGTTAAAAATATGGCAGAGGTCATGCCGATGGCTAATCCTAGCACATTAATTATGCTGTAGGATTTCTCTTTAATGATGTTTCTTATAGCAATTTTAAATAGGTTTTTTAGCATAATTGACACTGGGTAAAATAATAGAATAATTCTAATATACGATATGTGTCGTAATTAAAAGGCTGCTATTTTACTAATGGAGTTATTAGGTGAAGAAAGGCTGGCATATTGCTTATTTAAAAGGAAATAAGCCAAAAAATAAGTATCATTTATATTATTTTGTATATAAAGAATTAAAGATTCTATTTAAATATTTATATCTGCTTACTAAAAAGGAATGGACTGCGTTTTAAGGTAAAATTTTTTTTTCAAATTATTTTTAAGATGTCGGTATCACTTGCCAGTAGCCCGGTAAACATATTCTATAATGATTCTGTAGACTATCCACGCCTCGAAAAAATTTTTAGGGGTTTAAGAAGTATAGGAATTGAGGCAGAGTTACTGAAAGTAACTGAGTCAGAAATTATTTCTGATGGAGCTGTTTTGCCAATTGGAGATAATAGTGCGTCAAAAATTATAATTCTTACTTTTAAGTTTAATGAATCAGAAACAATCCGAAAATTTATAAATGAGAGAGCTGATGATGTTGACCTGATAATTATTAGGCTGGATGATAGTAAGTTTGATATTGATACAAAAAATATTTTTAACATAGATGCGACCATTTTCAATGATGAACTCACTGTAAAATGGGTATGCAAAAAGGTATCATTTTTAAAGAATTACTCAGAGATTTCAAAAAGTCTTTTAAGCCGTGCAATGCACTGGTCAGAGAATAAAGAAGATACAAGTCTTTTGCTTGAAAAAAGCGAACTTTTTGAATATATAGAATGGCTAGAACAAGCGGTAGAAGGTAAAAAAGACCTTAATAATTTCAAATTAAAGCAAGAATTTCTTTCTGTTTCTAGAGAGCATCATCTTCCATTGGCAGATGCTTACTTGCATTGTGGCATAAATAACCCTGGTGTTTCAAGCAATATTATTCAGTTTTTAAGAGATGGAGGTTATGAAATAATTTCTGGAAATTATATTTCTCCCAAAACTCAAAATAAGACTTTTAACGACCATGATATAAGAAGGAGTAAAAACATTATTTTTATTTATTCTGCACAAAGTACAACCAATAGTGAGTGCCAGAGGATCGTTTCTTATGCCATGAGCATGAATAAAAGGATTATCACTTTGATAAGTCCTGAAATGAAGAACCAGCCAATCCCACCGCAATTAGATGCTGAAAATGTGGTGAAGATTCCTACAGACTGGATGTTCCATCAAGATTTTGCAAAACAAATAGAAGAAAAACTTTTAAGAGATCAAGACTATGTTGAGAAACATACTAAGTTTTTAATAAAATCACTTGTATGGGTTAAACATAAGAAAATTTATAAAGATTTATTGAAGGGTCCAGAAGCGATTGAAGCAGGAGAGTGGATGGCAACTGCTCAAGAAGAAAATTTAACCCCAGCTATCTCTCCGTTACAAAAGCTTTTTATTGATAAAAGTATAGCTGCTCATAGCTTGAGTAAAAACCTAAGATTAGGTGCTATTATCTTATCTATACTTCTAGTCTTTTTAGGTGTATTATTTTTTCTTTTTGTATTAAATGGTCAAAGTACGGCTTTAAATAAAAAAGAACATAAGCTCATATTTAAAGAAACAAACCTTTCTGATGTTTCGTCTGGTGAAGATTTCTTTAATAAGTGGCAGAAGCTAAAGAGCAACCCAGAAACTCCTAATAAAGATTTTCTCAATTTGTATTATGGAACTAGCCGGTTTTTGAATCAAATTGGGAGTACATATAAAACAATAACAAACTTTGAGTTTAATAGTGATGGATCTAAAGTGCTTTTGGCATATGGTCTTAACTATTTCGATATGTTTGATGGTGAGGGTAATCTTTTGCACCGCTTTGAAGTAAAAGATCATCAGATTTTTAAAGCATCATTCGGCTTTAATGAAAAAACCATTTTTACTAGTGGCTCCAGAGAAAAATTATGTATTTGGGAGACTGATGGAAAACTACTAAAGGAATCTAATCCTGGTGAACAATTGGTTTGCCGGGATTTTGTATTTTTAGAAAAAGAAAAGAAAATTGCTTTTAAGGTTTCAGATTATAAAGTAATTGTAACTGATGAACTATTAAATACTATAAGTGAATTAAAATCTGCTAATAAAATAATTAGGCTAATTACTGGCCAGAGAGGATCTGAGCTGCATGTTTTTACAGAATCTAAGTATTTTAAATATCACAAAAAATTTGATAGACCTCTTGAAACTGCAGATTTACCGTTTGCGGCAAATGATGCTTGTTTAGTTAATTCTAATTTTTTTTTGCTAGCTAAGGATGGTATTTTCTATAAAAAAACTAAAAATAATGGTTGGGAAAAGCTAAAAATGAATGATTTAAATGCCATTCAACTTTTTTATAATTATCAACTTGCCTGCTTTTACACCTTATCTAGAAACAACGGAATTAAGCAATGGAGTCTCGAAGGAGATTTGTTAGGTAGCTACCAAGTTGAAAATATTATCAGTTACAGACTATTGAATACTGTAGATAAAAATCAAGTTTTGTTTACCGGAACAACTGCCTCTGGACAAACATTGCTTTATAAATTACCTGTTCATCCACCATTTTTCCAGAAAGTTGTAAAGCTAGAAGAATCGGCTAAAAGAATTGCTAGATACAACGATAACTACTTTTTAGTAAGTAATAGAGATAGAATATCGCTCTATAATATTAAAAGCAGAAGAAAAGAATGGACAATCGAAAATGCCAACAAATGGAGCTGTATAGTGGCTTCTGATAAAGCAGGTAAAATTGCGGCAGGTGATTGTGAGGGTATTATTTATCTTTTTGATTTAAAAGGAAATAAAATTAAAACGGTAAAAGCACATGAAGGCAAAATAAAATCGCTGGCTTTTGCTCCTGATGGTAAAGAAGTAGTGAGTGCAGGCACAGATCATTATTTAATAAAGGTGGATATGGATGGAGAGATCATCTATAAAACCAAAAAACATAGGTCTGCAATAAATTTTGTTACCTATAGCCGAGATGGTCAGCATTTTTTAAGCGCAGGTGACGACCAAGAAATTATTGTTTGGGAAAATAATGGCAAGCTCTATAACAAATTAAATGGCCCATCTTCTTCTGGGATTTATGCAGACTTCTCTAAAACAGCCAGTTTTATTGTAAGCTTGGGACTAGGTGGCGATTATACCTTATGGGATATTGAAGGTAACGTTATCCGTTTTGAAAGAAATGTAGAAGGTTATAAGCCTTTAAAAACATTCTTCGCACACGATGGTGAATCTGTAATTCTATGCGAGAAGAATGAAATTAAAGGAATTGATGCAAGAGGCAATGATCTTTTTACCATTGATCTGCCAGACAATATCGAAGTAATTGATGTGTATCAGTCTGCTGAAACTTTTGATTATGTAGAGATTCTAGCAAAAGACAAACACAAGAACAGTTATTTTGCGGCTCAGTTAGCTACGAATATTGACGTATTAGAAAAGGATTTTATCGATCAGGTAAAACCTAGTATTTAATTTTTCAACTATAAACACTAGGCTATATATCTTAAAATTACATTTAGCTTCTCAAATCTCTAACTAGCTGTTTTTCTGTATCGTAGAATAGCTAATAAATTTAGGCAAAATGCAAAAGCGAGCATCACGACAAATTGAGTTTTAACTGCTGAGAATCCCGCACCTTTTAGCATTACCATTCTGGTAACTTCAATAAAGTATCTTACAGGGTTAAACAAAGTGATTTTTTGTGCCCACTCAGGCATGTTTTCTATAGCCGTAAAAAGTCCACTCAGTAAAATGAAAATCACAAGAAAGAACCAAGAAATAAACATAGATTGCTGTTGTGTTTCCGTAATGGTAGAAATGAGCAAACCCATGCCTAAAACAGCTAGCAAATAAATTCCAGCAAAAACAAAAATGATTAGTAAAGAGCCTTCAATCGGTATATTATAAAAGATTTTTGCTAATGTTAAACCTAAAGCAAGCTCAAACAAGCCTATTAGCCAAAAGGGCAGCAACTTACCAATAATAAATTCATAATTCTTTATGGGAGTAACATTTAATTGCTCAATCGTGCCAATTTCTTTTTCCCTCACAATATTCATAGATGAGAGAAAAGCACCAATCATAGTGACTAGTAGAACCAGAATTCCTGGAACCATGTAAAATTTATAATTGAGAAATTGATTGTACCAGTTAGAATTAGCGACAGCTATGCTTTTAGAACTGTTATTACTAGTAAGCATAGCATTGGTTTTTAAGCCATATGATGAAGCCATTTCAATATTAAAGTTAGCTAGTAAATTTGCAAAATAGGCACTTGCTAACCCAGCTTTTGAGCCATCAATGGCGTTGATAATCATTTGAACTTCAGCATTTTGTTCTTTCATTAAATCTTTCTCAAAATCTGCAGGAATTACCACATACATATCAGACTTTTCTTCTTTAAGCGCATCTTCAGCTTGTTCTGTATTTGCAGAAGGCTCTTGTAATGCAAAATATGGCGAGGCATTTACGTTACTCACTAGTCTTTTAGAGAAGGTAGAGTGATCCTGATCTAAAATGATAATCTTGATATTTTTAATATCGAAAGTTGCAGCATTGGCTAGTATGAGAAGCTGTACAATTGGCATCACAAAAATGATCGGCAGCATTCCTTTATTTCTGAAAATCTGCCTAAATTCTTTTTCAAGTATAAATCTTATTTTTCTCATAATTTAAGCTAGTCTAATCTTAAAGTTTTTAACACTTAGGCCAATAAATAATGTAGTAAAGCCAAGTAGAATGAGGGTTTCTTTCCATACATAAATAAAACTGCTACCCTTTAGCATGATGCTTTTCACGATAATGATGAACCATTTAGCCGGTAAGAAATTGGAAATTATTTGTAGCGGAAGCGGCATGTTTTCAATTGGGAAAATGAACCCTGATAACATAATAGTTGGTAGCATTAATCCCATTAGAGAAACCATTAAAGCCACTTGTTGAGAATCTGTTTTAGTAGATATAAATATTCCCAGAGATAAGGCTGTGATGATAAACAACATAGATTCTACGAGTAAGAGAATCAGGTTTCCCTTAACAGGCACACCAAAAACATAATTTCCCAGTATCAAGATGATACAAGCATTTAAGAATGAAAGTAGCAAATAGGGAATAACTTTAGCCAGAATTAATTGAAAAGGCTTTAAAGGCGAAACCAGTAAAATTTCCATGGTTCCCATCTCTTTTTCTTTGGTAATGGAAATGGAAGTCATCATGGCAGAAACTAGCATGAGAATAATGGTAATTAAACCGGGTACAAATAGAAAAACGCCTTTTAATTTTTCGTTGTAGCGCATTTGTACTTCTGCATCGATTTGCATTACTCCAGACTTTTGCTGCTTGTTTAAATCTTGTTGAAAATTACGGATAACTACTTGTGTGTAATTGGATAATGTATTAGCTGTGTTAGGCTCTGTAGCATCAGAAATAATCTGAATATTTGCCTGATTCGTTTTGTGAAGATTTTCAGCAAAACCTTTTTCGATGATGATAGCTTGTTTGATTTTGGCTTCTTCAAACGCTGTTTTCATCTCATCCACATTCTGAAGGTTTGTGTATAAAGTAAAATACTCAGATGCTGAGATTTTTTCTATCAGTTTTCTACTCAATTCGTCTTTTGAATGATCGAGCACTGCAATTTTTGCATTTTTAATCTCATTGGTAATGGCAAATCCAAAAAGCATAATCTGCATAATTGGCATACCAAACAAGATTAAAATAGTGCGATAATCTCTAAATATGTGGAAGAACTCCTTAACTATAAATCCTTTGAGTTTTTTCATGATTTTGTTAGTTGGATGGACGTGCAATTTTCACAAAAACATCATCCATGCTGTCTACGCCATATTGTTTCTTTAATTCATTGGGGCTGCCTAATGCGGCAATTTCTCCTGCCACCATCATAGAAATTCGGTTACAATATTCTGCTTCGTCCATATAGTGAGTGGTTACAAAAACAGTGATTCCGTTATCAGAAGCTTCGTAAATTAATTTCCAAAATTGCCTACGAGTTACAGGGTCTACTCCACCTGTAGGCTCGTCTAAGAAGATGATTTCAGGGTCATGAAGCAAGGCAACAGAAAAGGCTAACTTCTGCTTCCAACCAAGTGGAAGTCCGCTTAAAAGTGATTTACTCACCTCGTGTAAATTGAGTTTTTCAACCAGTTCATCAGATTTTTTCTTAATCTGTTGATTGCTAAGCCCATAAATTCCACCGTAGAATCTGATGTTTTCCAGCACTGTTAAATCTTCGTAAAGTGAAAAGCGCTGACTCATGTAACCAATATTCTTTTTGATCTTTTCTGCTTCTTTGTACACATCGTAACCTGCGACAGTAGCTTCACCGCTACTAGGAGCAAGCAAGCCTGTAAGCATACGCATTGCGGTGCTTTTACCAGCTCCATTTGCACCAAGAAAGCCGAATATTTCCCCTTTGTTTACCTCAAAAGTGATCTCTTTTACTGCATAAAAATCACCGAATTGGCGGGTAAGCTTATTTACTTTTACTGCTGGTCTGTTTTCTGTATTATTCATATTCCTGTTGATTCATCAGTTCCATAAAACAGTCTTCGATATTGGGTTTAATCCCGAAGACTTCTGACTTTCCATCAATTTCATTCTCTAAAAATGATTGTAAAACGGCAGTAGAAATATCTGCTCTTACATCTGTATAGTGCAAGTATTCACCAAATGGCTGTACTGATCTTGTGTACTCATAAGTTTCCATTGTTTTGAGCAGCTTATACTTGTTCTCGTTACCAATAGCAAAAAGCTTTTTAGGGAAAGTTTTTGTGATGTTTTCTGGGCTGTCTATACTCAATATATTACCTTCTTGAATTAATGCGACTCTATCGCAAAGTGCAGCTTCATCCATATAAGGAGTGGACACAAATATGGTGATTCCCTCATCCTTTAACTTTTTAAGCATTGCCCAAAATTCCTTTCTCGAAACCGGATCGACACCTGTAGTAGGTTCATCCAGAAAAAGCACTTCTGGCTTGTGAATAAGCGCACAAGATAGCGCCAATTTCTGTTTCATTCCACCAGATAATTTACCTGCTCTACGATGTTTAAAAGGCTCTATTTGTTCGTAGATATCTTTAATGAGGCGGTAATTTTCTTGAATAGTGGTACCGAAAATAGTGGCAAATAGATTCAGGTTTTCTTCTACACTCAAATCTTGATAAAGTGAGAATCTGCCCGGCATATAGCCAAGAATATTTCTTAGCTTTTTAAAATCTTTTACCACATCGTAACCAGCAACTTTGGCATTACCAGAATCGGCGAGGAGTAGGGTAACCAATATTCTTATCAAACTGGTTTTTCCGGCTCCATCTGGCCCGATAAGTCCAAACAATTCTCCTTTTTTCACATCCAGAGAAATGTTTTTAAGTGCCTGATTTTCTTCGTATGATATGCAGATATTATCTATGATAATTGCTGAATTATCCATCACTTATTTTTGTGCAATGTTAGAAGAGTCGTTGTTGAAAATTGCTTCGCCCGGCATGCCTATTTTAAAAGTACCATCGTCTTTTACTCTTATTTTTGCCGCATAAACCATATTTACCCTATCTTCTTTGGTCTGGATGTTTTTGGGTGTAAACTCTGCTTTGTTAGAAATCCAAGCGAGCGTACCGGTTGTTTCCAGATAGTTTTCTTCATCAGTGTCGATTCTTACAGTTATAGGTTGCTGTAATTTGAGTTTCGCCAATTGCTTTGCACTAAGGTAAACTCGCAAATACATATCATTTTTAACTGCAATCTTGTAAAGTGGCTTACCAAAAGAGGCTACTTCGCCTTCTTCTGCGTATTTTTCTAAGACAATTCCAGAAACTGGATGTCTCAACACAGATTTTTGCAATTGATCTTCTATTTGAGCGATCTGTTTTTCTAATGGAAGAATTTCACCTAAAATTCCACTGTTTTGCGTGCTTAACTGACTTTTTACAGCATCTAATTGCTTTTCAACTACTTCAATTTCACCATTAATATCGTCAAGTTGTTTGTCTGTTGCTGCGTCTTCTTTAAATAAAGATTCGAGTCGGTTTTTCTCTCTTACCAAATTTTCTTTTCGCTCGTAGTAAACTGCGAGTTGATCTGAAATATTCTGAGTTTTACTAGTTACTGCTGCGATTGTAGCCTGTAACTGCTGCTTTTTTAGAAACAGTTGTACCGTATCAATACAACCAACCACTTCACCAACTTTAATTTCTGATCCTTCTTCCACATCGAGTGATATGATTTTTCCACTGCCTTCTGCCGAAACAATTACTTCAGTAGCTTCAAATTGGCCGTAAGCATCTGCTGCATTATCATCATTTCCGCAAGATGCTAAAAACAGGATTATTGGAAGATAGCAAATTGCCTTTATAGAAATAACTTTTGTATTTTTCATGAGATTAGAATGAATTTATTTAAGTATTCCTGCTTCAAACATCCAGTCAACTTTGGCTTTTGCCAACGACATTTTATGAATTTGCAGATTTAATTGAAATTGAGTGAGTTTGTTAACTTCTGTAAGGTATCCGGTTGAGGTAATTACACCGTTCTGTTGCAATGAGCCATATTCTTTCACATTATCCTCTTGCAAAACAATCATTTCTTGGTCTGTTTCAATGAGCTTTTGTAAGCGCTCAGCATCTTGCTGGTATTGAATCAGGTTTACATCAGATTGCTTATTAATACTCTCTTTTCTTGCTTCAAGCGCCGATTGCTGTAATTTACTTACCTCCACAGAACGGTGTGTATTTCCATACTTAAATGGCTGCCAGTTTAGTCGCAAGCCAAGTAGATAGAAAGGTTCAAAGCTGGTTTCGAACATATTGTAAGGGTTAGGACTACCAAAGCCCGCATTGGCAAATGCTGAGAGCATCGGCATGTTTCCCGCCTGTATCATATCTTTTGAAACTTCTAATTGCTGTTGCTGAAGCGATAAAATCTGTATTTGTGGTTTACTGTCAAAGTTAGTGTTGCTATTATTTGCAATATCGTATGATGGATACAGGAGATCATATTCTTGCAGATTGTCTAAACCTGTCCAGGATTTAAGCATTTTAAATACTGCTTTCTGCTGTTCATTTACATTTAGCAGATCTTGTTTTATTTTAAGAATCTCAATTTGTATGCTGTTGGCAGCTCCTTTAAGCAAAACACCATTTTTAATTCTTGCTTCAGTAAGTTTTAGTTGATTTTGAAGCTCCCCTAAAACAGATTCGTTCAATAATCTTTCTTGTTCTTGCAGATTGAGCGCAGTAAAAAACAGACTATTGATCTGTGATTTTACCTGTCTCTGATTCAGGTTAATTTCTGTTTTTGTAGTTTTTTCGTTGAGCTCTTCTTGCGTCTTTTTTATTTTGTTAACTCCGCCATCATAAATAAGCTGGCTTACTTCCAACTGGATTTTATACTGATCTTTCGGAATATCTGGAATGCTAAAAGCTGGGCTTTCTATTGGAATAGACATTACATCAGACTGATAAGTCGCTTGGCCATTTACAGCAAATTGAGGTAAAAAAGCCGTGCTCAAATTCTCTTGCTTTAATTGCCTAATGTTTTCGGCATAAATTCTCGATTGTTCTTCTGGGTGTAACTCTTCCATTAACTGGTAACACCTTTGCAAACTAAGCGTATCCTGTGCGTTGGCAGACTGCAATAGCGTAAAAAGCTGAACTGCCATGAGGATTCCGGTTATGTAAAAACAGGATTTTTTCATTTTTATCAAATGCTTTAATCGTTTGTTTAAATTCGGGATAAATTTTTTTAGATTCTAATTTGATTCATCAAAATTTCTGGGATCATCTGTTTTCTTTCATCTATTAAATTATTGAAAATATCTGCATTTAAATTTTCGAGAGTTAATAGTGCTGGTTGAATAATAAAAGGAAAAACCGTGAGCGATATCATGTTGATTAGAAAGTGAATAGGGGATATTTTTTTGATATTACCCTTTGCTGCTTCTCTTTTTAATTGATTTACCAAAACACCATCTGTTAGTATTTCATGCATTCCAATTTTCTCCACAAACTTCTGTGGATTGTTTCTCAATTCACTCAATACAAATATGGGTACAAGTGGATTGCTCTTAAGCATTTCGGAATGTGTGGTTACAAACTTTGTTACCTTTTCTTCTATTGAAATTTCTTCTTCGAGAATACTGATCAATTTTCCTGGAAAATACTGGAAAGCCTCTTCTAAAATTGCATCAAACAGCTTTTCTTTACTCTTAAAATAGTAATTCATTAAAGCAATGTTTATATCTGCCTCTTCTGCAATGTCTCGGGTTTTTGTAGCTGCAAACCCTTTTTCTATAAAAAGTTTTCTTGCTGCTGCTTTAATTTTTTCCTCAGTACTTTGCTTTTCCATGTGTCAAATATATTTAAGTAAATATTTAAATCAAATTATTTAATCAAATGATTGAAAATAAATTTAAAACTAATAACAAATTGTTTGTTTATGGAACATTAATGTCGGGTTTCGACAATCCTTACGCGCTGCAATTGCACCGATCTGTGGGTAAAGTGGTAAAGGCATCTATTAAGGGTGAGTTATATATTGTAAGCAATTGGCACTTTGAGTATCCGCTAGCAGTGTTTAATGAGCAGAGCCAATTTGAGATTAAGGGCGAAGTGTTAGAAATTGAAAATAATCTGGAAGAGTTGCTAGAAGTACTAGATAAGTACGAAGGTATAGAAAGTGTAAATCCGGATGCGGGAGAGTATGTAAGAGCAGAGATTCCAGTTTCAACAGAAAATGGTATTGAGATATGCTGGGCTTATATTAATAACAAACCCTTCGAAGGACTTTCTAGATTAGACGGTGGAGACTTTAGAGCATATCTCAAAAACAAGATCTGATAATAATCTATAATCAGAATCTTTTTTTCCTTTTGTGTTTTTTAGTTTTGCTTTTTGCTGAGATAGGTCTGTAATTAATGTTTTTGTTTTTCAGCTTGTCTTTCTTTTCGTGGAATGCCCCTTTATAATCAGGGTTTTCTTTCATTTTTTGTTTGTCTATTTCTCTTAGATACTCTTGTCTTTCTTCAAAAGGAGTGTCAGTTACTTCAACTTCAGCAGGTATTTGTTCTGCACTAATCTGCATTCTAATAATCTTCTGAATTTTCTCTAAATGGTATTTTTCAGCAGGATTACAAAAAGAGATTGCGTTGCCTTTTTGCTCGGCACGGCCAGTTCTACCAATTCTGTGAACATAATCTTCATACAGAACTGGTATATCAAAGTTAATTACATGGCTTACCATAGAAACATCAATACCTCTGGCTGCAACATCAGTAGAAACCAATATCCTTATACTGCCTTCTTTAAAATCTTCCATCGCATTAATTCGAGTGTTTTGCCCTTTATTGGCGTGGATAACACGCGTATTGCTATCTACTTTTCTACTTAAGAATTTGTAAACATTTTCTGCATTTTTCTTAGATCTGGCAAAAATGATTATACGGTTAAAGCTTTCTTCATCTTTTAAAAGATGCTCTAAAAGGTTGATTTTAGTTCTAAAATTAGGAACATGGTAAACTGTTTGGCTTACCATAGCAGCAGGAGTTGCTTGAGGTGTTACTTCTATGCTCTCAGGAAACTCAAGGAACTCTTCTGAAAGTGTAAGTACTTTTTGTGGCATAGTAGCAGAAAAAAGGAGGTTTTGTCTTTTAACAGGTAGAATTTCTAGAAACTGTCTAATCTGCGGCATAAAACCCATATCCATCATTCTGTCGGCTTCGTCGAGCACCATCACTTGCAAACCTCTCAGGTATAGCGCTTCTTTAAAATAGATATCCAACACTCTTCCGGGAGTTCCCACTAGTATATCAATCCCTTTGCTTATTTCTTCAATTTGCTTACTTGGACCAATTCCACCGTAAACTACAGCATGTCTAATGTCTGTGTATTTTGTTAGCTTTTCAAGCTCTTTATTGATCTGTATTACCAATTCGCGAGTAGGAGCGAGAATTAATGCTCTTGGGTGTTCACCTTGAGCATATTTAATCTTCATTAAAATTGGGAGAAGAAATGCGGCAGTTTTTCCTGTGCCAGTTTGAGCAATTCCCAAAACATCCTGACCCGCCAGTATTCTTGGTATAGCTTTCAGCTGAATAGGAGTAGGTTTGGTATAACCCATATCTTCTACCGCATTTACTAGCTGTTTGTTAAGTTTTAAATCACTGAATGCTGTTTCCATGTCTGGCGTAATTATCTAAGATGTATTAGTTAAGAATTAAATTTATTCTAAAACTAATTTTTTGAAATACTATAATAAAAACACAACTTACTGTATTAGAGTAGGTTGTGCGGGAAATTACAATTAAGCTAATTTGAACCTGCAAGTTATAAATAGAAATCTTCATAAAGAAGTTTCTTCTAGTATCTACAAGATTGTATTACAGATTGTTTAAAGAATGGGAGTTTATTTTTCTATGTATTTGCTCATGTAGAAAAGCCCTTTGAGTGTAAGGTGTTTATCAACCTGATCAAATTCGCTATGTAGATTTTCTAAAATAGATGATAGCCCACCAGTAGCAATTACTTTACACGATTGATTGAGCTCATTTTTAATTTCGCTAATCATGTGTTTAACTAATCCGGTATAACCTATCATTAAACCAGACTGAATCGCTGTAACTGTATCTGTTCCTATTACCGATTTAGGAAACTCCAAAGGGATCTCGGGTAATTGTGCTGTATTACCAGAAAGTGCTTTCATTGCTGTTTTT
Organism: Chondrinema litorale; assembly: GCF_026250525.1. Lineage (GTDB taxonomy): Bacteria > Bacteroidota > Bacteroidia > Cytophagales > Flammeovirgaceae > Chondrinema > Chondrinema litorale. The sequence goes on from NZ_CP111043.1 coordinate 4,331,133, forward strand.
AAACCTGGCGCTATGTTAACTCCTTTTATTTCGCCACTAGCATCTAAAACTGTAAAAGTTAATGCTGTACCAAAATCGATTACAATTGAAGTATTTTGTGTAGCTTGCCAAGCTGCCAGTGCATTGGCTACTAGATCAGTACCAATTTGTCTGGGATTTTTAATTTTCAGTGGCAAGTAAGTATAATTTTCGGCACTTGGTCGGATTACTTTCAATCCGAATAAATGTTCGCAAGTTTCTTGAATAATTGGTGTGAGCCTAGGAACAACACTACTTAATATAATTTTTTTAAATTGACTGGCCTTTAAATTATTTTCCAACATAAAACTTCTCAGAATCATCTGGTAATCTGAAGCTTGTTTTTGTTGGGAAGTATCAATTCTGAACTCAAGTTGAAATTGGTCATCTTTAAATATGCCAAATACTATGTTTGTGTTGCCTATGTCAATGACAAGTATCATTTTTTTAAATTTTAAAAAAAGTATATTTGGTTAGAAATCAGTTTATTTAAATAATTAAAAGTTATAAATAAATATGATTTTGGCTACAAGATATAAAAATGTAGCTTATATATAAACTCAAGTTTTCGGTATAGGTAAAGAAAACACGATCTGTTTTAATTTCACTCATCGCACTTATTCTACCTGTTTTTGCAATCTTGCATTCAGACTTCTGTCTATTAGGTTTAAGCAATTTTACCCCATATTTTTTAGAAAGCTGTATGAAGAATATTTAATAATACCAGAAATTTTTTAGACTCTTTAAAATCTTGTTGTATGGTAACAATGGAAAATATTCTTGTATCAATAGATTTATCTAAAAGTTCGATAAACGCCCTAAAGTATGCTATACATTTTGCAGAGTATTTTAACTCTAAATTATACATTCTATATAATCAATTAGATGCACATAAGCAGGAGGTAGCGCTTACAATACAAAAAGATTATTTTTATAGAGAGGTTGAAGTAGAAGCCGAAAGGGAAATTGAAATAATAAAAAAATATTATTTAAATGATTCAAAAGTTGATTATTGCTTGATAAATGAAAACGGTTGTTCCTTAGAAAGTTTGGAATGTATTTTAGGTGGTTACGACATCAACTTTTGTGTAATGGGATTTAACAAAAAGCATTCACACGATAGAAAATTATTTAATGAAAGTATTCCAGGTTTTTTAGCAAAAATTAAATTGCCTTTACTTTTAGTGCCGGAAGATTATTGTTTTGAAGGATTTAAAAACTTGGTTTTTGCTTTTGATTTCAACTTTTTAGATGATATTAAAATACTCAATGATATATTATTTCTTGCCTATAAATTCAAGGTTAAAACTCATATCCTTCAGATATCATCTGGACAATATTTATGTGAAAGTTATTTTAAAGACAAAAAATTTAGTACAAGGCTAAAGTTTAATACAGAAAATTTTAAGTACAAGTTTATCCGTGAAAGAAATAATGAAAAGGCAATTTGGACATATACCAACCAAGAAAATGGCAATATTCTTATTCTTAATCCTCAAGGGAATAATGGAGTAATTGATAGAATGGTAAAAAGAATAGTAAATAATGAAACTCAGTTTTATTCAAACTTGCCATTACTAATTATGAACTAGCGGTTTTGTTACTATAGAAATTGAATGATTAGGCTAATCATATAAAGTAAATTTCCTCCAATCGCTAGAAGTGGTACCAATAAAGCGCCAAATGCCACAGATACACCAGTTGCTTTTATATTTCCTTCTGTATCCACTTTAGGTTCTCCCGGCATACTATCAAACATTAATGCTTCAGTAGGTCTTTCTCTGTTATATAGCAATACTTCTACATCTTCATCTTCTAACCTGTATGCTTCATGAGTATGAGTTTCTACTAAATACTTTTCTCCATCATCTGCTTGAAACTCAAAAAACATTTGATAAACAATTTGATCGTTTATTTCCCTTCCTGTGGCAGTTTTCTTAACCAACTTACCATAACCTACTTCGCCATTTTTCAATAGTTTAATTGTATGGTTGCCTCCTTTAAAACCAAGATAAACCATAATAAAGCCGAGAAAAGGTACTATAAGTGGAAGTAAACCAACCGCAATACCGTATTCGGCAGTACGCAAACCTTGTATTCTACTAAATTCTGGATGTTCGTTTACATACTCAACAACTACCTCATTTTTTATATGGTAATGTTGATCTCTACTGTAAGATGTGCCAGAATGTAATCCGCTTTCTGTCCAGAATTGGTAAGAGTATTCTTCTACTTCTTTGCCATTAACAATGGAACCTGTTACTCTTACTTTATAAATTTTGCCTTTTGCAGTTTTTAAATCAGAAGAAAATTTTCTGATATTCATTAAGTCTGATTCGAGGGAGAAAACCCAAAAAAATATCATTCCCAGACCAAAAATTGGCCATCCAATACGATTTGTTAATCCTCCGAAAAGGATTTCAAGTCGGGTAGTAAAGGGTATTTTTCTGGGTGGAGTTGCAAGCCTTTTTCTCTCGTGTTGTACCATAAATGGTTTATTTTTCCCAGTTTCTAGTTAATTCTTTTAAGCGCTTATCTACAGCAGCTAATTCTTCATTATCGTCTCCCGGATCGAGTTTAATCAACATCAATCGCTTTTTATGCAACTCTTCCAGTTCTGCTTCCATATTTCTTACCAACTGCTTATTATATTTTTCAATCATCTTCACTTTCTCTTTTTCAAAAATAGTTGGTCTTCTGCTCAAGCTTGTTAATTCTATTTCTAGTCCAATTCTTTCACCTGCTGGAGTAAAAACTTCTTTCTGTGCAGATTGCATCAACTCTTTCAGTTCAGAATCTCTATTATACCTTAATTTTTTTAGTAATAAGGTTTCAAAATAACCTTTTAGGTTTCTCTTTAAGGTTTTCTTTAATCTTTTAAGCTCTTTCTTGGTTTCTTGTTCATCAAATATTTCTGGTTCGGGCAATTCGTCTGCTACTATATCTGGTTGCTGCTGAGACATTTGAAAATTTAATCTCTGTAATTGATTAATATCCACTTCGCCACCCATACCTTTCACCATACTTTGATCTTCAGAAAACTCCATTCCTTCTCTATCCCTCATGTTAAAACTAGCCATGGGGTCGTCAAACATTTCGTCTTCTTCCTCATCAGGCTCTTCATTTTCGTGTATAGCATCAGTTGATGAAAGAAACCTTGCCCAGCCATTTTCTGCTACACCATTAATTTTGTATTCTACATCAAAGATAATTCTTTCGGCATTACCTTCGTGCCTAATAGGGAATACCTCGGCTTTAAACTGATGTGGTTTTTTTTCTAATGCAGTGAGTCTGGCAGTAATGTAAGCTAATCTCGGGTGTACATGAATTTGTAGCCCAAATATTTTAAATTTTTCGAGTGCTTCGGAAATACTTTCTTCAAGAATTTCTCTTACAGTATAAGATTCAGGATCTTCACGGTAATCAAACTTTCTAAATAGCTCATCGGGTGTAATATCGTGAACTTGTTTTTCTACAGAGCTAATTACCTGATCTTTAATTTCTTCTTCTAAGTCTATATGAGGATCTAAGAGACTTTTAATGTCGTTTAGGCTTGTGAGCGTTCCTCTGATAATAAAATCGAAATGAATATTTACGCCCATGTCACTGGTAGGGAAAGACTGGTCTTCAATTACAATTCTAAATTGTTTTCGCATCATTGTAAGTGCATTTAAGCCCTTTAATTCTACCACATGCGAGGCTTGTAAACCAATACTAGTAACTTCTTCGGTAAATTTTTCTTTAATTATATTTTTTATTTTTTGATGATTAAGCAAGGTGTTTTTATAGCTTAATCCAACAAAAATACGATCGATAATCTTAGTTAATCTACCTTGTGCCCAAAGGTTAATACTTTTATCATCAATGCCAGAATTTTTGAATTTTACCAGATTATGTAGGTTTAAAAAGATGAAGTTTTCCACCTGCACCATGTCTGGCATATCTGTAATACTTACCGGATAAGTGTATTTAACTATTGGTAAGTCTTGGGGAATAATACTACTAGAATCGGTTGTAGTGTAATTGATGTAATGGATTTTGCGGCCATACTTTTTCAAAAACTCATTAATGTGTTCATTTAAAGCCATTCCAGCTCCTAGCTTAAAATGAAAACAATAATCTTCTAGGGTGAAAAATTTATGAAATACATGCTGAATTTCATTTTGAATCATCAGGCTGAAGCTGTCTTTTTTGCTATCATTTAAAATAGCCATTATTTTCCTTTCTTCATCAACCTCTATCACTCCTTCAAAAGATAGTTTTACAGGTTGATTAAAATCTTTAACCGAAACAGGAAATGGCATTTTAGTTTCTATTCGAATCTCATCTAGCTTATGATGCAGCAGATTTATTTCGATGTTGAGTATTAAGCCAGTATAGTGCAGTGTCTGCTCAACCAGAAAGTTTTCGAGTGCTTTTTTGGCCTGAAAAAAACTAATTATAAATCCATTTGGGAAACGTCTTTCATCTCGAGCAAAGCTCAATGTCCAATCGTGGAGCATTTTATTAAAGCGTTGCCCAGAATTAAATCCTTCTCTATAATGCAATGCATTTACAACTTGTCTTTCGTTACCAGAAGGACACTGAATCTCATAAATTGCGGAAAGATTAATTATTCTTCGAGGAGAAAACTCTGGAATACGGATGATGGGACCGTCTTTTTCTTCAACTACAATTTTTTTATTGGTTACCAGATAGCTTTCAGAAGCAGTTTGCCCAAGTATTTTGTCAAATCCCTTTGGTGCGTATTTAGCAAAAGAATTGCTATCATCATTTAAGTGAATGATTATTCCTGGTAAACCAACTCCAGACTGCATAGGTATGCTGTCGTCTATAAGCGTAATAATTTCCTGTAAGGGATTGCCGCTATCCATAAAAATTGTTAGTTAATATTTTTTTTAGCCTTGTGATTCTATTATTCTTTGAGAAATATGCTGAAATTTCCTGAAAAATAGCAAAAAAGTACTATAAATTTCTGAACTTATTCATTAAGCTCATAATCATTTTCCTTTTTAGATAAATTGCTTTAAGCTTTGGCAAATCTCCATGCGAAGTTTCAGAAGCTACAATAAGGTAATCTTGCATCGCATACTGCCAACTTCTAATCAGTTCTTTCTTTTTTAACTTGCTGCCAAATACCGGATGAGATTTGATTAAGATTAGTAATTTGTTTACCTGATCAGGAAACTTGGTTTCAGTAAATTTTTTGTTGAATGAATAAAAGAAGCTGAGTATTTCTGTGAAGATAAAAGCTTGTAAACCAAATGAATGTTCTTCGCTTTCAAACATTGGCAGTTTGAGTTGGACGATTACATTGATCAATTCTTGTAAAAATAGCGTATCGTTTTTTGCAACAAATAGTGGTGTTGTAATTAGTTTTAAATTTGGCAAAGTATCATCTAAAACTAAAGATTGTGAGTTTTGGAATGAGTGTAGTAAGAATTCTAATGTAAAAAGTTGATAGAAATTAACTTGGAGATTTTGGCTTAGCTCAGAATTTAAAGTAATACTGAAATTCCATGTGCTTATAAGTGTAAATACTTTGTCAGAAAGAAAGTTGTGCTCAAAACAAATCCCAATTAAAAAGTCAAAAGCCTGTTTACTTATTTGTTCATTATTGCTTTCTATTAACTGTTTAAGATAAGGAAGGCTAAAAAACAGAGTCTGACCTGTTGAAAACGATTCCAGATATTCAAAAAACAAGAATAAGTTTTCTTCATCTTCTTCTTCCAAAAAACTTTTAGTAAAAACATGAGCTGGATTTTTTAGAGATTCGTGCAAAAGCATTTCTGCAACCGATAAAGCGGCTAACTCAGTTTTTATATTATTTACAGATTGTTTGTGCAGTAGGTAATTGAACAGTTTTACAGGTTTAGGGTTCTCTTGATAATCATTGTGGCTATCTGCAATTCTACCATACATGGCGATACATGCTACTAAAATCTGATGATCTGAAAAGCAAAGTTCCGGATAAACTGCTTGTAATAAAATCTCGAAGTATTCTTGCAGAAAAATAGGATATTCGTCTTCTATATATTGAATAAAAGCTTTTCGATAAGCCTTAGAGGCAAAGTCAATTCCGGCAGGTTTGCCAAATCTTTTATAAGAACTTAATTGGCAGTTTTTTAAAAGTTGATCATATTGTTTCTCCCATTTTGATGCATAATTTCCGAGAAGCTTTTTGTCTGATTTTTCTTTTTCTTCTTGATTATCTTTTTGTTTTAATACCAATGAAACCACTTGCCTAAATTGGTGAAGGTTTAAGCCTGGCATAAAGCAAGTAGTAATTAGAATTGCTTTTTCAGTAAAGCCAGCGGTGTTCCAAGTTTTTTCTATCCCATCTGGAATTTGATCCGTATCTATCTGATTATTTGCTTCTTTTGTTGATTCAAGTTTGAATTTTGGTTGGTATATATCCTTAAAAATCTGAGAACATAATAGAAAGAACCTAACACTAGTATTTTGATGCGTTACCCATTTATTTAACAGGCTAATAGTCTGCTTAATGTAGTTTATATTATTGTTTTCATCTATCAGAAAAACTATGTTTTGGCAATTTGTAGGTAACTTTTTAAGTAGAGAAATTGATTCGTTAATGTATTTATCTAAACTTTCAGTCTCAAACATATTTACATTGAGAACCAATGTATTAGCTTCTCTTTCTATTTTTGAGAAAGATGCTAGTAATGTTGTAATTCCTATGGTAACTTCTGGATGCCAGAATAACTGAATTGGTTCTTTAGAGATTTGAAATTCTGTATTTTCTTTTTGAATTAATTCTGGCTTTATTTGAACAGGATTAAAGCAACTCTCTTCTTCTACTTTGAAGCTTTCAGCTAAAACTCTTTTTTGTAAATCTTTAACTTTTTGCTGCAATTCTTCAACAGTGTAATAATATTGATTTTGGGTTAGCTCAGTATTTAAAGTTTCTGACATAAAAAGTGGGAATCAGACAAAAAATTGAAATAAAAAAACATTCATCCTAATTCATAGAATGAATGTTTTTGAATATTAATCAGAAAAATGGATTAATAAAAATAGACTTAAATCTATTTTGCTGATATTGTTATAGCTGAATTTTATCCAGCTATTTTATAAGGGTTAAAGTTTTTGATTTTATTCTCTTGTATCTCTAAGAAATGATCTTTCCCTAAGTGATCAACAACTTTTACACTTTCTAGTACTTTTTCAATTTTAGAACTAGCTCCTGTAATAATTACTTTGATTCCTTTTGCTTCTGTATCATTAACTAAATCTTCGAGCGCATAAGCTCCACTTAAATCTAACATACTTACATCACTTAAATCAATAATTAAAATATGGTGTTTAGCTGCTTTTTGATATGATCTAACTAGTGAGTCGACCGCACCAAAAAACAATGGGCCTTGTGGTTTTAAAAGTTTTACTTTTTCTTGAGTTTCATCAAGGTTATAATGAGTTTTTTCTTTTTTGTCTAGATAAGAAATTTGATGCTTATAGGCAGTGCTAATTTCTTGTACGAACCTAAAGAATGCTAAAGCTACACCTACGCCCATTGCAACTAACAAATCTTGCCAGATAGTAATTAGTAATACAGACCAGAAAACGATCATGTCGTTAAATGGAAGTTTATGAAGCACCGGAATTATTCTGTAATCCAGAATATTAATTCCAACTTTTAATAAAATTGCAGCCAAACAAGCCATAGGAATTCCTTCTGCTAGTGGACCTAAACCTAATACTACTGCAAGTAAGATAAGTCCATGAAATACGGATGCCATTGGTGTTTTGCCTCCGGTTTTAATATTAGAAACAGTGTTCATTGTTGAAGTGGCAGGAGTGAGACCTCCAAATAAACCAGCAGCCATGTTTGCAATACCTTGCCCAAATGTTTCTCTATCGCTACTGTGTCTTGTTCCAGTCATTTGATCTGCCACCACACATGTGAGCAAACAGTCAAATATTGTGAGGCCAGCCAAAGAGAGTGCAGGCAAGAAATAATCTCCAAATTTCGAAAATTCTGGTATGTGTAATGTTGGCAAACCAGTAGGTATTTCACCGATATATAAAATATTTAAATCTAAAACTTTGGCGATTGTTGTACCAATTGCTAGTGCAATTAAGGTGGCAGGCAATGCTTGAAGTCTACTATACTTTTGGGTTATCTTAGGCCAGATAAACAATACTAAAAATGTAGGAATTGAAACTAAAAGTGATTCTGGTCTTGCATTCATTAAAGCATAAGGCACATCCTTTATTGCTTCTTTTACATTGTGAGCGCTAGGTACACCTAAGAAAGTGTTAAATTCTAATAGCATTACAATTACACCAATTCCACACATAAAACCAGCGACAACAGAATATGGAGTATAGTAAATAAACCTAGCAATTCTCAACATTGAAAGACCTACGAGTATTAATCCACTTAAGAATACGATACTGAAAGCTGCAACTACATCTAATTCACCAGACACAGTATGAAATGCTACCATAATAGCAGCGAGTTGAACCATTAAAGGGCCAGTTGGGCCACTTACACCAACTTTAGAACCTCCGAAAATGCCTCCAAAAATTCCTCCAGCAATGGCTCCCCAAATACCAGCGGCAGGACCCAACCCAGAACCTACCCCAAAAGCTAATGCAAGTGGAAGTGCAATAATTGCCACCGTTAAACCAGACATAAAATCAGCTTTAAGATTTGTATGCATGATTTTAATGTTGTTCCAAGGATTCACCTCTCTGACACTGTCAGTCAAAAAGTTTTTTACAAAAGATAATGTATGCTGAATATCTTGTTGATGATTGAAATGATTTTTCATAGCAGGATTAATTCTGTCTAATTGAAATACAAGAATGTTCTGTGGTAGAACTTGTCTAATGATTGATGAAATTTGAAAATCAGATTAGGCTAATTTTAACCTGAGTGAATTTTGCTAATCTGAAATCTGAAAAGGAGCGCAAAAGTTTTACTGATTTATAAGTAAATCAGCTAATTATATAGTATTTCAGAATCTAGAATTAAATATCGTAGAGTACTAATTGAGAGAAGAGAAGGTACAGTTGAGTAAAAGCTTGAATGTAAACGAAATTGCTACAAGTGGAAATTTCTGTTATTGTTGGGAATGATTTAAATAGTAAGGTCACATCATTATTAATGATGATATATATTACTCCCAAACCACTGTCTCCACCATTTTGTCTATTTATTACTGTCGTGGAAATTCTAGAAGTTGATTCTTCTATTTCGAGTTTTTCATTTACTTCTTTCTCTTCTTTTGGAATATTACTATGATGTGATAAAGATGAAAACTGAAAAAATATGCTTAATAGCAAGCTTAGCAAGAGAAGGTTTGCCAAGTCTTTAGTTTCTAATGAATTGCTATTTAATATGGACTTACAGTTTTTCATGCTTCTGCCCATTTAACTTCTTATTTGAATTTTTTTTATATATTATTTTTAAATTAAGTATTAGCTATAATGTGGTATTGCTATACTTAAAATAACAAAAAATAGTGATTTAATTTATTGGGTTAATTTGCTGTTTAATTAATTTGCTGTCCAATAACTGATTGGTTATAAGTCAATTATAAAATTAATATATGTGTTCTATATGGAAATAAATTTATAAAAGGTTTATTTGCATTGCTGAAATACAAGAAATACAAGCGTAAATGAAGTGTAATAAAGTTTGAATTATGCCTGTTAACAGATTTCACTAAATTCAAAATATTCTATGTTTACCTTTGCAATTGTTCTTTCTTCAGTAGAGAAAAATTTCTAATTTCGTAAAATAATTCAATTAAAGAGACCAAATAAATGCATCAATTTCACAGAGGAAAATGTGTATATATTATTAAAACCGGGAAACTCTTTAAGATTGGTAAAACAAAAGACCTCCACGAAAGACTTGCTGCTTATAGAACACACCTTCCTGCAGAGTTTAAAGTAATTAGACAATATTTGGCTGACAATATGGATGAAGTGGAACAAAGCCTTCATGTTTTATTTCAGCATAAACGCGTAAAAGGAGAATGGTTTGAATTGAAACAAGACGATCTTACAATTTGTGATAATATAGTGAGGAGCTATGCTATTGCCAAGTTGAATAAATCTACCAAGAGTTATAAAAAACTTAGGTTTATAAATAACCCACAAATGCAGGTACAGGAGGCAAATGAAAAGTACCTGAAAGACTATGCAAAAATTGCTGAAGAGCTCAAATTAGGAATGAGTACAGAAGAAATATTTGAGCAACACCATGGAGAGATAAATAAGTCGACTATTCAAACAGTAAGGAAAATTCTGGAATATCAGACTCCTAATAGTGAGTATATGGTTAAATGGGCTTTTATAGTTGAGGATTTAGAAAGAGGACTTACATTAGATGAGATATATAGTAAATATGAGCAAAAAGTTAGCAAACTCACCATTAGAACCATCAGAAGGATTTTGAGGAACCAGTTATTCTGATTTTTACAAATGATCTTTCTTCAATTTCTCATATGCGATAATCCCGCTTAAAACTGCCCCTGGAATTCCCTGACCGGGATATGTTGTGTCACCACAGATATAAGCTTTATCACCATCTAATCTTGCGCTTAACATTTGCCAAGGTTTGGTCTTCATATATTGAGGATAACCGCCAACAAAACCAAATGCCCTTTGAGTCCATTTATGCCAAGCTTTTGGCGTCGATGAATGCAAATAGGCAATACTGTCTTTATTGAGAAAACCTAATTTTTCGAGTTGGTTAACTATCTCAACTTCAACTGCATCTTTATTTTGTATAATATTATTTTCTGGATCGTGCACATGCGTACTTACAGATGCAATTTTATATCCTTTTTCCTTATATCTTGAGCTGTCGTTGGGATGACTTAAGCTTAAAAATATGCTTTTAGAACCAACTTGTGTTAATGGTTTATCTAAATGAATTTGATGATGAACCGCTTCAAGTTTTTTATCATCTTTAAAAGCAATTCCCATTTGAAAAGCGGAATTCAATTTATCAGACTGTAGAATGTTAGTTGAATTAAACTGTGATCTAATGGGGAAATATATAAGTTGAAGTGTATTATTTATTGGAATGGAAGAGATTAAAAATTTACAGTTTATAGATTTATCTTTTGTATGAATAATGTAATTACCATCTTTTTTTTCGATTTGAGTTGCCCCAGACCTTAATAATATTTCTCCATTATTCTGCTCTATATAATCTACAATAGGATTAACTAAGTTGATTAAACCACCATTTACATAGTAATTAGGAAAATTTGTGTAACACAAAGCTGTTGTACCAAACAAAACATTTGTTTCTTCTATATTATTCTGAGAGGTAATTAATAATTGCTCATTACAAAAATCTACAAAAGTTTGATTCTCTAACAATCCATATTCTGCCAATAAATTTTTCATTGACTTTAGTGCATATCTAGCGTATTTTAATTGTTTGAAATTTGCATTTTTAGCACAATCAACCAAATCGGAGAATCTATCAGGTGGAAAAGACTTTTGTTTAAGGGAAGTATCCCAAACAAAGTTTGCTATATCAAAGCAAAACTTCCAGAATTTTGCTTGATTTTTAATCCCAAATTTGAGCTCGGCTTCATTAATCCATTGGTCAAGGGCTTCATATCTATTGATGGTTTTACCATTAGAAAGATGAACTTGCATTGGCAAACCCAATTTCACTGCATCTATTTCTATGTTTAAATTGTTTAGTAAATAGCCAGGAGGCATATTTTTCTCCAATCCTACAAGGGTAGTTGCACCGGTTTCAAATACAAATCCTTTACGAGGATAAGAACTTGTACATCCACCCGGAATCCAGTTTTGCTCTAAAACTAAAACTTTTAGACCTTCTTTAGCCAGTAAGCTTGCCGCACTTAAACCAGCTATGCCACTGCCAACAACACAAGCATCAAAATCGTTACTCATTTATTGTTTAATTATTTTCATAAAAGGTTAAACAAAATTTATAATCATATGGTTACCTTCGCAAAATCAAGGAACTTCATTCAAGTAATAAGAGTTTTAACGAGGATGTTTGAAGGAATCCGGAAAAAGGGGGGAAATATCTTAAGAATAGTTTTGTATAAAGAAATGCCTGCCTGAACTTTACAGCTACATAATTTGAATTAGATACTGAATGAGATTATCTGTTTACAGGAAAGAACATTTTAATGCAGCTCACCGACTGCATAATCCTAATTGGTCTGACGAAAAAAATAAAGAGGTGTTTGGGTTATGTAACAATCCAAGTTTTCACGGTCATAATTATGATTTAATTGTAAAAGTTACGGGTGAGGTTGATCCTGAAACAGGTTATGTGATAGATTTAAAAATTCTCAAAAAAATTATTAGAGAAGAGGTAGTAAGTAAATTCGATCATAAAAATTTAAATCTGGATACAAACGAGTTCAGAGAATTAAACCCGACAGCAGAAAATATAGCCTATGTTATATATAATAAAATTAGAGCGAGACTTGAAAAAAAGTTTGATTTAAATATAACCCTTTATGAAACAGAACGGAACTTCGTTGAATACCCTGCATCTTAACGGAAAAGGTTCAAATCAAAACGTAACGGAGTCCGATAGTCTGTCACTAGAGCTAATTGAGCAGATTGGTGATGAACATGTCGGATCTTCCTATGATACACCCTTACGAAAAGATGCTTTTGAATTAAGTGATGATGAAAAAATGCGGAAAATTGAACATCACTTTAAAGAGATTATGGAAACTCTTGGGCTTGACCTTACAGACGATAGCTTGAAGGGAACACCCCATCGTGTTGCAAAAATGTATGTTAAGGAAATTTTCAATGGATTAGATCCAAAGAATTTTCCGGCTGTTAAGCTTTTCGATAACAAGTATAAATACAATGAAATGCTTGTTGAAAAAGATATTAGCTTTAATTCTAATTGTGAGCATCACTTTGTGCCAATTATAGGTAAAGCACATGTGGCTTACATTTCAAATGGTAAAGTGATTGGGCTGTCTAAGATTAACAGAATTGTACAGTACTTTGCAAAAAGACCACAAGTACAAGAAAGATTGACAGTGCAAATTGCAGAAACACTTAAAAAAGTTTTAGAAACGGAAGATATTGCAATTGTTATGGATGCAAAACATATGTGTGTGTCTATGAGAGGTGTTGAAGATCATGCAAGTTCAACAGTTACATCACATTTTAGTGGAAAATTTAAAAATGAAGCCATCAAAAGTGAATTTCTAAAATACATTCAATAAGACTTAAATATTATAATATTTGAAGAGCCTGATTACTACAATCAGGCTTTTTTTATTTTTAAAATATTGAATTTGAAACTTTCAGTATTCATTTGAGGTAAATAATAGATTAAGAAATGAAAATTCTGTAAACATTGTCACAAAAAGCTTACAAGAGTGTCTTTTAATTAAAAGGAGAAAGTATTTAGTGACTTTTCAGAATTTGACTGTCTTCTGTATGAAACACAATTATTAATAGTGCAACTTTTAAAAGTAAGACTATGGAGAAACCCTCAATTGGTAAGATTATATATTTGTTGGCAATTTGTTCTTTTGCAATCATTTTATTTTCGAAAGTTTTTATAAAAAATGATGTTGATATTGAGGAGAAGATTTCTAAGTCGGAAAAAGAAGAAGTAATTGTGAAGCTGGCATCTTACCTACAAGATTTCTATGTTTTTCCAGAAAAAGGTAAGCAAATGTCAGATTTAATTAATAGTAATCTGATTAAAGGGAAGTATTCTGAGGTTAACTCTTATGATTCGCTCGCAGAGTTATTGACTGTTGAATTGAGAGGTGTAGTGAATGATAAACATCTTAGAATTCGCGCAAATGCAGAGCAATCTTTAAGTTTTACTTCATTATCTAATGTTGCTTTGGGTGAAGATTATGGAATAACAGATGCCAAAATACTCAATAATAATATAGGATATCTTGCTTTTGATAAGTTTCCAAAGCTATCCAATTCGTCTGAGCTAGCAGTTGCAGAAGCAATGGAAACGCTAAAAGATGCTAAGTGTATAATTATAGATTTAAGAAATAATGGAGGTGGAGATCCTGCTATGGTGCAATTATACTGTAGCTATTTTTTTGATGAAAACCCTGTCCATTTGAACTCTTTGTATTTAAGACCAGAACAAATCACCAGAGAATTTTATACACTTAAGGAGATTAGAGGAAAAAGAATGCCTGATAAACCGCTTTATCTTTTAACTAGTGATTATACTTTTTCTGGAGCTGAAGAATTTTGCTACAATCTAAAGCATTTAAAAAGAGCCAAAATAATTGGCGAGGTTACAGGAGGAGGAGCTCATCCGGTAAATGCTTATACTTTAAATGAATCGCTAATTGCTATAATACCTGTTGGGCGTGCTATAAATCCAATAACTAAAACTAATTGGGAAAGAGTAGGAGTTAAGCCAGATTCTCTTTGTGATTCTGAAAAAGCACTTGATGTTGCAATTCAATTAGCTAGCAGAAATTAATCTTCACCCTCTTTCTTTTTCTTGAACACATCTACATTTTGTAGGTAATTTTTTAACCTGTCTTTACTGTTGTTAGCTTTTTCCATCTCCGATTGAATATCTATTAAGCTGGGTTTTATTTTCTTTTTCATCTATAATTCTGATGTGATTTTATCTTGTTGTTTTTCTAGAATGTTAAATAGTCTAATTAAGCTATTCAAACTATTTTCCTTTTCGTCTTTAAATTTAATGTCAATCCTTGAATTCATAACATTATCTTCTAAAGGCTTGGTGTAAAATGATGCAGTTTTGAGCACATTCGCTACTTCATAAAAATTATCATTTAAAAAACTGGTGTTTGAAAAAGTCGGACTCTGTTTTAATAACCTATCGAAGTTTATATAGGCAGAGATAGGATAACCAGAGCTTAATTTCTGAATTTCTCTATCTGGTTCTGGTATTATTCTTCTTTTTTGTTTCAATACATAAAATGAATCATTAGTTACCAGCATTTTATCATCCTCTAATTTTATATATGCATCATACCCAAGAATTTCATTCATATTATAAAGATCATCTTGCTTATTGAGAATGCCATTATTACTCATTTTATCAAGGAAAGAAGGCATTTTGGGTCCAGTTTTAAGTTCAGCAATAAAACAAGGTAGTCTCTCACTGTTATTGCTATCGCTTACTAAAAAGTTATGGTTATCTCTATTGGTAGCATATGCTATAAATACATCTCCACCAGTAAGTTCATACAACTCTTTTTCTTGAACTCCAGTAGCTGCAATTACTGCCTTCATTGCCAAGCGCATATTATAAAATTTAATAAACTTGGCTATAAATCCTTTATCATATTTGAAGTTAAGAAAAGCTACTAATTCGCTGTCATCTATTCTTTCACATAAGTCAGAATGTAAGTTTTCTGAAAGTAGATCTTGATAAACAGCAATTGCTTCATTCTCTAGGTATTGTTTAACGTTGATTTTTACTTGGTCGTCGTCAAAATTGATAAATGCATTAAAGTATTTGATACCACCATTAAATGCATCTGGTATAAATTTTTGAGTGAGGGGTTTCAACTGAGAAGGACGAGCAAAAATAGTCATGTCATCATCAGAATCAGAAAGATTGTTGAAGTTATCATCCTCAATAATTGATTCCGAAGGTTTTAGCTCAAAAATCTCATTGAGTTTATTTAGTGTGTTTCCGGGTTTAGTGTCGTTATATGGAAATATGGCAACAAGCAGTTCTTTATTCCATCCTAAAGAAAAGCCATAATCTTTAAAATAACCTGTATTGTAGTTCTCAGTTTTGTTTAATGTTATGCTATATTTTTTGCTTACATTGTTTGTGAAAAACTCATCAAATTTTTTAGAGTCATTCATCTTCCAGAATATACCTGTATATTTTTGATTTTCATTCTCTATGTCATTGGTATACAGATAAATGTCGTCAAGTAGATTTAAACCAGTGGAAATTGGTTGGTTAAATATTTCGTTTAATGGGCTCTTTTTTCTTGATGAGGATTCGAAAAAGAATAATTCGGTAAATTTTATAAGGATTTTAGGATTAATGCCTTCAAAGTTTTGAAACAGAAGTTTTGTTACAATATTACTAGTATTTAATGTAATAATAGCAGATGCATCTTTGGGTATATAAGATTGAACTGAACGTTCTTCTTTACATCCATTGAGAAATATTGTAAATGTAAATGAGGCAAAAATTAGAAAAAAATATCCTGCCTTTTTGTTAATCATATTAGTTAGGTAAAACACTGAGGAAAATTAATAATTGAGCAAATTAAATCCCCTAAAGTTAATAAAAATTATTGTGATACTTATTTAAGTAAGCTTCAATCTAAGTTAGATTGACTAAAAAATAATACAAATATCCTATTTAAGAATAAGCTTAGCGTAAAAATTTATTTTAGAATTTCACCTAAATTAACTACATTTGTAGAGTTTTTTCACAGAGTAACGGCTCAATCTGTTGAGTCGTTACTTTTATTTTTGTGGTATATAAAATATAATTTTATGTCAGGTTTCACATATTACACTAAAGAAGGACTCGACAGATTAAAAAAAGAATTGCACGAGTTAAAAACCAAAGGCAGATCAGATATTGCTAAGCAAATAGCAGAAGCGAGAGATAAAGGAGACCTTAGTGAGAATGCCGAATATGATGCAGCAAAGGATGCTCAAGGTTTACTAGAATTAAAGATCTCTAAATTAGAAGCTCAAGTTGCTAAAGGAAGAATTCTTGACGAGTCAAAAGTAGATACTTCAAAAGTTTCTGTGCTTTCTACTGTTAAAATAAAGAATGTTGCTAATGGAATGCAGTTAAACTATACATTAGTTGCTGAAGAAGAAGCTGACCTTAAGCAAAATAAAATTTCAGTAAATTCTCCATTTGGCGAAGGTTTACTTGGAAAGAAAATAGGTGAAATTGCTGAAATTAAAGCGCCTAGAGGAACTATGAAGTTTGAAGTGATGGATATTTCGAGATAAGGAAATATTCTAGCTTTAAATTGTTTTTATTTACCTGTCTATTCTAATCTAAAATTTATTACTATCAATTGTCTATAACCCAGACAAGTTTTTCCTGATCATTAAATAGGAAGTCTCATCTATCTATTAACAGGTAAACTCTAAATACTAAGCTATAACATAGGCTTATGTATTAACTTGTGAAATCTTAAAATTGCTTTGGCCATAAAAAATCAGATAAATTAATTACTCTCCAGTAAGATCAGAAACACACAACATCTATCAACTTGTAATTAATATCTCGATTGGCCAAAGCAATTTATCCAACCTACCTTTTTGATTTTACATATAGTAATTAGCGTATTGAGAACAAACTTTTAATGGAATTAAAGAATGTATCAACAGTAATTTAAACTGTTAAAAAAGAAAGTAAACTTAAAAAGAGAACCTTCTAAAAATAGCATTTAAAACATCTATCATCATTTATCTACTTAATGGTATTTTTAGTGCTTCCAGAAACTTCTTTGAATTTGCTATCAAGTTGCTGCAAGTCATTTCTAATGTTTTTTAGTTTTGTTTCGTAGTTAGAAAGTATTTTATCTATCGCGTTGAATTCTGTAGTAGTAGTAAAAGTATTCATGTTTTAGTGTTTAGTTGTTTTTCTAAAGGTATTGTAGTTTTAATAATCTGAAAATATTAATTCAATTTCACCGCCAAAAAATAAAATATAACTAACTGCTTGTTTATTAGTTAGTTATATCTATTTCAAGGCGTGCCAAATATTAAATTAAATCCCAATTCGGGAATAATTCTCATATTAATACCAATTCCCATTTTCCTTAGAGTCCCCCAGTGTTTATATATATATTGTGATTTTGATGCAGATATGTTGAAACTATTTTTATCAATAGTTTTTACCTTTAGATGCCAATTTTAATATTTGTCAGATACTTTAAATAAATAAAATCTAATGGCATCGATATTCACTAAAATTGTAAATGGTGAAATACCTTCTCATAAAATTGCTGAAAATGATAAATTTTTAGCTTTTCTAGATGTTTTTCCGCTAAGAGAAGGTCATACACTAGTTATTCCTAAGCAAGAAGTAGATTATATATTTGATCTGGATGATGACTTGTTAGCTGATCTAATGGTATTTAGTAAAAAGGTAGCTAAAGCTATAAAATTGGCAATTCCGTGTAAAAGGATAGGTATAGCAATAGTTGGTTTAGAAGTGCCACATGCGCATCAACACTTAGTGCCCTTAGATTCTATAGACGATATCAACTTTACAAGACCTAAGCTAAAACCAACACAGGAAGAGCTAAAGGCTACTGCTGAAAAAATTAAAACTTTCTTGTAATTGATACTTTCAAATTGATTAATTCTAATACTGATTCGGTTATTCTAAAAATCGTAGTGTTTGGTCCTGAGTCAACGGGTAAAACAACTTTGGCAAAACAGTTATCATCACATTTCGGTACAGTTTGGAATCCCGAATTTTTGAGGTACTATGTAGATGCAAGAGAGCTTTCTAAGCCTGATTTGATGAAAAGTAAGCAAATAACTATTACTGAAGGCGAACTTTTAAATATTGCGATAGGTCAATTAGCTTCTGAAAAGGCAATACAAGAAAATAATTCAGGCATATTGTTTTATGATACTTGCTTACATACTAATGCAATTTATGCTGAGCATTACTATAATAATGTGCCTGAAGGTATAATGAGAATGCTTTCTAGTGTAAACTACGACTTTTTCTTTTTATGTAATACTGATATAGAATGGGAATATGACCCGCAAAGGGAAAGTGCAGAAGTAAGAGATGTGTTGTTTGGTAAAATGCATACATATTTAAAAGAGAATAGATTGCCATTTTCTATAATATCAGGTACGGGTGAAAACCGTTTTAATCATGCATTAAGTATTCTCAATTCAAAATTTCCTTCTATAGTAAATAAATAAAATATGGCTGAAATTAAGCCTTTTCGAGCTTGGCGTTATCATCCGAGATTTACCGAAAATATTGACAAACTAATTGCTCCTTTATTTGATGTTATTTCAGAAAAGCAAAGAAAGCAATTATATAATGAGCCATACAATAGTATGCATCTTTCTGTACCTCTCGGTGAAAACCCAGCCAGAGAAGCTTTAAAATCGTTAAATAGCTGGAAGGAAAATGAGGTAATAGTACAAGATGAGGTTGAAAGTATATATGTGTATTTTCAATATTTCTATTTACCGAATGATCCAGTTAAGCATTGCCGAAAAGGTTTTATATGTATGATTAAGGCCTACGATTATGCTGAAAATGTGATTCTTAGGCATGAAAACACAATGCCTCATTCAGTGAATGATAGAATTAGCTTGCTAGAAGCAACAAAGTTGAATGTGAGTCCTACGCACGGTCTGTATACTGATCCAGCATTTACGTTGGAAAAATATATGGATGAAGCTATGGAAAATCCAGTTTATCAAATTGAGGATTATCAGGGAGTAACAGATGCTTTGGCAATTATTACAGATAAATCTATTATACAAGAATTTAAAGAGCTTATACTAGATAGGCAAATTATCTTGGCAGATGGTCACCATCGTTATGAAGGCTCATTACAGTACAAGAAAAAGAAGCAGAAAATAGGTGTTTCCCAAAATGGGAATGAGGCATTTAATTATCATATGATGTTTCTTACAAATACGGAAGCTCATAATTTAAGAATTTTACCTACACATAGAATCATAAATAATTATCCGTCATTTAATACAGGCGATTTATTAATTAAAGCTGCTGAGTTTTTCAATATAAAAGAAGTAGATGATCCAATGTGTTTAAATGAAATTATTATTGGGAAGCAATGGACATTTGGACTTATACTAAAAAATAGAGCCTGTATTATTAAATTAAAGCCAGAATTAATTGAAAAAATAGATTGGAAATTTCCAGATGCAATAAAAAAACTGGATTTAACTGTGCTACATTATTTTTTTATTGAGAAAGTATTGGGAATTCTAGGGAAAGATCAACGAAAGAATAATAATATAAATTTTGAAAGAAACTTTTTGGCTTGTTATACAGCTGTTAACAGTAATAATGCAGATATTGCCTTAATTACCAATGAAATCTCGATAGATGATGTAAAAAAAGTATGTTTTAGTGGTTTTACTTTACCACAAAAATCGACATATTTTTATCCAAAAGTTATTAGTGGATTTCTTTTTGGTAGTGTAAATGAGTAAAATTAAGCTTCAAGAGCAGTTAAAACTGATAATTTAATCAGCATTTTTAATAAATTATTAATTTTTTAATTGAATAATTACTAGCTTTGCAACTCAAAATTAAAAGCCGTTTGAATGACTAAGTATTCTGTTGATATTTCAGGCTTAAAAAACAAAGAATATTCTTTTGATTTTAAAATTGATGAGAATTTCTTTAAGCTATTTGAAAGTGACTTGATGCAGAATGGTTCACTTAATGCTGATATTGTCCTCAGTAAATCTGAAACGATGATAACAGTAAAAGTGAAAATAAATGGAACAATTGAATTAACTTGCGACAGAAGTCTTAGAGAATTTGATTATCCGGTGTCTGTAGAAGAACAGCTTTATTATAAATTTGGTGATCGGTACGAGGAAATGTCTGATGATGTTTTTATGATACCTACTAATTATGCAGAAATTGACTTTTCTCAAGTTTTGTATGATACATTAGTGTTATCAATTCCGACAAAAATTATTCATCCAGATTTGCAAAGCGATGAGGATGATAATGATGAGGAAGAAACATTTGTGTTTTCAACTGCCGATGAAGATCAAGAAATAGAAGAAGAAAATCAAGAAAACGAAGAATCAGATCCCCGTTGGGATAAATTAAAAGGTTTGAATTTTAATAAAAATTAAATAAGAATAAAATGGCACATCCTAAACGTAAGATATCGAAGCAGAGAAGAGATAAAAGAAGATCTCACCAAAGCTTAAGCCCAGCACCAATTGCAATTTGTGGCGTTACAGGAGAAGCTCATATGTGGCATAGAGCTTACTGGTCTGAAGGAAAATTGTATTACAAGGGCAAAGTTGTTTTAGAAAAGGAAGTTGTAGAAGAATAAGATATTCCTACCCGGATTTTCAAAGAGAAGTACCTAACTTCTCTTTTTTTATGATTATTTTCATATTTTGATGCACTAAATCAATAAATAATCTTATTGTTTATGATAAAATTCAGGATATGAATTTTTTGATAATTGCTTTTTGATTTCATACTTTGCAGGTGCAATACTAACTTTCAAATTCTGATGGATAAAAGAAGAGCAGTAATTACAGGAGTAGGAGGCTACGTGCCCGAGTACATTCTCACCAATGCGGAACTCGAAACAATGGTTGATACCAATGAAGCATGGATAATAGAAAGGACGGGCATTCGAGAACGGAGAATTTTGAAAGGGGAGAATTTAGGAAGTTCATTTATGGGAATTAAAGCCGTAGATAATTTACTTGCTAAAACTAAAATCAATCCTGAAGAAATCGATCTTTTAATCTGCTGTACTGTAACACCAGATATGCTCTTTCCGGCCACAGCTAATTTAATTGCTACTGCTGTGGGAGCCGTAAATGCATTCAGTTATGATATCAACGCCGCTTGTTCTGGCTTTCTTTATGGGTTAACTACCGCTTCTAAATTTATAGAAAGTGGAACTCATAAAAAAGTAGTGGTTGTCGGTGTCGATAAAATGTCGAGCATAATCGATTATGAAGACAGGGCGACTTGTATCATTTTTGGAGACGGTGCTGGTGCTGTAATACTAGAAGCCAAAGAAAGCGAAAACGGAATTATTGATGCCTACCTGAAATCGGATGCAATTGGTGAAAAGCACCTCCACATGAAAGCTGGAGGAAGTAGAAAACCAGCTAGCTTAGAAACAGTTAAGAATAAAGAACACTTTGTGTATCAAGAAGGAAAAGCTGTTTTTAAATTTGCAGTGACTAACATGGCTGATGCAGCATATAAAGTAATGCAACGAAATGATCTAAAATCAGATGATATCGCATATCTTGTACCTCATCAAGCCAACAAAAGGATTATTGATGCTACAGCAAAACGTATGGGTGTTGGAGAAGAAAAGGTAATGATCAATATCGATAAATATGGCAATACAACTGCCGCTACCATTCCTCTCTGCTTGTGGGATTACGAATCTAAACTAAAAAAAGGTGACAATTTAATACTGGCTGCTTTTGGAGGTGGATTCACTTGGGGGTCAATTTTCGTAAAGTGGGATTATAACACCAAGTAAATTTCCTCAGGCTTGCAACAAATGCCAGTCTTTTTGTGTCAGACTATCAATATAATTTAATTTTCTTTTTTAATTGTCAATTAGACTAGAATGGCAACTACAGCGGATTTTAGAAATGGACTATGCATTGAGTTCAACCATGATTTATTTACAATAGTTGAATTTCAGCATGTAAAGCCCGGTAAAGGACCTGCATTTGTAAGAACAAAATTAAAAAGTATCACTACTGGAAAAGTGATAGACAACACATTTACATCAGGTCATAAAGTTACAACTGCCAGAATCGAACGCAGAGATTATCAGTTTTTATACAAAGACGATCTTGGCTATCACATGATGGACAGTAATACATTTGAACAAATGAGCATAGAAGAAGGCTTAGTTGAAAATGCCGATCTTATGAAAGATGGGCAAGAAGTTGAAGTCTTAGTTCATGCAGAATACGAAAAAGTTATTGGCTGCGAATTACCTGCATTTGTTATTTTACAGGTAACGTATACTGAACCAGGTATCAAAGGAGACACAGCAACAAATGCTTCAAAACCGGCTACTTTGGAAACTGGTGCAGAAATACAAGTACCACTATTTGTGAATCAGGATGATGTATTAAAAATAGATACACGAACTCGTTCATACGTAGAAAGAGTAAAACAATAAATTTTATTAGGTTTGGTATTTTATGCCAAACTTTTTTTAATTGAAATTAAATGGCATAAAACATTATAATGCTGTTTAAAATTAGTTTAATAGATAAATAATGAAAGCAAAAGAAATAAAGGAGCTCATCAATTTCATTGCAAATTCTGGTTTAGATGAAGTAAATATCGAAACAGATGAAATTAAGTTACACGTAAAGAAGCAAAGTGAGGCAGTTGCTAAATTGGTTGAACAAACACATCAACCTCAGGTTATCCAACAACCAGTGAGCATTCCTCAGCAAATAACCACTTCTCCTTCAACCGAAAGTGCAGCTCCTGTTAAAGAAGATAACACAAGCACTGAAACAAATTATATCACTATCAAATCTCCGATGATAGGAACTTTCTATCGTTCTTCTAGTCCAGAGTCTGATGCATTTGTAAATGTAGGAGATAATGTTTCTAATGGTAGTGTGGTTTGTATCATCGAAGCCATGAAACTTTTCAACGAAATTGAATCTGAAGTATCAGGGAAAATAGTGAAAGTGTTAGTTGAAAACGCTTCCCCTGTTGAGTATGACCAGCCATTATTCTTGGTTGATCCATCTTAATTACAATCAGATATTATCAGGTAAAAGTATGTATTACCATACGCATACTAAAGTTGAAATTTAACTACATCACATCGTGTTCAATAAAATATTAATCGCGAACAGGGGAGAAATTGCACTTAGAGTAATCAGGACCTGTAAGGAAATGGGCATCAAAACGGTTGCTGTTTATTCTCAAGCTGATAAAGAAAGCCTTCATGTGAGATTTGCTGATGAAGCAGTTTGTATAGGACCTCCGGCAAGTGCTAATTCTTACCTGAACATACCAAACTTAATGGCAGCAGCAGAAATTACTAATGCTGATGCTATACATCCAGGATATGGATTTTTATCAGAAAATGCCCAATTTTCACAAATCTGTGAAGAATATAATATCAAATTTATTGGTGCGTCTGCAGAGATGATCAATTCAATGGGAGATAAGGCAACTGCAAAAGCTACAATGAAAGCTGCAGGAGTTCCTACTATTCCAGGATCAGAAGGCATTCTTGCTAGTGTAGAAGAAGGTATTAAACTGGCAAAAGATATTAAATACCCTGTTATTTTGAAAGCTACTGCTGGTGGAGGTGGAAAAGGGATGCGCGTAGTTTATAATGACGAGGAGTTTAAAAAAGCTTGGGATAATGCTAGAGCAGAGGCAGCAGCATCTTTTGGTAATGATGGGCTATACCTTGAAAAATACCTTGAAGAGCCGCGCCACGTAGAGATTCAAGTATTTGGAGATAAGCAAGGCAATGCTTGCCACCTTTCTGAAAGAGATTGTTCAATTCAAAGAAGACATCAGAAACTAGTTGAAGAAAGTCCTTCACCAGTAATGACTGATGATTTGAGAAAGAGAATGGGTGAAGCAGCTATTAAAGGTACTAAAGCTGTAAACTATGAAGGAGCTGGAACAATCGAATTCTTGGTTGATAAAAATGGTGATTTCTATTTTATGGAAATGAATACCAGAATTCAGGTTGAGCACCCAGTAACTGAGATGGTTACAGATTTCGACTTGATAAAAGAACAAATTAAAGTTGCTGCTGGTATTCCTATTTCAGGAGAGAGTTATTTCCCAAAAGGTCATTCAATCGAATGTAGAATTAATGCAGAAGATCCTGCTAACAATTTTAGACCAAGTCCGGGTAAAATCACTAATTTGCATTACCCAGGAGGAGCTGGTGTTAGGGTAGATAGCCACGTTTATGCAGGTTATATTATTCCTCCTTATTACGATTCTATGATTGCTAAATTAATCGTATATGCTCAAACTAGAGAAGAAGCTATAGTGAGAATGAAAAGAGCATTAGAAGAATTTGTGATTGAAGGAATTAAAACAACAATTCCTTTCCATTTAGATTTAATGGATAATGAAGATTTCAAAAAAGGTAATTTTACTACTAAGTTCTTAGATACTTACGATTTCTCAAAATTATCTTAATTGATATAGATTTATAAAAAAACCTTCTAGCTTAGTTAGAAGGTTTTTTTTTGCTTTATATATTTGATTCAAAAAGAAGAATTAGAAATACTTTCTATCGATTACCTCTTTCATTATTAAAGCATTTTTTAGGTTGTTTTTGTTTTTGAATAGCTTAGCAACTTTTTTATTCGTTTTTTTCTTCTTTCTATTTCCTTGTTGCAAAGCTGGTACTGTAATGGTTGCTTTTGGAAAATCTTCAATCGATTTTTTTAGAATAGAACCAGTATATTCTCCTGGTTGCATTAATCTTCTACTACTTTGAAGAATCGGTTTATATTCTTCTTCAGTATCATTTCTAATTTCTTTTCTAAAAGTTTCAGCTTTGGTTTCTTCTGCTGGCGCTCTAAATACAGGCTTTCTATTCTTTTTGGTTGAAAATTGTTCTAACAGTTCCTGAAATGTTGAGGGGGCATTTTCTTCTTCATAGTCATCTTCTTCCTCATAATCATTTTCCATTTCGTCAAAATCTGGCAAATCATCTACTGGTTCTGGCTCTTCATACTTTTCTTCTACTGGCATTGCAGCTTGTTGTCCAGCTCTTTGTCTTGGGGGGCTAACTCTTTCTGGTTTTTTCTTTTTGAATCTTGCTTTTTTAGAAGTAAGTAACCAGTATAAAATTAGACCGACAACAGAAAATGCGATTTCAATTAATTGTTCCATATAAATTAAAACAAACTTAAGTGCTCATTTCAGGCAACCAAATTATAAAAAAGTAAATTATTTACTATTACTATTCGGGCTTTGTGTTCAAATCTATAAAATAATTTTATTTTTGCTTTCCTTATCTTGGAGGCAGCGATGAGGATATTTATCCGGGCATGCTATTCGAATCAATTTTTGAATCAAATATTCTCAATGTTATTACAACGACTCGAAATAAAGGGATTTAAGAGCTTTGGCGAAAAGGTAGTTTTAAACTTTGATATAGGAGTAACTGGTGTAGTTGGTCCAAATGGAAGTGGTAAATCTAATGTGGTTGATGCTATACGCTGGGTATTGGGCGAGCAAAGCAGCAAGGCTTTACGTTCCGAAAAAATGGAAAATGTAATTTTTAATGGTACAAAAAACCGTAAAGCTCAACAAATGGCTGAGGTTGGTTTGTCTTTTAAAAACACCAAAAATCTACTTCCTACAGAATATTCTGAAATTACAATTACTCGTCGATATTACAGAAGTGGAGACAGTGAGTATTTGTTGAATGGTGTAACCTGCCGATTAAAAGATATTCAGTCGCTTTTTATGGATACTGGTATAAGTTCAGATAGTTATGCCATTATCGAGTTAAAAATGGTTGATGAGATCTTAAACGATCAAAATCAATCTAGAAGGCAATTATTCGAAGAAGCTGCGGGAATCTCTAAATTCAAGAAAAGGAAAAAAGAGACACTTAAGAAATTAGCAGATACTAGTGACGATTTAGAAAGGGTAGAAGATCTATTGCATGAGATTGGTAAGAATATGCGATCTCTGGAAAGGCAAGCAAAACAGGCAGAACGTTACTTAAAACTTAAAAAAGAATACAAAGAACTAAGTATTGTATTAGCAAAAGAATTGCTGAAAGACCAAGTTGAGAAAACTGCTATAATTGAAAAAGAAATAGAAAATGCTTCTGATCAAAAACTTTCTATCCAGAAACAACAGTCGGAGGGTGAAGCAGCTTTAGAAAAGGAGAAACTGGAATTAGTTAAAAAGGAACAATTACTTTCTTCAAGACAAAAAACACTAAATAACCATGTTAATAAAATCAGGCAATTTGAGAGTGAAAAGAAGATAAAGAGTGAAAGGCTTAGATTTTTAACAGAGAAGGCTAATTCATTACAAAGTCAATTATTAGAAGAGCTAAAGAGTAATGAGAGAGCCAAGTTTAGTATCGAAGGTCTTTTAAATGAAAAAGAAAGTCTGGAAAAGCAGATTAAAGAGGCAACTTTTTTACTTGATAAAAGCAAACAGGAATTTGAAAATCAAAAGGGAAGTACTGATAAATTAAAAGAACAATTAAAGGAAATTTCACTCCAGTTTAAAACTCGACAAAACAGAGTATATCAGCTCAAAAAAGATTTAGAGATCAGCCAAGTGCAGCAATCTTCTTTGATGCAGGAGTTGGAAAAAGAGCATACTGAATCTACAGAGAAAAGTGCTAGTTTAGATGAGTTTGATTTTAAATTAGGAGAGCTGACTGAAGAACTTGCTGAAAAGCAAGAGCAATTAGGAAGAGCAGAATTTAGGCAAAATGAACTAGACACTCAAATAGAATCTGCTGAAGCTTCTTTACAGAAGTTAAAGGAAGAACTTGCAAAATCGAGTAGAGAACTAGATGCTAAACAGAATGAGTACAACCTAACCAAGTCTATGGTTGATAATTTGGAAGGTTATCCTCAAGCGATCAAATTCTTAAAAAAGCAGACCAACTGGGGGAAAAACTTCCCGCTTCTTTCAGATATTATTGCTGCAGAAGAAAAATACAGAGTTTGTATTGAGAATTATTTGGAGCCTTATCTAAACTACTATATTCTCGATAATGAAGCCTTGGCTTTGGAAGCTGTAAATCTTTTAAGTGATTCGGCTAAAGGAAAGGGGAATTTTCTAGTGCTAGATAAATTTAAAAGCTTTTCTCCATCAGCTAAAAGACAATTTGAAGATGCAATACCAGCTATAAACATTGTTGAGTTTGACGATAAATATCGTGAGTTGGTGCATTACATGTTGGATAATGTTTATGTAGTAACTTCGAATCAGGAGTCTATTCCAAAAGATAATGATTTCACCTTTATTACTCAAAATGGGAAGGTAATTAAAAGGAAATACAGTGTTTCGGGAGGTTCTGTTGGTTTGTTTGAAGGTAAGAAACTTGGTAGAGCTAAAAACCTTGAAAAGCTTTCTGAAAGGATTAAAGAACTACAAAGCAAGAATAAAAATCTTGATAAAATAATCAATCAGAAGATTCAAGATATTAGTTACTTAAAAAGCGAATCTCAAAAAGACAAAATAGGTAGGCTTCAAGAAGAAATAAGCATATTAAAACAGGAAAATGTAAGTATTGTAACGAAAAAAGAACAATTTTCTGAATTGCTTCTTGATCAGCAAAATAGGAGAGAGAACATAGAAGAAAAGCTTAGCCAATTGCGTGAAACTATTGAGCAATTACATCCTGAGCTAGAAGATGAAGAAGGTAAGTTGAGTTACTTTGAGGAAAATCAAGACGATTTAAGAGCAACATTAGAAGAAGAAAATGAATTACTCAATCAGAAATCTGCTGCATTTAATCAAAATAATATCTCATATCATACTTATAACAACAAATTTGAAAGTATAGAGAAAGAGATAAGCTATAAAGAAAATGCTTTTGACAGAGGGAAGGCAAAAATTGAAAATCATCAAGAAGATTTAAAGCATACTGAGCAAGAGATTGTACAGATGCAAGAAACCAGTGGAAACAACGAAGACGAACTCGTTGGTATGTACGATGAGAAATCTAGTATAGAAGAAGGAGTAAATGAAGCAGAGAAAGACTATTATGCATCTAGAGGAGAAATTGCAGAATACGAAAAAGTAATTAGAGAGTACCAACGAAAAAAGGAGCAGTTAGAAGGATTAATTTTAGATTTAAAGGATAAGATTAATCAGGAGAAAATGAAAACTGCATCGGTAAAAGAGCGGGTTTCTGTGGAGTTTGAAGTTGATGTAGATGAACTTTTAAAGCCAATTGAAGAGACAGAAGAGTATGAGGGTGATCTTGATTCATTAAAAGAAAAAGTAGTCAATACAAAAAAGAAAATGGAAAATATTGGTCCGATTAACCATATGGCAATTGAGGCTTATAATGAGATAAAAGAAAGGAATGATTTTATATCAGAGCAAAAAAAGGATTTGATAGAGGCAATCGATTCATTAAATACAACAATTGCAGAGATCGATAAAGTAGCAAAAGAAAACTTTATGGATGCTTTTACTAAAGTGAGAAGCTATTTTATTGAAGTTTTTAGGTCTCTATTTACAGATGAAGATAGCTGTGATTTAATTCTTTTGGATGAAAGCGATCCGCTAAATTCTAAAATAGAAATAATTGCTCAGCCAAAAGGGAAGAAACCTTTAACCATCAATCAGTTATCTGGTGGTGAAAAAACATTAACAGCAACAGCATTACTTTTTGCAATTTACCTTCTAAAACCAGCTCCATTCTGTATTTTTGACGAGGTTGATGCACCTTTAGATGATGCCAACATCGATAAGTTTAATAATATTATTAAGAAATTTTCAGAAAACTCTCAGTTCATAATTGTAACACACAACAAACGAACTATGTCTACTACAGATGTAATTTATGGAATTACAATGATTGAGCAGGGAGTATCTACAGTTGTTCCTGTAGATTTAAGAGAAATGAGCTAAATACTTTTAGTTTATATAAATTTGAATGTGAAATAGTACTGATTAAAGAGTAGACTTTGTCAAAACAGATAGTTATAATACCCACTTACAACGAGATAGAAAATATAGAAGGGATTATATCGGAAATCCTGAGCCTCTATATTGATATACATATTCTTATAGTTGACGACGGATCACCAGACGGAACTGCAGACAAAGTAAAAGAGATGCAAAAGCAGTTTGATGGTCTCATTTATATGATTGAGCGAGAGAAAAAATCTGGTTTAGGTACGGCTTACATTACCGGATTTAAGTATGCTTTAGCTAAAGGATATGATTATATTTTTGAGATGGACGCCGATTTCTCGCATAATCCTAGAGATTTGGTGAGGTTATTTGAGGCTTGTAAAAATCAAGGTTTTGATGTAGCTGTTGGTTCAAGGTACATCACAGGTGTAAATGTGGTTAACTGGCCAATGAGTAGGGTAATAATGTCTTACTTTGCTAGCAAATATGTAAAATTTATAACTGGAATGCCCATTTCAGATGCAACTGCTGGTTTTAAATGCTATTCAAGGAAAGTATTGGAAAAAATTGACCTCGATAGAATTAGGTTTGTAGGTTATGCTTTTCAGATAGAAATGAAATTTAAAGCATGGAAATATAACTTTCAAATAAAGGAAGTTCCTATCATATTTACAGACAGAACAAAGGGTACATCTAAGATGTCTACAAAAATATTTGCCGAAGCTTTTTTCGGTGTTGTACGCTTAAAAATTATGAGTTTTTTCCAAGATTTTGTTTAGATAAGTTTAGTTAATACAAGAATATTACAAATAACATTATTTGTACTTGACCGATATTTCTCTTAATTTAAGGAAAGAATACTTGTTATAACTATACTTTATACACCAATATATTGCTATTAATTACTTGGTATTGAATGTTTTATGTAATTTTTCATTGTATGAAGTTCTTACAATTAAAACATGACTGAATTTTTGATGAATTCAACAAAATCTAAAAGTATTGTATTCAATCAAAAAGAATCACCTCTATATATAATATATAAATTAAACTTACTTAGGATAACTTTTGAAAATGACAGACAATAATTCACCTTTTGGAGATAATATTTTCCGAAATCTGAAATCTGATCTGCCAGCCGGACTGGTAGTTTTTCTTGTAGCTCTACCATTATGTCTTGGTATTGCTCTAGCATCAGGTGCTCCTTTATTTTCAGGCTTAATTTCTGGTATAATTGGAGGTATAGTAGTAGGAATGATAAGTAGATCACCTCTAGGAGTTAGTGGTCCTGCAGCTGGTTTGGCAGTTATAGTTTTTGATGCAATAGGTTTCCTTGGTTTTCAGTCTTTTTTATTAGCTGTAGTTTTTGCAGGTTTAATTCAGGTGATATTAGGCTTTCTTAGAGCGGGAATTATTGGTTATTACTTTCCGTCATCTGTAATTAAAGGAATGTTAGCTGGTATTGGTATTATTTTGATACTCAAGCAAATACCACATGCTTTTGGATATGACAGAGACCCCGAAGGTGACTGGGGATTTTTACAAGCAGATGGTCACAATACACTTTCAGAAATTTACTATTCTGTAATTTACAATAGCCCTGGAGCAGTTATAATTTCTTTGGTATCTATTGCTATTTTAATTTTATGGGAATCTTCTTATATAAAGAAAAGTATTAAAAAAGTTTTTCCAGGACCTCTAGTAGTAGTTTTTTTAGGAATTGCGATTAATCTAGTTTATAAATATTTCTTTCCAAGTTTAGCTTTAGACAATGAAATTATTGAAGACATAAATAATTTTCATTTAGTAGATATACCCGTGGCTAATAATTTCACTGAGTTTATTGGTTTATTTTCTTTGCCAGATTTTACTCAAATTACTAATCCAGATATTTATATAACAGCCCTAACAATTGCATTAATTGCTTCTATAGAAACCTTACTTTGTGTTGAAGCAACAGACAAACTTGATCCATACAAAAGGGTAACTCCAACAAACCTCGAATTAAAAGCGCAAGGTGTTGGTAATATAATTTCTGGTTTAATAGGTGGTTTACCAATTACTCAGGTAATTGTAAGAAGCTCAGCAAATATAAATACAGGTGGTAAAACCAAAATGTCAACTATAATACATGGTGTCTTACTTTTTGTTTGTGTGGTTTCAATACCAAACATATTAAATCTAATACCACTTTCTTCTTTAGCAGCGATCTTACTAATGGTAGGTTATAAGCTTGCAAGAGTTTCTCTGTTTAAAAGTATGTATAAGCTAGGAAGCATGCAGTTTATACCTTTTATAGTTACCATTTTAGGAATTGTTTTTACTGATCTTTTAAAAGGTATTTCGATCGGTATGGCAGTTGCAATTTTCTATATTCTAAGAAATAATTTTAGAACCCCTTATTTCTACCATAAAGAAGAAAATAAATCAGGAAGCGATATAATTAAAATTGTGCTTTCAGAGGAAGTTTCTTTCTTGAATAAAGGGAGTATAATGAGGCTTTTAGAAGAATTACCGAAAGATTCTAAAGTAATAATAGACGGCAGTAGATCTTCTCACATAGATCATGATGTAATTGAAATCATTGAGAATTATTTAGCCCATGCTTCTTTAAATAATATTTCTGTTGATATAATTAATATACCACAGATTGAAAGAGAGCTCGCTTAATAAAGCCATTTATTGTTGAAAAAAGTCCTTTTGAATGCTTAATCAAAGGGACTTTTTTTATTTCCACTTAATGTTGTACCCAATGTTTGGAGTCTTCTGGAAAGTGACTCCTTTGTCTTGCAATATTTCTATCTAACGCATTTTATGATTTTTTCCCAGATGCAAATAATTTTTTATCTGGTTTCATTCAACTTACACTCGTGTTGATATATTATTTACTATCAAAAAATAGAAGTTTGGAGAGTAAGCAGCATTATATGCAATTCCAATTACTTGATACTTATCCTATAAATATGGGAATTGCATACTTTTCTATTTGTGCAAATTCTACCCCATTTCCAAGAGCATCCTGAGTATAATTTATGACATCATTTGAACTGATTGCATTAAAATTCACTTCTTTTTTTGAGTAAACTTAACAAGTATTTTTATTTCATCTATAAAAATGTAACATATATAGACAATGTTTATATGTAAGCATCTTCAAATACCTTTAGATATTTTATACGCTGAGAGTGTAATGAAATTTGCTGATATTGCATCGATTAATTTAAAAGCGGAAGCTAATGTTCCAATGAGAAACATGTTAGGTGAAGTTGATGAAATAGTATATAATTGTCAAATTGATTCAATTGGACATATCAAAGTTAAGGCTTAACTAATTTTCAAAAGTGCAGATGCTTTGTTTAGAAAAAACAATGTGTATTTCTTATCTCTTCTAAGATATTTACATGTTAGAGATTGAGCCTTTATTAATAATAAATTCGAAAATATAATCTGTATAAAATACGTTGAAGGAGCAAAGATTTAGTATAACTAAATCATTTAGCTTTAGTAAAGATAAATCTGATTTTGAAGACAGATTATGTGTAAAAGATAAAAATATTATTGCAATACATTATCAGATATAGGTATTTGATAGTTAAAAGGCACTATATTTGTGATATTTATAAAAACTTTTTTCTATGATCTAAAGCTACTTTTAATTTAGTTTTTTGAATTTGTAACAACTTAAACGAGATCATGTATAAAATATCATTTGTTTTTTTATTGGCTTCTTTCTTTCAATTTAGTGGGGTTTATGCTCAAATTGCAAAGAACGATGCTGCTAACAAAGAGCTTTATAATCCTCAATCAACTAATCCAGTTCGCAAAGACGATATCATGTTTAAGAAAAGTCTTTGGTTTAGAATGGATTTAAGAACTAAAGTGAATGCACCGTTATTCGCAAATAATAATGAAATTTCAAGGCTTTTAGTAGAAGCTGTAAAGAATGATATGATTAAACCATATAAAAATGATTCACTTAGTACTGCAATGTCTAAGGAAGAATTTTTATCAAGGTTAAAAATACCAATGACAGATAATGTCGATGATGATATCGAGTGGGAAAATGAAAACCCTTGGGGAGATGAAACTGAAGAAAATGTTGAATTAGGGCCCGATGAGTATTTGCCAAGACAATTATATGTTTTGGAAATGAAAGAAGATATGATCTTTGATAAAAGAGAGTCTAGAATGAAGCATGATATTTTAGCTCTTACTATAGTTATTCCTGCTGATCAGACTCCAACTGGAATTGATAAAGTTTTAGCTTCTTTTTCTTATAAAGAACTAGCTAACTCTTTATTCAAAAACAACCCAAATGCAATATGGTATAATCCTCAGAATGCTGGTGCTCATATGAATTTGGCTGATGCATTCACTCTAAGATTACCTGATGGTATGTTGGTGAAATATGAGAATCCAAGAGATAATAGAATTGTTGATTTATATGGTGATAGTAAAAGATCTCTAATAGAAGCTCAAAATGCAGTAATGCAATTAATGGAATATGAAGCACTTCTTTGGGAGTATTAATAAGAAATAAATATTAAAATGGAATCCCACTTTTTTAAGTGGGATTTTTTTATGTCTGAATGTTACCAACATTAAATGGTTTATTGTAATCACCAAAATTTGCCATTTCTATTCCTGTAGAAATCACCTTTCTAGTTTCAGTTGGATTTATAATTCCATCTACCCATAATCTCGAAGCAGCATAATAAGGCGATAGTTGTTCATTATATTTTTCCTGTATCTCTTCCAATAAGCTATTCTCTTCTTCTTTACTTAATTGTTGGCCTTTAGTTTTTAAAGAAGCAACTTTAATTTGGAGTAAAGTTTTAGCAGCAGAAGCTCCACTCATTACAGCCATTTGTGCCGTCGGCCAAGCGAATATTAACCGAGGATCATAAGCTTTTCCACACATGGCATAATTTCCAGCGCCATACGAATTACCTAGTAAAATAGTGAATTTGGGAACAACAGTATTTGACATAGCATTAACCATTTTTGCTCCATCTTTAATAATTCCTCCATGTTCAGCTCTGCTACCAACCATAAAACCAGAAACATCCTGCAAAAATACAAGAGGAATTTTTTTCTGATTACAATTCATGATGAATCGTGCTGCTTTATCTGCTGAATCTGAGTAGATAACACCACCCATTTGCATTTCGCCTTTCTTTGATTTTACAATTTTTCTTTGGTTTGCTATAATTCCTACAGCCCAACCATCAATTCTTGCATAACCACAAATAAGTGATTGGCCATATAAATCTTTATATGCATCAAATGAATCCTTGTCAATTAAACATTCAATAATTTCATGCATATCATATGGTTTGGCCCGTTCAACTGGAAAAGTTTTGAAAATCTCTTCAGGAGATTTATTTGGCTCTTTTGCTTCTGTTCTATTAAAACCAGCATCGGGAACTTTACCAACTTTGCTAACTAAACTCCTTATTTTGTCCAAACAACTTTTATCGTCTTTACACTTATAATCTGTTACACCAGAAATTTCAGAATGTGTTGCAGCCCCGCCAAGAGTTTCATTGTCAATATCTTCACCAATAGCAGATTTTACTAAGTAAGAACCTGCAAGGAATACGGAACCGGTTCCTTCGACAATTAATGCTTCATCTGACATGATAGGTAAGTAGG
This sequence comes from Chondrinema litorale, assembly GCF_026250525.1. Lineage (GTDB taxonomy): Bacteria > Bacteroidota > Bacteroidia > Cytophagales > Flammeovirgaceae > Chondrinema > Chondrinema litorale. The sequence goes on from NZ_CP111043.1 coordinate 4,366,147, forward strand.
CGCCTCCAGCAACGCAACTTCCCATAATGGCTGCAATTTGTAAAATACCTCTTGAAGACATAATCGCATTGTTTCTGAAAATTCGGCCAAAGTGCTCTTTGTCAGGGAAAATTTCGTCTTGAATTGGTAGAAAAACGCCGGCACTATCCACTAAATAAATGATTGGAATATTATTTTCCATGGAGATTTCCTGTGCTCTTAAGTTCTTTTTTGCAGTTATCGGGAACCATGCACCGGCTTTTACTGTAGCATCATTTGCTAGTAGCATTACCAGTCTTCCTTCTACTTTAGTAATTCCGGCTACTACGCCACCAGATGGGCAGCCACCATATTCTTTATACATGCCTTCTCCAGCAAATGCACCTATTTCTAGAAAGTCTGCATCATCATCTTTGAGATAATCAATTCTTTCTCTAGCAGTCATTTTGCCTTTACTGTGTTGAGTGGCTATTTTTTTTTCGCCACCGCCCAGTTTAACTTTATCATGTTTGTAAGTTAATTTATAGCATAGCTGCTTAAATTGGTCTATGTTTTTATTGATTTCAATGTCTTCTTTCATGTGTTGTTTTTTAATTCTCTTTTTAAGATAATCATTAAAAAATTAATCTCAATATTGAAATATTTCGTAACTTATTAAGTGTAATGTGCAGTTAAAAAAAACATGGAAACGATACTAGAAGAACCTAATATAAAAATTCAAAAATCGGAGGTATATAATTTCTTATCAATCTGTTTAGAAGGTGATATAGATTATTCTGCCTTTAAGTTTGCTTATGATCATATGCTTGATTTTGCAGTAAGAGAGAATGTTCATAGGTTGATTTTAGATCATACGAAATTAGGAAAGAGTAGTTTGAGGACAAAAAGCTGGTTTGCAGCAGTTATGATACCTAAGATATTTGCTAAATTAGGTTTTAAGCTGCAAGTAGCTATAATGGTTCCGCCAACAAAATATATAGATTCTAAAACCAAGATCTTAATTAGCCAATTTAAAAATATTAGCAAAAACGTGAAAATTGCTCCTTTTGAGCATGTTGAAGAAGCATATGATTGGTTTAGCAATATTAAAATTACCGAGAAGACTGAGTCTTCAGAGAAGTAATTAACTTACCAATCTGAAATGAAAGGTTTTCAAGAAGTCTTTCTCCTTCATCCATTGCTTTTTCCAATTTCATAGGACTGTCTGGTAAAGCAAAAAGTGCATCAAAAGCTTCAAACTTGTATAAATCTTTTTCTGGTATACTTCCACCAATTGCGATAACTATGTTATTTGCAGTTTTAGCTTTTAGAGCAAGGCCATAGGGTCCTTTGCCTTCTAATGTTTGAAAATCTAATTTACCTTCTGCAGTTATTACAACATCACTTGTATCGAGTTGATCTATGACTCCGAGTTGATTTAAAACTAGATCAGTACCGTTAATCAGTTTGGCATCAAGATATGCGAATAATCCAGCAGAAATACCTCCTGCAGCACCTCCATGAGTTAAATTACTGATTTTTTTACCAGTTTGTTTTTCTGTTAGTTGAGCAAAATGGGTAAGGTTATTCTCAAGCTCAATTACTTCACTTTCGCTAGCACCTTTTTGTGGCCCAAAAACATTTGCTGCACCTTGTTGTCCTAAAAATGGATTTTCAACATCACAGGCAATTTGGATTTCACAATTATCTAAACCTGAAATAGTATTAGAATTATCAATACTTACAACTTCCTTAATGGTGCCACCAGCAGGAATAAACGATTTATTTTCTTTGTTAAAAAACTGAAACCCCAAAGCAGCTAAAATTCCTGTACCAGCATCGGTAGTAGCACTTCCTCCAATTCCTAAAATAATCTTTGTGCAACCATTTTCTATAGCGTGTTTCATTAATTGTCCTGTTCCGTATGAAGTAGCATTCAGCGCATCAAGTTTTTTGTTTTCAATTAAGGCAAGTCCAGAAGCTTTGGCCATTTCTATTATAGCTGTTTTTCCATCTTGTGTAATCCCATATGTAGCTTCTATTTCTTCTTTTAAAGGATTTAATACAGAAACTTTTACCATTTTACCATTTAATGCATGAACCATAATATCTGCAAAGTGGTCGCCACCATCTGCTATTGGAGCTTTTAGTATTTCAAATTCTTTATTGGCTTTTGTTAATCCTTTCTCTATCGCATTAGCTGCAACTAATGCATTCATACTTCCTTTAAAAGAGTTTGGTGCTACTATAATTTTCATTTTATATCGCTGATTAAAATTTTTGAGAAGAGCTTTAATATAAAAGTAATGAGACGTACTATTTGTTAATTATCTGAATAAATAAAGAAAAAAAGAAGGGAATCTCATGGAAATACGATTCGAAATTTTACTTAGATGAAAAGCCATTGTACTTTTGAAGTATGAATTGTATGTCAGTTGAAAATATCACAAAGTCTTTTGGTGAAAAGGTTTTGTTTGAGAATATAAATTTTGGGATAGAGAAAGGGCAAAAAGCAGCACTAGTGGCGGCTAATGGCACAGGTAAAACTACGCTGTTAAATATTATTTCGGGAAAAGATACTCCAGACAATGGTGCTGTAGCCTTTAATAAAGAAATAAGTTTTGAAATTCTTGAACAAGATCCTGATTTTCTGGATAATGAAACAATTAGAGATTATCTTTTTAGAGGTGATAATCAAATGTTGAAGGCTGTTGTAACTTATGAAACTGTTTTAGATTCGTACGAACAAGACCCATCTGAAGAAAACTTAGAAGCATTAAATGATGCAACTACACAGATGGAAATGCTCAAAGCTTGGGATTATGAGTCAAAATTGAAAGAAGTAATCACTAAGTTGAGAGTTCCAAAGCTCGATCAGCAAGTGAAAACACTTTCTGGTGGACAAAAAAAGCGAGTGGCTTTAAGTAGGGTGTTAATTGCAGAACCAGATTTTTTAATTCTTGATGAGCCTACTAACCACCTCGACCTCGATATGATTGAGTGGCTAGAGCAATTTCTTGCAAGACAAAATCTTACACTTTTGCTAGTTACTCACGACCGCTACTTTTTAGATAGGATTTGTAATGAGATAATAGAAATAGAAAATCAAAAGCTTTTTAGGCATAAAGGTAATTACTCAGCTTATTTAGCAAATAAAGCAGAAAGAGAAGAGCAACTTCAGCGAGAGACGGATAAGGCTAAGAACTTGATGCGAAAAGAACTCGACTGGATTAGACGTATGCCAAAAGCAAGGGGGACTAAAGCTAAATACAGAGTCGATGCTTTTGAAGGGATAAAGGAAAAGGCGTCAGCAAATACTGATAGTAAATCTATGGAGGTTGAAGTGAATATGAGTAGAATGGGCAAGAAGGTGATGGAAATTTATGATCTTCAAAAGTCTTTTGGCGATTTTCCTATTGTAAAAGATTTCTCTTATGTCTTTAAAAGAAGAGAGCGCATTGGTATAGTTGGACCAAATGGAGTTGGCAAGAGTACTTTTCTAAATATGCTAACTGGTAAAATTAAACCTGATTCGGGAAAAATTGACCATGGAGAGACTATAGTTTTTGGGTATTATACACAGTCAGGTATACAGCTAGAAGAAGAGAAAAAAGTAATTGAAGTTGTTAGCGACATTGCAGAGGTTATAGAGCAAGCTGATGGATCTAAAATTACTGCTTCACAGATGCTGCAAAAATTCTTGTTCCCACCAAAGCAACAATATGACTTTGTTTCTAAATTAAGTGGTGGTGAAAGAAGAAGACTTTATTTGCTAACTGTATTAATGAAGAACCCAAACTTCTTAATTCTGGATGAGCCAACCAACGATCTCGATTTGCTTACTCTAAATGTATTGGAAGATTTTCTCTTGAATTTTCCGGGTTGTATTATTATCGTTTCTCACGATAGATATTTTATGGATAAGCTTACTGACCATCTGTTTATATTTGAGGGAGATGGCGTAATCACAGATTTTAATGGAAGGTATTTAGATTACAGAGCATATATCGATGATAAAGAGCGTGAAGAACAAAGGGCTTTAAAAGAACAGAAGGACAAAGAAAAAGCACAAAAACTTGAAGCAGAAAATGCTGCTGCAGCTAAAAAATCTAACGCGCCAAAACTTTCTTTTAAAGAACAAAAAGAATATGAACAATTAGAAGCCGAAATAGAAAAGCTGGAAACAGAAAAGACGGAAGTAAACAAGAAACTAAGCTCGGGTGAAATAACAGATCATGCTGATTTGCAAGAGCTTTCTGAAAAAGTAGGCCAACTCATAGAATTAATCGATGAAAAAACTATGCGTTGGCTCGAATTATCAGAAAAATCTTAACTTATTTAAACTGGTTAGCCACAATCAATTCTTTGGTTCCGTGGCTCCAGTTGTAAAAACCATTGCCAGATTTAACACCCATTTGTCCGGCAGTAACCATATTAACTAAAAGAGGGCAGGGAGCATATTTGTCGTTTCCTAGCCCTTCATATAGTACTTTCATAATTGAAAGGCACACATCCAAGCCAATAAAATCTGCTAATTGTAATGGTCCCATAGGATGTGCCATACCTAATTTCATAATTGTGTCAATTTCTTCTACACCAGCAACTCCACTATATAAACTGTAGATCGCCTCATTAATCATAGGCATTAAAATTCTATTTGCTACAAAGCCTGGGTAATCATTAGCAGCTACTGGTACTTTTCCAATACTTTTTGAAATATCTATAATTTTCTGAGTTGTTTCATCAGTCGTGAGGTATCCACTTATCACTTCTACCAGTTTCATTACTGGTACTGGATTCATAAAATGCATACCTATTACTTGTTCTGGTTTTTTAGTAACAGATGCAATCTTAGTGATGGAAATTGAAGACGTATTTGATGCTAAAATTGCTTCATATGGTGCTTGAGCATCAATTTCTTCAAATATTTTCAACTTTATATTTTCATTCTCAGTAGCAGCTTCTACTACCAACTCTGCTTCTTTTACCCCTTCTGCAATTGTGGTAAACGTGCTAATATTATCAAGAGCTTTTGTCTTATCAGCTTCAGTAATTAATTCCTTTTTAATTTGTCTGTCTAAGTTCTTAACTATTTGAGCTAGTGCTTTTTCCAAAGCCTTCTCAGAAATATCTATCAATGAAACTTGATTGCCGTGTTGAGCAAAAACATGTGCTATACCATTTCCCATTGTACCGGCACCAATAACAGAAATTTTCATATATAAATCTTGAGTTTAATGGTCATAAATATCCAAATATACATAATTACAAAAGGATTGATAAATGTGAAATACTAAATTGAAAAGCTAATTTCTTTTCAGATTTAGACCTTAAAGTTAACTTTAAGCCATTAATTTTAAATACTAAAAATGAAGAACCTGTTATTGATTTTTATTGGTGGTGGACTTGGTAGTTGCTGTAGGTATTTACTTTCACTTTGGCTAAATACACCAGCTAGCAACTTTCCTTTAGGTACTTTTGCCGCAAATGTTTTAAGCTGTATGGTTTTAGGTTTTGCTTCTATATTAGTGATTGAAAAACTAGAATTATCAACACATATCCGATTTTTAATTATGACCGGATTTTGTGGTGGATTCAGTACATTCTCCACTTTTGATAGTGAGATTTTTGCAATAATTGAAAGAGACAACTATCTGTCAAGCTTGATCTATGCAGTTATAAGCATACTTGCTGGTCTCGGTGCTTTATTTATTGGAATGACTATTGGCAATAAAGTTATTTCATAAAATATTACTCCCTTTTTGGCTTCTTTCCAGCAATTAGCCAAGTTGTTGCCAAATCAACATCTGTAAAAAATTCAATCAGCAATTCTTTTGATTCAAACTCTCTTGTAATTTGCTCATAAGACAATTGTGCTATAAAATCATCACTTACTACAATAGCAATTTTTCTTGTTTGATGCTTTTTGTAATAAGGTGCAATCTTAGTTTTTACCCATTCCTGTGTGTCAACCGCAATAGCAAACTTAGAATTATTTAGATCTATAAGTACATTTGCTGGTTGGTAAGCATCTAAATAATCGCAATACTTCTCTATTAAAGAGCGATAATCAGACTCATGCATGTCTTCGCTAGTATTCCAGATTGTTGTAAGAATACTTCGTTCATCTTCAAAATATACTTTCAGGTTAGTTTTGTTAATATTCATAGATAGTGCTGGCTAGGTTTTGTCCTATTTCGAATGTGCTTTTTAAATATTTTTGTTAATAAAACTTACATCGTAAATAGCTTACGAACTTCTCTAGTTATTTAGCCCAAGTCAGTGAAGGAATCACTGATTGGTTTAATTGTAATGTAAAAGCCTGAAGGTTTTGCTTTCAGGTTTTTTTATTTAAACTTTGGATATAAAATATTTTATTGTTTTATATCTAAATCGATACTTATTAGTATTTACCTGAATAATTATGAAAGTAAAAAATACCCCACATAATTCTCTTATATTCCTATCAATTTTTTTATTTAAGATTTCGCTTTTTATTACATCATGTCAAGATTCTCCGAAGTATGATCTAATCATAGAAAATGGAAACATCTATACAATGGATGCAAAAAATAAAAAAGCAGAAGCGGTTGCAGTAAATGATGGTAAAATAGTATTTATTGGTAACACTGTTGAGGTTGAAAAGTTCAAAGGAGAGAATACTAAAGTAATTGATCTTGAGGGCAAAACCATGACCCCCGGTCTTATAGACTCTCATGCACACTTTCTAGGTATCGGTTATAATATTATGAACCTCGACTTAAGTAATACTACCAGTTATGATGAAATTGTAGACATGGTAGCTGAGGCCGCGAAAAATGCCAAACCAGGAGATTGGATACTTGGTAGAGGCTGGCACCAAAGTAAATGGACTACGCAGCCAGAAAAATTGGTGAAAGGTTTTCAGACTCATGAATTATTAAGTGAAGTTTCTCCAGACAATCCTGTTTATTTAAGACATGCAAGTGGTCATGCTTCATTTGCAAATACTAAAGCAATGGAAATTGCTGGAGTAAGTACTTTAGATCCTGAACGAATGGATGTTCATGAAGTAGAAGGTGGTGAAATTATTAGAGATGAGTTAGGTAATCCAACAGGTATTTTTAATGAGACAGCAATGGGCATTATAGATATGTATGTTCCTAAAGCGGGTATCGAAAGCAATAGTAAAGCGATGGAATTAGCCTTTGAAGAATGCTTGAAAAATGGATTAACTGGAATGCATGATGCTAGTTCGGATAGTCTTGACATTGCAACTTATTTGAAGTTTGTTGATGAAGACAAAATGAAAATGAGGTTGTATATAATGCTAAGTAGCAGTGATACTGCTTTGCTAAACGATTGGTACGCAAAAGGGCCAGCAATTGGTCTTGGTAATGATATGCTCACAATAAGATCAATTAAGTTATATGGTGATGGAGCATTAGGTTCTAGAGGTGCTTGGTTGTTAGAAGAGTATAGTGATCGTCCGGGGCATTTCGGTCATGAAACCACACCTATGTCATATGTGAAAAAAGTTACCGCAGATGGGCTGGCAAATGGTTTTCAGGTTTGCACGCATGCCATTGGAGATAGAACTAACAGAGAAGTACTTGATATCTACGAGGCTGCTTTTAAAGCAAATCCAGAAAAAGCAAAAGATAGGAGGTTTAGAATTGAGCATGCACAGCATATTAGTGCACAAGATATTCCAAGGTTTGGTGAGTTAGGTGTAATTCCAGCAATGCAGGCAATTCATATGAGTTCAGACAGGCCATGGGCAATAGAAAGATTAGGTAAAGGAAGAATTGAGGAAGGTGCTTATGTTTGGAAAAAGCTATTAGAAAGTGGTGCAAAAGTAATTAATGGTACAGACGCACCAGTTGAACCAGTTAACCCTATTGCTTCATTTTATGCTTCAGTTTCTCGTAAAACACTTAAAGGTGAGCCAGAAGGCGGCTATGAACCATCTCAGAAAATGACTAGAGAAGAAGCTTTGAGGTCATATACTCTAGATGCAGCTTATGGTGCTTTCGAAGAAGATATTAAAGGTTCTATAGAGCTTGGAAAACTGGCAGATTTCACTGTTTATTCTCAGGATATTATGGATGTTCCAGAAGATCAACTTTTAGATACCGAAATTGAATATACAATTGTTGGTGGCGAGGTGGCTTATAAAAAAGGAGAAAATTTATCGATGAAAGATTGAACGAATATTTGTTTTTGTTAAACAATTTAATAGTAGATTTTTTATAAATAAACAGTCTATTAGATAAAGAACTGAAATTTAAACTAGTGCGAAGTGAATAAGAATAAGATAAAATTTATAAAATCGCTAAATCAGAAGAAGTACAGAAAAAAAGAAGGACTTTTTATAGTAGAAGGAGAGAAAGATGTGTTGGAGGTTTTACGCTCTGATTTTGAGATACATTCACTTTGCTATACAGATAAGTTTGAACCATACCTCGAAGAGTTTCCAGAATTTCAAAAGAATCTTCTAGAGCCAACTTCGGCTAAAGAACTGGCTAAAGCAGGATCGTTTGTTACAAATGATTCGGCTTTAGCCATTGTTAAAGACAGACCAGAAAAAGAAGTGCCTAACCCTAGTAGTTTAACATTGATATTGGAAGATGTTAGAGATCCGGGTAATTTGGGTACAATAATGCGTATTGCAGACTGGTATCAAGTTACAGATATTATTTGTTCAACAAAAACGGCTGAATGGCAAAACCCAAAAGTAATTTCAGCCTCTAAGGGTTCTTTTACAAGAGTTAATTTATACTATACAGACATTTGTGAGTATTTAAATAAAATAACTAAAGAAACCATGGTAATAGGGACATTTATGTATGGAAAAAGTATACATGAAATTCCTTTTCAACAACCTTCGGTAGTAGTAATGGGAAATGAATCTTCTGGAATTAGTGATGAAGTATCAGAATTGATTAAAACCAGAGTGACAATACCCCGTTACGGACATGCTGAGTCTTTAAACGTAGGTGTTGCCACTGCAATAGTTTGTGATAACTTTAGAAGACAGGTTAAGTAAATTAGCTTACTCAGCTGTATTTTTCTTTTTCATCAGAAACGGTGCACTGATGAACCAAAAAACCATTCCTGCAATCATTAAATTCTTTTGAAGACCTGCTGTAATTGTTCCATTAAAAAGTAAAATGGATGGCAGAATAGTAAGTATTAAGCCAATAATACTTGAGATAATAATTAGTATTTTCATATTTATAATTAGTTTATAACAAGCTGTTTTTTCTGTGCGATTTTGCTGCTAACTATGTAAAGGATTGCAGCTATAAACCAGCCCGGTAAGCCTAAGAAGAATATTTCAACTCCACCAAAAATATTTAACCCTACACAGATACAAAGTGTAACGATCCATGCAATTCCTGCTGGTGCATTAAACTTAATTCCGGCTAGTTCTGCATAGTTAGAGTGTAAGTTAAACTTCTTCATAAAGTAATGATCGATAAAGATCACAGCACCCATTGGCATCAATACTAAACCATAGAGAGCTACAAAGTCTAATAGCTTCATTACTAGCGCAGGAAAGATTGCTCCAATGGTCGCCACAGCTCCGGCAATCATTGTAACTTGCATTCGGTTTTGTTTCGGAAAAATTGATTGAAATGCAAGACCTGCTCTGTAAATGGTCGGGTTGGCTGTTGTCCATCCTGCAATTACTACACAAATTGCACCGGCTAAACCAGCTGCGTTAAAAGCTAATGGACCCGGAGCTACAGGAGGTAAATCTCCCGAAGTAACTTGAGGAAGATACTCAGCCAGTGTATAGCCTTCTGGTACGATCTGAATTAAAACAACAGAATAAAGAATACCAGCGGCGATCCAAGCCATGTAATGCCCAATATAAACTCCAGTTGCAGATGAGAAACCATATTGCCATTTTTTTGCATATCTCAATACAGACATATCTGCCATACCGATGTGCATCGCCATATTAGCAAACCATGCAAAAAATGTAACATGCCAGAAATTAAACTTGCTTACATCGCTGGCAGTAGCACCTACCCAAATTTTTTCTTTTGCAACAGACCAGAATTCACCAATGCTTGAAACACCTAACTCTGGCAACACAGCAATTCCAGCAGATAAGAATACGAGAATCATCCAAGGAGCAGCAATATTGGCAACTTTAGCTACCATTTCATAACCTCTCATTGCTACAACTGTGATAATCGCACCAACAAAGAATACGGCCAAAATCCAAGAGATGCTGTTTGGGTAAAAATCGTTTAACCCGGGCATTTTCATGTTAAATGGAATACCAATAGCAGTTGCTGAAACGGCTATCATCGAGCCTGCTAGAAAACAGAACATTAAACCATTTGCGATGTTATAGAAGTTGACTAATTTGCTTCCACAGATTTTTTCTAACTGATAATAGAGTGTAATTCTATTTTTAACTGCAATTGGTGCACAGATTAGTGCCCAACTTAATACAGCTAGCAAATTACCAATAAGCAGGCCTATAACAAGTTCTACTGCACTAACTCCGTGAGCGACAAATAAAGGACCTATTACAAACTCAGTTCCTGCGGCATGTTCACCGGCATACATACCAACAAAACTTCCTATTCCTTTTAATTTACTATCTGGAACTCTTTCTCTTTCGTATTCATTTACACCCTGCGCTTTGTTAGCTGGTTTAGTTTTAGATGTTTCAATATTCATATTTACAATTTATGTTTTAGTTGGTAAAAGAGAATATCAAAGACCAGTTGCGATGGTTTTTGATCCTCTGGTCTGAATTAATTGCTCTCTAATTTGCAGTTTCCTGTAAGTATCAAGCGGGTTAATTGCAGCATTTGATCTTCTTCTTGCCTCAGCAAGTAAAGGTCTTACATCTGTTCTATATGCATTTTGTAAAACTTCTTGCGCCATAGATACATCGTTAGACTCACGATATTTTTCTAAACTATCTCTGTCGATAATGAGTGCTTGAGCATAAGCAAGCTTCATGGCTTCTACAGATTGTAAAAGGTCTTCAAGAGGGTCTTTTAAGTTATGGCTTGCATCTATCATCCATGCCGGAACCGGATTAGCCGATTTTTCATCTTCCATACCTTCAACCAGTTCATTAAATATTAAGAACAATTGGTAAGGCTTCATTGAGCCAACAGTAAGATCGTCATCAGCAAACTTAGAATCGTTAAAATGGAAACCTCCAAGTTTAGCTTCCATCATTAGAGTAGCTACAATTTGCTCGATATTGGTATTTGGTAAATGATGACCTAAATCAACAAGGCAAAAAGCTTTTTCACCGAGTTTGTTAGCGAGTAGGTGAGAGGTACCCCAATCTGGAATTACCATTGAGTAGAAGTACGGCTCAAAAGGTTTGTATTCTACCAAAACTTTCCAGTCGTCTGGTAGTGTTTCATAAATTCTCTCTAGAGAATCTAAAGTATTGCCAAATGCTTTTCTAAAGTTCAATTGACCAGGGAAACTAGAGCCATCTGCTAGCCAAACTGTCAATGCATTTGAACCAAGTTCCTTTCCGTATTTAATTACCTCAATATTGTGCTCAACTGCTTTCATTCTCACCGCAGGGTCTGAGTGGCAGAGAGAACCAAACTTATATGAATGATCTTGATCTGGCTGATCTTGAAAAGTGTTTGAATTTACCGCATCAAATTTTAGCTTGTAAGAAGCTGCTAATTCTTTAATGGCATTTGTGTCTTTCGGAATGTCCCATGGAATGTGTAATGATATGGCATCGCTTGATGCATTTAATGCGTGAAGGGTTCCTACATCTTGTATTTTTTCTTCGAGGCTGCCAGGTTCTCCACCCCCGGGAAATCTTCCAAATCTTGTACCACCTGTACCTAATGCCCAACTAGGTATAGCTACTTGAAATGATGAAATTTTATCTAAGAGCTTCTCAATGTTGTGACCATCTTTTTCTAGCGTTTCAGCCAGAATTTCAAACTTTCTTGTATGAGTTTGTTCTGCACTACTGTTTACTTCTACTATTCTCGAACTTAATCCTTCCATTTCCAAAATTTTTTAAAACCAAATCTATATTTTACCAACTACATAACTATGATGTACTGTACTGACAATTAACTATGAAAAAACTCATTTTTCAGCCAGAAAAATGAGTTTTAAAAAGTGGTAAATATCTATTATTCAGACTAAATAATCATTGTTCGGGTGTCTTGATTTTGTCTTTATATAGCTTGTGAGCTTGGCCAACCCAGTTGTCTCTCTGGATTCTCCCCGGAAAAAATTCTATGGCATTTGTTACTCTTTCTACTAAATGATCATCAAAACTGCTTATCTGTCTGTAAGTATAAATGCCAATGTCGTTTAATTTTTTTTCTATAAAAGGGCCAATGCCTTGAATCACTTTTAAATCATCTTTCTCACTGATATCAGCATCGTTAAAAAGCCTTTTTTGGTTAGTTGCATTTGCTCTACACTCATTCAGTTCATTTTGGAGTTCTTCTAATTTAAGCAGTACCTGCTTGTTGTTAGTATAGAGTGTTTTATTTTCTTTTTTAAGCAGTAAGTATTCGTCTTCTTGAGGTCTTATATCTAATTGAGATCTTAAGTTTGCAACTTCTTCCATTAAAGCAGATTTCTCTAATTCAGATTTTGAATTTACTGAGCCTACCTCCACAGATTCTGCTTCGTTTTGAAATTGGAGTGTCTTCTCCTTTTTAAGAGAATTGATTTCTTTTTTTAATTGCTCATTTTCATTTTCCAACTTCGTTATCTGGATTTTTTGTTGAAGCATTTCACCCTGTAATTCCTCTAATGGAAATTTCCATCTTCTGCGATAATATAGCCACGCAGTAATATAACCTATTGCAGCAGCCACTGAGAGGGCGATAATAAAAAAAATGGCTTTTTCAGTCATGGTGATTCAAATTATCAGAAGTTTACTTAATTATATCATTGTAGATTTAATGTGATACACAGTTGGTTAATTTTTGATTAATATTTCTACTCGCCTGTTATTTTGCCTTCCTTCGTTGGTTTTATTAGTACTGAGAGGTTCATATTCTCCCATACTTTTAGCATCAATACGGTGAGTATCAATCTCATACTTTTGTAAAGTTTCTTTCACCTTTTCAGCTCTTTCTTGGCCTAGTTGTAGGTTTTTGGCTTCATCTCCAACATTATCTGTATGTCCTGTTATAGTAATTTTTTTGCCAGTATTTTCTTTTAGGTATGATATCAAGTTTAAAAAAGATTCATTCTTAGATAAATCTTCTTGTATATCTATTGTAGCAAAGTCAAAATGAAAAGTCATTTGTTGTGTAATGCCCTTTGCTTCATCTAAAACCTTGGTTTTTGGGTCTATGGAAATACTATCAATTATTATTTCTGAGGTGTCATTACTGTGTAAGATATCTGTTTCTGTACTATCTATATCTTTTTCTATTGTACTTTCTTCTGGAGACACTTTTATGTTTTCTGCAGTAATATTATTACTGGTTGTACCCAAACATAAATTTTCAATTTTACACAGATACCAATAGGTTGTACCTGTAGCCCACAATCCGAAACACAACAGCCCAGTGAGTAATATTTTCATGAACAATATAGAATATTAGTTTAGAAAAAAAATCAGATAGTAAGACACAAAAAGTTTGAGGATACCCAGTTGAAAGTACTACTACAATTTACTTTATTTTAATTAAGCTCACAATATTTAAGGGCTAAAAAATACTAAAATACTATGTAGTAATCTCTTAATAGGGAACTATAGTCTTCTGAGAAGGAAGAATCTTCGTTTCTAATACTAAACTCATCCTCTTTTAACTGTTGATTTATAGGTGAAATGATTAAAATAATTCGGTGAGCTTTTTTATAACTAATCGGCTTTATGCTTAATTGATAGTTGATGTAAAGCGAATATTTGGGTAATAACTGAATAAATCTATTCGCTTCGTCTGTAGGTAAAATAATATAGAATTTACCCTTGGGCGTGAGAAGTGTTTCTACAGCTTTTATTAATGTTTTAAATGGGAGGGAGTCGTTATGCTTAGATAGGTTTTTATGAACATATGGAGATTTTGTGGCATTTTCGAAGAAAGGAGGGTTGCAAACAATTACTTCGTATCGATTTGTGCTTTCCTTTGCGTAATCTTCTATATTGTTATGAAAACAGTTAAGCCTTTCGTACCATTTGCTTTGTTCGAAATTCGTAATCGCTTGTTGAGCAGAATCGCGATCAATTTCAACTGCATCAATATCAGCTTCAAATTTTTGAGCTAACATTAATGCAATTACTCCTGTACCAGTTCCAATATCTAGCAGCTTAGTAGTTGAATCGATCTTATTTTTCTGCAAATCTTTAACTGTAACTGCTCCGAGCAAACAGCCATCAGTGTTGACTTTAAGACTACATTTTTCTTGATGAACAACAAACTCTTTAAATATAAAAGGCTTAGCTGGTTTTTTTTGCATAAAAATTAATCGTCGTGACCAGGATATTTTAAACCGATTTGCTCTCTAATTGTATCCAGACATTCCATAAGTGTAAGGCTGTCTTGGTGACTCATCATCTCATTCTCGGTTTTTCCATCTAAAATATCTGTAGAAGCTGCTTCTATTTCATATTCGTATCCATTTTGGCCACTCACTTTAAAATCTTCATATTGATAATTAAAGCGGTCTGAATAAATTTTAATCGCGCTAGGTTGGTACCAAGGTCGACAAATTTCAATTCTTGCCTTTTCTAAATTGATTTGGGTAATGATAGAAGAATCTGAAATAATAGAAGTGGTAATAGCAGCTTGAACACCTTTCTCATATTCAAATATGAAAGAACCTTGTGCATCTGCTCCAGTTTCTGCAAAGCTGGCAGAGGTAAGAATATTTGCTGGTTTTCCAAGTAAATAAGAGACCAAAAATACTGGGTAAACACCAACATCTAGAAGTGCTCCACCACCAAGTTCTAAATTATAAAGTCTATTATTAATATCAACTGGTGCCTTGAAACCAAAATCTGATTGTATACTTACTATTTTACCATACTCACCAGAATTTACAAGTTCTACTACTCTTTTTATAGAAGGTAAAAACCTAGACCACATGGCTTCCATTAAGAATACTTTTTCGGTCTTGGCAGTTTCAATCATTTCTTTTACCTCTTTGAGGTTTATTGCCAATGCTTTTTCACAGAGCACTGCTTTTTTATGTTTTAAACAGGCTATTGCATATTTATAGTGATAACTGTGCGGAGTAGCAATGTAAATCGCATCTACCTCACTGCTTTGCATTAGTTCCTCATAAGAACCATATGCAATTGGGATATTATATTTATCGGCAAATTCTTGTGCTCTTTCTATATTTCTTGATGCTGCTGCAACAACTTTTGCATTTTTAACTCTAGATGCTGCTTCTGTAAATTTTCTTGCAATTTTTCCAGGACCTAAAACGCCCCATCGTATTTGTTTATCAGTCATTTAATTTATTATGTTTATTTAGCCTTCTTCATTAGTAGTATCTAACAACAATAAATCTGCTTCTGCTGCTATGTAGCCAAATGCAGACCAGTAGTTTTTGTTGATCATAGAATGGTAAATTTCTAATGCCTTTGTAGTATCTCCATTTTGCAGATACCAGTTGCCAACACCATAACCCTGAGTTACCAAAGACAAAGCGGAATCTTCGTTTTTAATTGTCTCTTCATTTAATAAGTCTTCTGGAGACATTTCACCCTTATACATCAATAATCTTTTATGATAAGACTCATTTTCAACAATTTCCATTTCAGGATGTATACTATCTAAAAGTGCAATTGCTTCGGCAGACATACCTAATCTGTTATAGGTCATATACAACCAGTCAGAAGTTGCGGTGAGTAAATCGTCGTTATTAGAATATTTTAGGCATTGTCTATAGCTTTCTAATGCTTTATAGAAGTCACCTTTAAGGTAATATGCCAAGCCTAAGTGGTAATAGATGTTGAATTTATTATTTGATAATGGAATACCAGTTTTGTTGGGTAGACCATCTGGTTCAATAAAGTTGTCTTCTTCTTTACTTAACTCTGCAGCAGTCTCTAAATCTTCAATTGCTTGGTCAAAGTCTCTTACCGTAATATAGCGATGGCCACGATGTCTGTAAAGCTGAGAGGAATCAGGATATAGCCTGATTCCTTCAGTGAAAATCTTAATTGCTTGCCAATAATAACCTAAATATGCTTTTCTTCTACCATACCATATTATATGCTCTAGATTAGTTGGGTCTTTGTGATAGTCTGCCAAAGCATCTAGCATTTTCTTTTGGTAAAGTTTTCTAATAGATTCAGGTAGTTCTCTATGTTCTAGTGTAGTTCCATTTAATGCTGTTACTACATCTGGTTTACCTGAAGATTTAAGCGATTCTTCGTCTGCTGTTTTTTTGTTTTGATCGTCTGTTTGGCAGGCAATTAATGCAAAAAATACAACAGAGAATAAATATTTATTGATTATGGCAACAGTTTTCATTAATTATTTCGATTGATTGTTGATGTATTGAATCTTAAGGGGAATTCTAAATAGAAATACCTTTACTTAATTTACTAAATTTTTTGATTCTTTACACCTATTAATTTGATGGGTATGCAGCAACTGCTTCTATTTCTATAAACATTCCTTCTCGTACTAAAGAAGCAACTCCTAGAGTTGTTCTTGCTACTTTATCGGGGTTTTCTTCATTGTTAAAATATTCTCCATAAGCTTTAAAGAAGCCATCAAAGTCTAGTTTATTTTCATTGTTTGTATCAGGAGCAACAAATACTCTTAAAAAAACAACATCTTTCATGGTTAAACCAGCTTCACCTAAAACAGTTTCAATTTTTCCTAAGGCTCCTGCTGCTTGAGTATAAGTATCGCCATATCTAGCAGGATCTCCATAAGCGGCAGTAGTGTCAAGTACGTTACCTACTTGGCCACTTGTAAAAAAATAGGAATAACCTGCTGGCACACTTACACCTTTTAATATAGGAGAGTTTGCTCTGTCGTGTCTGATAATTTTTTCTGTTTTTGCAGGTTCATCAATAGTATCTTTTACCGGTGCGGAACAAGAATAAATGCTTATAGCTAATAAGCACACCAAAAAAAATTTAATAGCTTCAGTTCTAGTCATTTTATTAGGGATAATTTATTATTATAATGAGAAAATTAAAATTTTGAATGAAGATAGTATTAAAAATTAAAGGTTGTGGTATATTCTTGATTAAGGAATTTTGATATTAAAAAATGTAGCCACAATTTAGCCTAACATTTTTGAGATTACCAAACTCAATATATATAAAATAAATATTTTCATAATTTACTCATGTTAAAGAAATATAACCCCACAGAAACAATAGCATGGAAAAAACTCAGTGCTGAGTTTGCTGTTTACCATAGCTTAAAAATGACAGATGCTTTTGAGGAAGATCCTGAGCGTTTTTCAAAATTTAGCAGAAAATTCGAAGATATACTTCTGGACTTTTCTAAAAACCTGATATCTGATAGTGTTTTTAAATTATTAATTCAATTAGCTGAAGAAATTGATTTAAAAGATGCTATTGATAAAATGTTTCAGGGAGATAAAATTAATGAAACTGAAGATAGAGCTGTTTTACATACTGCATTGAGAAACTTATCTGGCGGGCCAGTATATGTTGATGGAGAAGATGTAATGCCAGATGTAAAAGCAGTGTTAAGCCAGATGGAAGAATTTTCTAATAAAATTATTTCTGGCGAATGGAAAGGTTATACTGGTAAGTCTATTACAGATATTGTAAATATAGGGATTGGTGGTTCTGATTTGGGCCCCGTAATGGTTACAGAAGCATTAAAACATTACTGGAAGCCAGGAATGAACGTGCATTTTGTTTCTAATGTAGATGCAACACACATTGCTGAAACTTTAAAAACGGTAGATCCTGAGACTACACTTTTCATGATTGCTTCAAAAACTTTTACTACACAAGAAACCATGACAAACGCGCATACAGCACGCGATTGGTTCTTAGAAGCAGCAAAAGATGAAAGTGAAGTGAAAAAACACTTTGTTGCACTTTCTACAAATAAAGACGGTGTTGAAGAGTTTGGTATCGACACTAATAATATGTTTGTGTTTTGGGATTGGGTAGGAGGTCGTTACTCTCTATGCTCTTCTATTGGTTTGTCAATTGCATGTACAATCGGGTTTGATAATTTTAAAGAGTTACTACTTGGTGCTGAGGCAATGGATAATCACTTTAAAGACACTCCATATGCTGATAATATACCTGTAATTCTTGCTTTGTTAGGTGTTTGGTACAATAACTTTTATGATGCTGAAACCGAAGTGATTTTACCTTACGATCAATATATGCATCGTTTTGCAGCATATTTCCAACAAGGCAATATGGAAAGCAATGGTAAATATGTAGATAGATATGGTGATAAAGTAAATTACCAAACCGGTCCAATTATTTGGGGCGAGCCAGGTACTAACGGCCAACATGCTTTTTATCAATTAATACACCAAGGCACTAAAATTATTCCTTGCGACTTTTTAGCTCCTGCACAAAGTTTAAACCCAATTGGTGACCATCATCCAAAGTTATTAGCTAACTTTTTTGCACAGACCGAAGCCTTAATGAAAGGTAAAACTGAGGAAGAAGTAAAAGCAGAGATGGCTAATTTATCACCAGAAGAAATGGAAAAAATACTTCCATTCAAAGTATTTCAGGGTAATAAGCCAAGTAACTCTATTATGTTCAAAAAATTAACTCCAAGAACATTAGGTAGCTTAATAGCTATGTATGAGCATAAAATATTTGTTCAGGGAGTTATATGGAATATATTTAGTTTTGATCAGTGGGGAGTTGAGCTGGGCAAGCAATTGGCTAAAAAGATTCTTCCAGAGTTAGATGGAGGCAAAGCAGTTGATACACACGATAGCTCTACAAACGGTTTAATCAATTACTATAAAGAATTAAGATAAAATTGAATGTCAGGAGCTTGATATATTCAAGCTTCTGATTGACAATAAACCTAAAATAGGCCCTGGTAGTAGAGCCAAAAATAAATATGGTTGTATCATATCTATTGAGCTTAAAAAACCTAAGAGCTGAATACTGATTATTGAAATTGTGAAACCGGTGCTGTTTACTATGGTTAGTGCAGTACCGGTTATTTCTTTTGGAGCAGATGCTGCCACTAGAGATGAAAACTGCGGAGAGTCAGATATTACAAAAAAAGACCAGATTAGTAGAAAAGAAATCATTAACCAAAAGGGGAGTATTAGAACAATTGGTGATAATAAACAGCAAAGACCTGAAATACTCAATGAATTTTTAGCAACATAATAACTGCCTTTTTTTAGAGAAAGCAAACCTCCCAAAATACAAGAGAAAAAGCCAATACCTATTATTATAAATGAGCACAAAGAGATGTTAATATATTCGTTGTTAGTATCTCCATAAAGTTTTAATAACCAAGGTAAAAAAGCCCAAAAGGTATATAATTCCCACATATGACCGAAATATCCGAAAGCGCTTTTTCTGAAATTAACATAACTAAAAATTTTAAATATTGCTTTTGGATTAAACTTGCTTCCTTTTTTTCGAAAGGGGCCATCTCTTAAAATTAGGATTAATATTCCGCCACTAATAGCAAAAAGCGATACCGAAATTAAAACATGTTGCCAATTTAATACAGTGTGCATGCTGTTAAGCAAATGAGGAAATGCAGTACCTAATACTAAAGCTCCTACTAAAAAGCCAAGTGCTTTGCCTAAACCCTTTTCATACCAATCTGCTGCTATTTTCATACCCACGGGGTATATACCAGCCAGAAATACACCAGTTAAAAACCTGAAAGTAATTAGTAGGGGTAAAGTAATTTGAATAAATAAAATGGATACATTACAAATTGCTCCAGCTAATGCCGAGATAAAAAATACTTTGCTAGGTGAAAATCTATCAGCAATTGAAAATATAGCATAAATGAGTGTGCCAACAATAAATCCTAGCTGAACAGCTGTAGTTATATGGCTTAGTGTATTTTCAGGAAAATGATATGCTTTTTGAAGTTCTGGTAAAATAGCATTACCAGCAAACCATAATGAGGTACCAGCGAATTGTGCAAAAACAATTGATGCAAGTACCCATACGTTGGCTTGCCGGGTATGATTTTTCAATATTGAATTAGTAAAATTTATTGATAAATGTATTCTACTCCTTTGTTTTTACCTGTATGAATTTTCCAGAATTCTTCAGCAATTTTATCAGGAGAAAAATGTGTACCTTCTTTAACATGACCTGCTATAGTTACAGTTCCCACTTTTATACCGCTACCTTTTAGTTCTTGAGCCAAACAGAAAGCTAAACTTCTAATACCGGCTTTACCAATTGCTAAAGAGGTGTATTCAAAATAAGGTTTAAGTGCTAGTCCACCACCAGTTAAAAGAATAGTGCCTTTTTTCTTCTTTTTCATTTCTGGTACTACCAATTGGCAAGATAAAACAGCACCCGCAATATTTACTTTAAAATCGTCTACAAGTGAGTTGTATTCTTGTTTTGTAGGTACTTCTTTCCTAATTACTGCTGCATTGTACAATAATGTATCAGGAATACCTACTTCTGATTTAACTTTCTTGAAAGTGTTTTCTAGCTCCAGATTATTAGATACATCACATGAGTAGTAAGAATTTTCAACATTTTCGGAAGTTAAAATGTCACTAAGCTTTTGAAGCTTATCTGCATTTCTCGAAATAAGTACTACGCGATAACTTTCTGTAGCAAATTTTTTAGCAACGTTAAAGCTGATTCCTGGCCCTGCTCCAACAATAATGATTATTGGCTTTTCCATTTAATAGGTTAAAAAAATTGAGAATAAAAAAATACTCAATGATTTTAGCAAAAACCGATCAAAATTCAAATACTTAAGCCAAGTAATATTTTGAAAATAAGGTATACTTCAATTAAAACAACTATTATTCTTGATTAGAATGATATTCTATTTTAATTGATGGAACTTTTAAGCAAGAAGTTTTTATTAGAAATTTGCTGAATAAGTAATATCTATATTAAATAAGAGTGGTAAGCTAAATTATATGCTGCAAGGGTATTTTACAGCTTTCATATATAGAGTCATTTCGTTTTTCCAATCTTCCTCAACCTTCAAAACTAAATGTGTTTTGTCTACTTCTTTTACAGAAAAAAAATCAACTTTATTAATATGTTGGTAGGTGAGTTCTATTTTTTGATTTGTTTCATCATAATTCCAAACCCCTTGATAGCAAGTGCCACCATCAACTCTTATAAATGTAAAATCATTTCTTAAATCTAGATAGTCTTGTTTTTCAATATCAGATGGACTCATTACTGAACCTCTAATGCTAGATTTATCAAATTGCCAAGTTTTGGCTAATGTTAAAAAATCATTTTGACCATAAGTAATATTTGCAATGAGTAATAAACTGCAAATTTGAGATATGTTTAAAAACAGCAATTTCATTTTGAGTTTTATTTAGATTAAAACAAGAATCTGGTCATATGAAGTTTGTGAATGTTTCAGGTCTTTATCTAATGATGTTTCAATTTAAAGAATGGTTGCTTAATAGGATAAAAAAAAATTACTTTTAACACATCATTAACGTTTTTGATGATTCTAATAGAAGATGCATGAGAGGGTGAAAATGGACAATATAAAGCCTAAATCTACATTTAAACTATAGTTAAACTTATCTCATATGCATCATTCATCTAGTCAGGAAGAATACATTAAAGAACTGGAAGAAAAAATAAAATCTAAAGATAGAAAAATTGAAGTTCTAAAAACTCAGCTAAAAGAGCGTAGGGTAGAAGGAAGTAAAATTCTGAGCGAAATAAGGCGGATGAATCAGAATATTGTTTCGAAGAAAATCGAATTTGCAGACATAGTTGAAAAAGTTAAGAACTTTAATAACGAATTTGTAATTCATCATGAAGATGCATTAAAAACGATTGATTTAGTTTATATGCTAAATCAAGACTTGCTACTAGAAAATGCAGACCTCAAAGACCAAAAAGTAAAACTTCTTGAAGCGAACGACAAGCTAAAGAAAATTGCTAAAATCTGGGAAGAGAATTTTGAGAAAAATAATGAAGCAACTAATACTCTTTTTGAAACAGAACAAAAACTGAGAGAGAAAAGTCAAAGGTTAGAAGCTGCTTATACCAAAACTTATCAAAAAATTACAGAAAGTATAAATTATGCGAAAAAACTTCAGGAAGCGATGATGCCTGATAGTTTACCTGTTCAGCATAATTTAAGTGATACATTTATTTTCTGGCAACCCAAAGACATTGTAAGTGGTGATTTTTACTGGATGTGTGAAAAAAACTACAAGATAATAGTTGCCGCGGTTGATTGTACTGGTCATGGTGTGCCAGGTGCCATTATGAGTGCAGTAGGAATAAGGTTACTAAATGAAATTGTTTTTGTTAAAGGCATATTAGAACCCTCTGCAATATTATATGAGTTAGATAAAAATGTGAATAATATGCTTGTTCATTCAAAAGAGAAAAGAAGAGAAGGAATGGACGCTGCTATCTGTGTGATTGATAATATTCCAGAATATTACAGAGAATATATTGGTGAAAAGAAAATTAAATATGCTGGGGCTAGACAGCCATTTGTTTATATTAAAGATGGAGAGCTTCACAGAGTTAGAGGGGATAAGAAATCGATTGGTGAAAAATCTCAATTGATTGATAATGATGATTTTAAATATACACAGCATGAGGTTTTAGTTGATAGTCCAGTAAGTTTTTATTTATTTAGCGATGGATTTCAAGATCAGTTTGGTGGATTAGGCAAAAAGTTTTCATTAAGAAGAATGGAAGAAATCTTTTTAGCTAATTATAAAAAGCCAATGGATGAACAGAAAGACATTATTACTAATGAATTTATAATCTGGAAAGGAGATGAACAGCAAATTGATGATGTAACTGTAATGGGATTTAAAGTTGTTTAACTGTTTTTTTGACTTTTCTTAAATCTTCGTGGAAAATTTTCAGGTATATAAGGATTTTTTAAGCTAAACTTCTATATTTGCACCCTGAAAATTTTTGTACAATCATCAAACCTTAAATAAATGAGTTTGAAGCATTATGAGACAGTTTTCATAATAACTCCCATTCTGTCTGAACAAGAGATAGAGGAGACTGTCGCAAAGTTTAAAAGCTGGCTCGAAGAGCAAAAAGCTGAAATATATCACGCAGAAAAATGGGGTCTTAAGAAACTTGCTTACCCTATTGACAACAAAACTACTGGTGTTTACCAATTGTTCGAGTTTAAAGCTGATCCAACCGTTATTCAAACACTTGAAATCGAATACAAAAGGGACGAGAAAATTCTTAGATTCTTAACCGTAAGCTTAGACAAATACGGCGTTGAATTTAACGAAAAGAGAAGAAGCGGTGCATTTAAGAAAAAATCAGAAACATCTAAAGAGGAGGTAGCATCATGACACTAGTTAATGAATCAGTAAACCGCGGAGAAGTAAAGAAAAAATACTGCAGGTTTAAAAAACATAGAATAAAATATATCGATTATAAGGATCCTGAATTTCTTGCTAAATTCTTAAATGAGCAAGGAAAAATCCTTCCAAGAAGAATTACAGGAACTAGTTTGAAGTATCAGAAAAAAGTTGCTAAGGCAGTAAAAAGAGCTAGACAAATAGCGCTTCTTCCTTACGTAACTGATGGTTTCAAATAATCTTTATACCAGTTTAGTGAATGATATTTTCATTTCACAATCTATAAAAAATATTAGTCATGGAAATTATACTTAAAGATGATATAAAAGGGCTAGGTTATAAAGACGATGTTGTAACTGTAAAGCCTGGATACGGAAGAAATTATTTAATTCCACAAGGATTAGCAATTTTAGCTACTGAATCTAATAAGAAGGTTCTTGCTGAAAACTTGAAACAAGCTTCTCATAAAGCAGAAAAAGTTAAAACAGAAGCTGAAGCAATAGCTAATTCTATTGGGGATTTAGAGCTTTCAATTGGAGCTAAAGCTGGAGAAAGTGGTAAAATCTTTGGTGCTGTAACTGCACTTCAAATTGCTGATTCTCTTAAAGCTAAAGGTTTTGATATTGATAGAAGAAAAATTTCTTTTAGCTCAGATATCAAAATGTTAGGAGAGTACACTGTACTTCTTGATCTTCATAAAGAAGTGAAAAAAGAGATTACTATTAAAGTTGTTGAAGAGTAATAGTATCTTTAAAAAAAAATAGAAAGGCCTGAATTTTTCAATTCAGGCCTTTCTATTTTTAAGCTATTCTACAATTACTATTGGAAAGTCTTGACCACGGCTGTAACCAGTTGGATATTGGGGTTTACCTCTAAACTTCTCACTAAGTTGAGGAACTCTATCTTCCAAATATCCTTTTAATTCATTTACTGTAATCTTTTTATCTTTTAAACCTCCATCGGCATTTCCTTTCATGGCTTCGAGAATCGAATAAGTAAACACACCATGACCTAACTCTTCAAATTCTGAAGCAAATTCTTCTTGTCCACTAGCAGCTAAAAGTACTACTCCAGCACTTCTGGCTAATTGCATCATGGCTTTTTGTTCTTTTGGGCCTCTACTTACAAATGAACTGATTGCTCCACCTGATTGACAAGCATCGAGAACTATCAATTGTTTTTGAGCTTGAATTTTTCTTGAAAACTCCATTAGCTCAGAAGAAGATATGGCTTTTTCTGCTAATTGTTCTTCAGCTCCATAAACCTGTGTTACATCATATGGGATTAGATAATATTCTGAATTGCGGTTTTCATTAGCTTCTGCTAAAGCACCATGACCAGCATAATAGAAGACGAAAACATCATTAGGTTGGGCGTTTTCAGCGACAGAATCTAATACACTTCTGATATAAACAGCACTAGCATTCTGATCATAGATTTCATACTGATTTATATTTTTGAAAATTTTATTACTCCCTTTTTTCAAGCTAGAAATAAATTCTGCGGCATCAGTCTTTGCTACATTTAATTTATAGTTCGGATTGAGGTATTCGTTAATTCCTATGCAAACTACATGTAAATTTGCTTGAGGTTTGTAAGGACTATCATACACGATATTCATGATATCATGCATAGATTCAGTTCTTTCATTATTATAAGCCATGGTGCTAAACCTATTTTCGCCCTCAATTAATGTTGCCTCAATTTCAACTTTTACTATTTCTCCATCTTCTGGTCTGTTTTTGTATTCTGTTCCTGTAGTATAAATTAGCTTACCATTTTGATATACTCTAATTTCATCTATACCTCCACCATTATCGATTGTTTCTGATGCAATTTTTATTTTCTCTGTAGAACTTGTAAATGACCTAGTTTTTGTATCGAACCGGAGGTGTTTATTAACAGAAACAGGATCGGTAAACTCTATATCATTAGGAATATTTACAAACTCGAAAATATTGAATTCCATGTCGTTAGGGTCTTCTCCACTTATAATTCTTGACCATAACTCTGGGGTATAAAATTTCTCAAAATATGATTCTAGAGGAATAACCTCACTGCCATTTACATAATGTAGTGCATTTTTAATTCCTTCAATAGTACCCTCAAAATATCCTCTTTTTGTTACTACCACATAGTCTTCTCCATTTTCCATAATTATAAGAGTAGCTAGCTCTCTCATTTTCGATAAATCCCATAATGTAATCCGAGAGTCATCACTACCACTTACAAGATATTTACCATCAGGGCTGAAAGTAAGTTGGTTTACATCTGCATCGTGGCTTTTAAGTTCATAGAGCTTTTTACCCGTTTCTGTGTCCCACAGGATGATGTTTTTATCTCTGCTTCCAGAGGCAAGTATATTTTTTTTAGGATGTAATGCTAGACAAAGTACTTCATCTTTATGGCCTGTAAATTCATTAATGATGGTGCCATTTCCTGCCCATTTTTTTATTGATTTGTCAAAGCCAGCAGTAAAAATAAATTGACCATCATGACTAGTTTTTACAGCTCTCACAGCTCCTTCATTTGCTTTAGCTTTTGCTATTAAGTTTCCGCTAGTTATGTCCCAGACTTTAAGTAAGCTGTTGTGACCTGCACTCAAAAGAAATTTGCCATTAGGGCTAAAATCAAGATTCCAAGCAGGCTCATAATATGCTTTGGTATTTCCAAATAAAGTATCTATTGATCTGTAAGTATCTCGTTCCCAAAGAATAACAGTTCCATCTGTACTGCCACTGGCAAATATTTTTCCACTAGGATGATAAGCTACTGAAAAAATACCTTTCCTATGTGCTTTAAATATGTGTCTGTTATTGTTTCCGTCTTTATCTGTTTTCCAAACTACAGCTGTTTTATCTGCACTACCACTAAGAATTTCATTACTATTTGGTGCAAATGCAATTGACCTTATATCGCTTTTGTGGCCTTGAAGTTTTTGGTATATTTTACCTGATGGCATATCCCAAAGTATAATATCTTTGCCATCGTTCACTATGGCTAATTTATCTCCGGTATAGTTAAAAGATAGACCAGTTATTTTTTTTGAATACCCAGTCAGCTTGCAGATCATGTCTCCTTTTTCGACATTAAGTACAACAGTTTGTTCTAGTTCATTTCCACAAGCTATAATATTACCCTCTGGGTTATAAGCTACAGAAGAAATCCAACTGAGTTTGGTAGGGAAGCTTTTTAATAATTTTCCGTTTTGGCTTCTCCACATATTAATTTGGTGGTTTACTCCACCACTAATAATATACTTACCGTCTACACTATAACTAAAAGAGTTTGAGTTGCCTAAATTATCTGGTAAATTGTAAAGCATTTCTCCACTTACAATATCCCATGTTTTAATAGTTTTATCTTGACTACAGCTGGCAAAAGACATTCCATCTGGATTGAACTTAACTGTATTAATTTTTTCGGTATGCCCACTGTACTCTCTAAGCTTTTTATTATTTGAAAGTGACCATAAAATTACTTTGTTATCCCAACCACCGCTTACTAAATATCTGCCATTAGAATTAAACGTGAGTGTGCTCGTGCTTTTTTCATGACCTGCGAATGTATGAATGGTTTTTCCTGATAATACTTCCCAAATTTTAATACTTGTGTCTGAACTATCTTTAGAAAAATCGCCTGAACCGCTGGCTACAATTAAATCATCTGGGCTAAACGCAACTGTTTGTACAGGGCTATTGTGTCCTTCTAAAGTCTGGATGTTCATTCCTGTACTAACTTCCCAAACTTTAACAGTTTGATCGTAGCTGCCACTTACCAGCAGTTTACCATCACTACTAAATGAAATTGCATTTACCTTAGAGATATGTCCATCTAATGTTCTCAAAAGTCTACCAGAAGTAATATCCCAAAGTTTAATAACACCATCAGATGCAGTAGTGGCAATGGTCGTATGTGAGGGATTAATGGTAACAAATGTAGCTCTTCCTTCATGACCGATTTGAGCAGTTAGTTTTGGACTTTGTGCATAAATAAGTGAGAAAGGAGAAAAAATTATGAAAAAAAATATAAAGCAATTTCTCATGATTTTGAGGAAATATGGTTTAATCAAGTGATTATATATAATTGAATCAAAAATTACAGCTATTTGCTAAAGCATGTTTCTGGGAAAAACGGCTAGCAGAATTGAATATTTTGGATAAAATGTAGGAATGAATATTAAAAGCAAAACCCATACGTCAAAGACATATGGGTTAAGGGTGTTTCTGAAATCGTCAGACTTTCTGACGCTATATTATCATTGAAAATCATGCCAAGCCTTAAGATTTATTCACTTTTATATAGTTTTTTTACGATTTGCTGATTTTTGTTTTTCAGTATAATTATATAGAATCCATTTTTCAAATCACCCAATTCTATTTCGTGATTTACTTCAAAACTACTTTTTAGGAAACTGCTCTCTTCTATACTTCTTCCATTAATATCTACAATTGAATATTGAATTTGGCCTGTAAATACACCAGATAAAGAAATAGCACATTCATCTTTTGCCGGATTCGGATACAAAGTTACATTTTGTAGTATAAAAGGATTTTCAGTTGCAGTTACAAGAAACATGGAAGAAAGAGTGGTGCAACTACCATTTTTAATTTGTACCTGATAATTATCTTTTTTGATTGGCACATATTTATTTGATGTAGCTCCTGAGATTGCTACTCCTCCCTTATACCATTGATAGCTACTTCCACTAGTTGCATAAAGTGTATCACCTTCTTGATAAATTGAAGCTCCATTCACTTTAATACTTATAATGGTATCATTTGATGCATTTTGTAAGTCCTTTGCTTCAAGTTTTAAGCTTACAATATCAGCATCTGGAGTATTTGTTTTAAAAATGAGATATTTATCAGAGGAAATTTCATAGCTGACATCATTATCACTTAGAAAACCATTTTCAGATTCTGAGAAAGATAGTGTAAATTGAATATCATCAAAAAATCCATCTCGATCTTTCACTATATTTTGTAGATTAATTTCTAGTTCAGTTTCTGGGCAAGTTGTATAGGTTTGTTTTACACTAAATTTTGGCGCATCATTTTCAGGCAATATTATAATATTAAATGTGTCACTTGTTGTGAGTTCACCATCACTAGCTGTAACTATAGTTTTAACTTCTCCATCAAAATCAGGCGTTAAACTAATCCAAACAGAATCTTCTATTATTTCAATAGAAACAGCAGTATCAGCTGGAGTAAAGCTAAAGTATATTTGCTGGCTGTCTGGTTCAGCAAAGTAAGAACTTAATTCTGAAGTGAGTAAGTAAGGTTCACTATCTTCATAAAGTGTTACATCCGAAAACTCTTTGAGTAAAATGGGTGAATCGGGTAGGGGAATTACCTCAATCATAAAACTGAATTCACTTGTTGCTAAACTATCATCAGTGGCGAAAATGGTGATAGTGCCAGTGCCATGAAAGTGTGGAGCTAATTCTATTTGTAATGTGTCTTTGTGAAAAACTGGAATAAGTCCAGATGTGTCAGATGAAAAAGTAAAATCTAATTTATTATCTTCAACATCTGTAATTACATTGCTTAACCTTGTTGAAATAATTCTAGGGCCTGAGTCTTCATCCCACAGTTGATCTTTAAATTCAGTTTTAGCTATAGGATAATCATTAACTGACAAAACCGTAACCAAGATTGTATCGAATGCTGAGATACCACCGCCTTCGGCTTCTACCACCAATTGCACTTCTCCAAAGTAATCATTAGTTCCTTCTATACTTAGTTCAACTCCATTAATTGTTGCTACAATATCATCCTCATTGGTGTATGCATAAAAAGTTAACTCATCTCCGTCTCCATCTGCAAATACATTATTGAGATCGTCTCTAATAACAATACTTGGATTATCTTCTAAAATACTGAAATCTGGAATTGAGTCTGTAATTCTGGGAGTAGGAAAGTCTATTGTTTTACATGTAATAGTGGTATCGCAAAAGCTATATACCGTTTGGCAAATCTGATAAGTACCTCCTTGAGTATATGTGTACTCAGGTTCAACAGCATAAAGGCTGTCTCCATTATCCATATCCCAAATATAATCTACAGCATATTTACTTTGATCTGTAAAAGTGATTGTATTATCTGTTTTATCGTAATCGAAACCTCCCAAAACACCTTCAGGCGAACAATAATCATATTCACCAAGTCCTGTTAAACTCCATTCATCGTCTTCGCTTTGTACTCGTACTAATACTGCATGTCTGCCAAGATCGGAAGTATCATTACTCATGAGTAATGTTTCAGAAACCTCTATTAGGTAATCTGGTGTTATAGAAAGGGATTCAGCATTTTCAAAACCTGGATCAGGACCATCTATAAAGTACTCTACTTTTTTTATCTTTTTGGCTTCTAAAATGTTTGGTGTGTAATCTTCAAGAAAAAATCTTGAATACTTATTAAGACTCCAATTCCCTTCTGCATCTTTAGTTCGCATAACCAGAGAATGTTCTCCGGCCTCCAAACCAATAGTTTTAAAGGATTCTGTTAATGTAAAGCTTGTACTTTCGCTTAATAATTGAATCTTTGTACCATTACCGACGCCAGGGTCATTATCTACAAAATATTCGATTTCTTCCAGATTATTTGCTGTAGGAGTTTCATAATCATCTTCAATAAAGAATCTTGAGTAATTACTTAAACTCCAATTATTGTTTTCATCTTTAATTCTAATAATGATTATGTGTTCTCCGATACTTAGATTTTTTACAGGAAGTTCAAAAGGAATTTCCAATGTTGTATCAGGGCTTGAAACTGGAATTGAAATTCCGTTGCCTACACCCGGATCAACATCTATGAAATACTCTGCTTCAGTAATTTTTTGTGCAAATGTATTTATTACTATAAGCATCAAAAATCCTGTAATGAACAAAATTCTGTTCATGAGCTCTGTTTTAGTTTACGAATTAGATTTTTAGTTCTGAGTGGGAAAAATACCTTTAATAGTGAACTTTAAAGTATCATCCACACCCAATACAGGATTGTTTACATTAATAGATTGCACATGAGGGTGCCCGTATCTAATTAAAGTGCTGAATGGATATTCACCTCCGGTTATACCAATATCAGTTCCTTCTGTTCCACTGCCAATTGCAGGAGAGCCATCTTTTAAAGTAAAATCTGAAGAAACGATTGTGCTCAATTCTTCCCAACTACTTTTAGCAGCATTAAAAGAAGGATTTTTATTTTGGAAGTTATTAGAGCCAAACACATTATCTACACCACCATTAAAATTATCACTTGTTTGATAAGAAAGATTTCTATCGAAAATGCAGAAATCGCTGGTGCTTGTACCAATGGCGTTTTCTTGCGAATTTCCCCAGAATATATTGTTGGCTATGGTCGCATTATACACATTAGCAAGAGCGATTTTACCATAGATTGCTGGGTTAAAAATATTATTTCGGATAAGTAGATTTACACCTCCGCCATTTGCAACCTGACCAAGAATATTGTTTTCGATATTGATATTGGCTGACTCGTCAATATCTTGCCAGTAGTTGAAAAAGATAAGCGGAGTAATAGAATTGATGATTTTTAACTCAGTACTTTTGAAGGTATTATTTACCGCTTCAAAGTCAATACGGTCAGAGTAAATATATTCAAGACTGATGTTATTGATAGTCGTGCTTTCTTCACCTTCTACAGTAATTCTGGTCGTTAGAATGTTGGCTATCTTTACATCGCTAGCACTCGCTTTAATTCTTATTTTATTAAACTTAGTTTCTTCACCACCATAAGTATTCCTGTCATTATAATAACCTCCACCGATAATTGTAATCGGCTTTGTAATTACGAGAGAGTCTTCTCCATCATAATTTTCTTTTGCAGGATGTACATAAAGAATATCACCATCATTAGCAGCATTGAGAGCGGTAAAAATATCATCGTATTGAGCAGGTATTTTAGGGTTAATACTTACAGTAAGTACTGTCTGAGCGTATGCAGTTTTTACATTAATAGAGAAAATAAGTAGAATTCCCCATAAAACATGCTTAATTACTTGATAGTAAGTCGCTAAACCTTTGAAGTACTGGAACATATACACTAATTTTGTATTACAAAGACAAAGAAAAAATTACAGTAAATAACACTTTCTTACCTGTGGTAAGCTCTTACTAAACGGTACTTTCTGTTTTGTAATATTTAAAATCGAAAGGTTATTATTTAGTGAGTTGTCCGAATTAATATCTCATCGAAATTGTTCCTGAACTTGTTTAGAAGATAATCTGACTTTTGACTTACGCTACAAAAAATATCGCAATTTTCTTTTTCTGCTGCTTTTTGACATTGGATTCATTTGCTCAAAAAAAATTGAATTTTAAAGAAATTCATGAATACATTGTAGATTACGGCGACACGCCATATAAGTATATAAGTGATTTATATGCGGTGCCAGAGAAAGATAAAAATTATATCTGTGCCCTTTATCTTACACATCAAGCATATAAAAAAGAGGCAGAACGGTTACAGAGCAAAACATCATTAAATCGCTCTCAGGTTTTGCTAGATTCATCCCTTATTTATTTGGAAAAAACGAGAGGCTTTTTAACCAGAAAAGAGTTTTCTAAACAGTTAGATTATTTTGCGCCACTAGTAGGTAACTACGGCATTTATGACAGTGAAGAGCAGTTGTACAACGATTTTGTAGATATAATTTTAACAAGTGAAAGAGAAATATTAATAAAGAGAAATACGATTGTAAAAGTCCAAGATGCTTTTGATACTTTTTCGAAAAGTTATGATAATCTTCTTGCTTCTTATTCAGAATTACTATTGAATTATCCACTAAAAAATGATCTGCTAGTATTGTCAGATCAAGAATATGAAGAGGTAATCAGTAATTTCAAAAATATATTATTAGAAACCGAAAACACTTTAAATCGATATCAATCTATCTTAGCTACTGAAAATGATGGTGTTAATGTAGACTTTAAAAGAAAACCGGTTGATACATACGATTTTATAGTTTCAGAGAAGCAAATTGAATTATTAAAAGAAGGGGTATATTTCGATTTTAATAATTGGCTTGCACTAATTGAAAATGCTAGGCTCAACAAAATAGGAGATTTTTGGGATGAATTAGCTACTGCGCATTCTTTATTACAGAGAAATCTTTTTGTTTTAAGTAAAGGAAAAGTGCCAACTGAAAATATAGAGTTAGACTCCAGAATCATTGATAAAATCAAATACATCGATGCTGAATCTGCTTTAATCCCATATTTACTGTACTTAGGAGCAAAAAATGACTTGCTCAAGACTCAGCTAAAAGAAAGTAATTTCAATTCAGTAGAGAAGTTTTATGTCGATTTACATCAATTTCTGCAACAGTGTAAATTTAACTTGCAACTTCTTGAAAGTAGATTGAAATCAGGCAAGAATGAAAAAAATCAATTGTTCTTTCAAAATTTAGCAAAAAACAAAGATGGATTATTGCTATTTATAAGCAACGAAGGCGGTTTTTTACTCGAAAAAGAAGTTGAAGTTAGTAATAGTTTAAAGTCGCTTCTTGTAAATGACTTCCTAAGTAATCGCTTCAAGCCTTCATTTGTGAGTTACCAATCATTAAATCTGGCAACTTATATACAAAGCTTAAACACAGTTCAAAATCAAGGTAAATCTTTAACTACAGCAGTAAAAACAGAAAGTGGAGCACAAATAATTGGTGGTAGCTTGCTTAATACTAAAGTAGTTCCTTTTGTCTCAGTAGTAGAAGGTAATTCAGTGAAGTCTTTTGCTCAGAACTTTATTACACAAAACGATTTTAATGAGCCATTCGATTATTTCCACTGCTCTGCAACGTTTAAAAGTAATAATGGCTTTGGTGCAGTTTTTTATCCTGAAAAATTAGAAAAATCAACTTTTGAAAAACAACAAGGACTTTTATTATTTTTCAACAATAGTGGTCAGCTTCAAAAGAAAATTCAACTACCATATTCCAGAAAAATATCAAATGTGCTCACAGCAGATAATGGTAGCGGTTACGTACTCATGTCTGAAAATGAATACCTTGCTGCCTCTTACTTTAAGTCTGAATTGATGTTTATAAATACTTTGGGAACAGTTGTTTGGAAGAAAGTATTACCATTTACCACATTCGATTCGAATATTAAATTTTCTGATAATGGGATTCTAGTTTTTGCCAATGCAATTCAAAAAGTGCCGGGTAACGACCATATCAAAAGTGAAGTAAAAGTGCTTTCATTTAACAAAGAGGGAGGCTTAGTTTTAGAAAAAGATATACCCACAACCAGCTCTCGTTTTGCTAGCAAAATACAAAAAGATCAATCTGGCAAATGGCTAATATTAGGTTTTATTGGGAATAACGATTTGTATAACCTGAGAGAAAAAGATGTCTTTTTTTATATGCTAGATCACAGCTTCGACGATTTGGGTGGAGGTGAACTAACTTCTGTAGAAAGACCTTAACTAATAATATCAGCGATTAGAAAATGGAAATAAAAGTAAAAAGGAGTTACATTGAGACAGCTATCTTCCTATTAGTTATATTCATTATTTATATTACTGGTTGGCAAACCGAAATTGCTGGACTACTTCAAAGAGGAGTAATGTTAACTGGTTTGCATAATGCATCTGTAAAAACTGTTGAGCAGCCTAAAAAATCTCAGCTTAATTTTAGTATAACCTCTCTAGATGGCGAGGAAGTTAATGTTTCTGCTCTAAAAGGGAAAACACTATTTATTAATTTCTGGGCAACTTGGTGCCCGCCATGTATTGCAGAAATGCCAGAAATCGAAAATTTATGGAAAGATGTTTCATCAGAAGAAATTGCCTTTTTATTAATTTCTACAGATGATGAAATGCAAAAAGTGAAAGATTTTATTGATAGGAAAGAATTTGAGTTTCCTGTATATAAATTAAATAGCTCAGTTCCTAAAGAATTATCTTCTAGTTCTATTCCTGCTACATTTATTGTGGCACCAGATGGCTCTATTGTTTATAAACATTCTGGGATAGCCAATTATAATACAGATAGCTTTAAAGATTTTTTGGCAAAAATTCAGAAAGGAATTTAGCAACAATTATCTCAAACAATCTTACTCATTTTTTTATTTTAATCTTTGATGTTTTAGAGTAGTTTTGCCACCTGAAATTACGGTGAAATAAGAGTATTATGATTCAAAGATTACAAAGTATTTTTTTATTTTTAGCATCTCTGGCGATGTTTCTGGTTATTTTTCTACCTATCTGGAATAAAACACTTCCAGAAACTACCGAAGAGTTTGCGGTTCTTACAGCCTTAGATTTAACCTATTCAAAAGATGGCGAAGCTGTAAATAAAATTCAAACTTTCTATATTGCTATTCTCGCTTTTGTAGCTTCAGCAATAGCAATGGGCTCTCTATTTAGTTATAAAAACAGATTATTACAGATGAAGCTCAATTTGGGGAATACCATTGTAATGGCAGCAGTATTAATCTTGAGCACTTACTTTTTATTTGAAGGAGAGAAAATGTTTGCTCCAGATGTTGAAGGACAATGGCGATTAGGTTTCTTTTTAACTCCATTTGCAATGATTTGTAATTCTATTGCCAACCGATTTATTAGAAAAGATGAAAAAATGGTAAGATCGGCAGACCGACTGAGGTAAAATGAATTTATCAACCGAAGAGGAAAAGGCTGATATTATTATTGCAGGAGCTGGTGCAGCGGGTTTGCTTTTAGCATTTCAAATAGCACAAGAACCGAAGTTATCGGGTAAAAAAGTATTATTAATTGACAAAACAAAAAGGTATGGTAACGACCATACCTGGTGTTTTTGGAGCAAAGAAAAAACTCCTTTTGACGATATTCTTTCTAATAGTTGGGAGGAGTTAGAATTTTTGAGCAATTCATTTCAGCAAAACTTCAATCTACAACCTTATAGATATAAGATGCTCAAAAGTGCATCTTTTTATCAATTTGTCTGGCAAAAACTGGCATCACATCCAAATATCCAATTTATTGAAGCTGAAATAAATGATGTTGTTGATAATGAAAAGCAGGTTGAACTGATTTCATCAGCAGGCAATTTCTATTGTGATTTGCTTTTCGATAGTCGATTCAGTCAAGATTGGATTAAACAAATCACCTCAAAGTCTAACCTTCAATTACAGCATTTTTTAGGATATACTATAAAAACTGATATCGATAGTTTCGATCCTGAAACTATTAGAATGTTTGATTTTAGGATTCCTCAATCTGGCGAAGTGAGATTTGTTTATGTTTTGCCATTATCAAAAAATGAAGCTCTCATAGAGTTCACCGTTTTTTCTGGTAATACATTATCAGAAAAAACTTATAAAGAAGTCCTAGAGAATTATATCTCCAATTTTTTTAATATCTCAGATTATCGAATTCTCGAAGAAGAGGCGGGCATAATTCCAATGACAGATTATTTTTTTGAAAGAAAGAATGGTGATAGAATAATCAATATTGGGACACGAGGTGGATTGTGTAAGCCTTCAACAGGTTATGCATTTAATAGAATGTGGCAAGATGCAAAGCATTTAGTTTCTGAACTTGTAAAGCATGAAGCTGAGGTTGAAAAAATCAATTTGAAAAAATTAGAAATAAGGTATCAAATTTACGATGCCATGTTGTTAGATATTATAAGAAGAGATGGCGGGAAAATATCTGAAATATTTACTCAAATGTTTAAAAATAATCCAATACAGCGTGTATTCAGGTTTTTAGATGAAGAGACTACTTTTGCAGAAGACTTTAAAGTGATGAAATCTGTACCCTCATTTCCCTTTTTTATTTCTATTTTTAACCTGTTTAGAAATAGATAAAAACATCATATTTATATAACCAAACTCATCTCTATTTTTGAAAAAGATTCTTCTGGCATCGACACTAAAACCATTGGATGATACCAGAATGTATGAGAAGTTTGGCGTTTCCCTTTCTAAATTTTATCAGGTAATTATTCTGGGTTTTGGCAGTTCTAAGCCGAAGGACCAGGCAAATATTGAGTTTGAAAGTTTATATAAAGGTGAAAGTAAATCGTACATTAGGTTTTTAACTCTCAGAAATTTTCATCGAAAACTCATCTATCACCAACCCGATATAATAATAGTTCATAGCCCAGAATTACTTCCTGTTGCTGGTTGGTATGCGCTTTTTCATCAAGTAAAAATAATATATGATGTTAGAGAAAATTATTTCAATAACATCAGATATCAGCCAAACTATTCTCTTATTTTAAGATATATACTTTCACTTACAGTGAGGTTAATGGAATATACTTCTAACATCTTTGTAAGTAGTTATATACTTGCCGAAAAGTGTTATCATGATGAGTTTAGTTTTCATAAGAAGAATTACCAGATTATACAGAATAAGTTTGTATTGCCAGAAGATTTAGATAAAACTAGCAAAGAAAAAAGTCAATCAGGTTTCAAATTCATTTATACTGGTACAATTTCAGAAGTTTATGGAATTTGGGAAGCAATCAATTTTATAAACCAAATTAATAAAATCGAAGTTTCTGCTACTTTAGAAATAATAGGTCATGTAGTTTCTAATAATTTATTAGAAAAATTAAATAATGCCATTAGAGACAAGCATTATATTCAACTTCAGTATGGAAATCCTTTAGTATCTCATCGTATTATTTTAGAAAAACTACAGAAAGCAGACTTTGCAATTTTGCCCTATAAACCCAATAAAAGTACTTGGGGTTGTATTCCAACCAAAATGTTTGAATGCATTGCTTTAGAAATTCCTATGCTTGTTCAACAGAATAAAAATTGGGAAAATCTATGTAATAGTTATCCTGCTGCTCACTTTGTAGACTTTTCTAAACTCGACCCATATGAATTACTAGAAGAACTTAAAAGCAAGAAGTTTTATAAGAATAAACCCCAACGAGAGGTTTTATGGAAAGAAGAGGAAAAGAAATTATTAGCTTTTGTAGCTGAAAGTTAAAATCAGAAACTAAATTTGTTTTCCTTAAAATTAGACAGAAGGAATAAAAATTAATTGGAAATGGATTTTAGTAGTGCCGAGGAAAATTATCTTAAGGCTATTTATCATCTTTCTGAACAACAAAAAGAGGAGGTAAGCACCAATTCTATCGCTGATGAGTTGCAAACTAAACCAGCTTCTGTAAGTGATATGCTTAAAAAGCTAGCGGCTAAAAAGGTTATCAATTATGTGAAGTACAAAGGTGTAACGCTTACAAACAAAGGAAGGAGTGTAGCATTGTGGATTGTGCGAAAACATAGGCTTTGGGAAGTGTTTTTGGTTGAAAAGC
The DNA here is from genome assembly GCF_026250525.1 of Chondrinema litorale. Lineage (GTDB taxonomy): Bacteria > Bacteroidota > Bacteroidia > Cytophagales > Flammeovirgaceae > Chondrinema > Chondrinema litorale. Next base: position 4,403,839 of record NZ_CP111043.1, read on the forward strand.
TCAAGTTTAATTGGGACGAAGTGCATGAAGTGGCAGAGCAGTTGGAGCATATTAAATCCAGAAGAATGATTGAAAGGCTTGATAAGTTTCTGGGTTTTCCCAAATTTGATCCCCACGGTGATCCGATACCTGATAAAAATGGCAATATAGCTGTGCTTACAGCCAAACCACTTGCAGAAGGCATAACTGGTAATTCTTATAAAGTAGTTTCTGTAAGCGATAGCGATGCGGCATTGCTGCAATACCTCGATAAAATGGGTATTTCCATAGGAACTGTGCTGCAAATAACAGATAAGATTGTTTATGATAGTTCAATTGAAATAAATATTGAAAAGCAGAACCGACAGCAATTAATCTCTAAAATGGTTTCAGAAAATATACTCGTAGTAGACATTTAAATAAAAACACATAATCGTTATTCGTCAGAATTAACAACAAACAAATAGCTAATTAATATGAAAGATATAATCGATTTAGAACTTCTTACCGATATTGTTAAAACCCCTGGTGCACCGGGTTATGAGTCTCGAATCAGAAATAGAGTGATAGAAGAGATAAAGGATCTTGTTGATGAATGGTATATCGATCATATCGGAAACCTGATTTGTGTAAAGAAAGGAAGCAAAAATCCTGATGGTAAAAAACTGATGTATGCGGCTCATTTAGACGAAATATCATTTATGGTAACCCATATCGATGATGCTGGATTCTTAAAGTTTCATACCTTAGGTGGCTTCGATCCCAAAACACTTACTTCTATGAGAGTAATTGTACATGGTAAAGAAGATTTACCTGGTGTAATGGGTTGCAAGCCAATTCACATTATGTCTCCAGAAGAAAGAACCAAAGCTCCTAAGATTAGTGATTTCTATATTGATTTGGGATTGAGCAAAGAAGAGGTTGAAAAGTATGTATCAGTAGGAGATACGATTACCAGAAAGCAAGAAATTATTCAAATGGGTAACCTAATAAACGGAAAATCTTTTGATAACAGACTTTCTGTTTATATTCTAATTGAAACATTAAAGCAGTTAAAAACTATCCCTTACGATTTATACGCTGTTTTTACAGTACAAGAAGAAGTGGGACTGAGAGGTGCAAGTGTAGCGAGTCATGGGATAAATCCAGATTTTGGTATTGCAATAGATGTTACTATTGCTAATGATACGCCAGGTGTTCCGGGGCACGAAAAAGTTACTGAACTTGGAAAAGGAACCGCAGTAAAGATTTTTGATGCTAGTACGATCTGTGATTATAGAATGGTAGATTTCCTGAAAAGGACAGCAACCAATAGCGAAATTACATGGCAATCTGAGATTTTAACTGCAGGTGGTACAGATACAGCAGGAATACAGAGAATGGGAAAAAATGGAGCTATTGCAGGTGCTCTTTCAATTCCTTTAAGATATGTGCATCAAGTTATAGAAACAGCTCACCCTGAGGATATTAAGTCGACTATAGATTTACTTGTAAAGGCTTCTGAAAGCATAGATACTTACAATTGGGAGCACAGATAAGTGTAAGTAATGGGTAAGAATTATGACGAAAGTCAAGATTTTATGGAATTATTCGTCATTTTTTTTCATTTTAATTATATATAGTTGTAAATTTAAAGCAGTAAAAATAAAATAGATATTACACTATGGGAATGTTAAGGTTTCTTGATTCAGTTGGAATGTTCGGCGTTGCCGTATTCTTTTTAGTCCTTGTAATTGGACTCATCTTTCTTTTCAAATTTCTTATTGAAAAGCGTAGTGGTGAGCTAATTTCAGAAAATAGAAATTCAGATTTTCTTACTAAGAAATTCTACTCTGTTGATGTAAATAAGTACAGTGGTCTTTTTGCTAACATTGGTATAGCGATCAGTTTGGCAATGGTACTTGCAGCTTTCGAATATCCTGATTTCGATGAGCAAGAACTTGTTGACCTTGGTACTCTTCAAGCTGAAGTAGAAGAAATGATGGAAATTCCTCCTACAGAGCAATTACCTCCTCCTCCTCCAAAAATTGAAACTCCTCAAATTGTAGAGGTTCCAGATGAAGAGGAAATTGAAGAAGAAATCGAGATCGACCTTGACATGGAAGCTGATGAAGAAACTGTAATTGAAGAAATTATAGTTGAGGAAGAGCCCGTTGAAGAAGAAACAGTTCAAGAAATTTTCGAAATTGTAGAAGAAAGTGCTGAGCCAGATGGCGGTTATGCAGAATTCTACAAATACGTGAAGAAAAAAATTAAATACCCTAACCAAGCAAAAAGAATGGGTGTTGAAGGTAAAGTATACGTGCAGTTCGTAGTAGATACTGATGGAACAATTATCGATGTAAAAGCGATTAGAGGTATCGGTGCAGGATGTGACGAAGAAGCAGTAAGAATCTTACAAGGTTCTCCAAAATGGAAGCCAGGTAAGCAAAGAGGTAGAGCTGTAAAACAAAGAATTGTACTTCCTATCAACTTTAAGCTTGGATAAGCTTTAAAAGCTAAGAGCAAAAAACTATATTTGAGCCTGACAATTACGATTGTCAGGCTTTTATTTTTCTGTTTTTTGCCTGAATAAGATGAGGAATGAGATACCATTACTGAATATTTTATTTAGAATTGAAGATGGCGAAGATGTAGGAAACAGTAAAAATCTGTTCGAAAATGCCTATAATGTCATCAGATTACAAGATGTAAAAGATGCATCGCATTGTTTAAAAAGAGTCCACAGGTGTGGGTTTAATGGGATTTACCTGCAATTAGAAGGTAAATCTATCCATCATTTAGACGAAAAGAATCTCGAACTAGAAAAGAATGATCTACTTTTCTTAAGAGAATTTCAAGTTCATCAACTTTGTTCATTAAGTGACAATAGCAAAGGTTATTTGTTGATTTTTAGTCACTTCTTCTACGAAACGTTCACTGAAAAAACATTTCTTGCTTCTTTCTCTTTTTTTAGTGAAAATAATAGAGACTTTCCTGTACAAAAAATATCTAAACAAGCTGCTATAGAGCTAAAAGATATTTTTGAACACTCCATTACAGAATTTACTTTGCATAATACCAACAAAAGAATTGATCAAATTCTCTGGGCATATTTGCATATTTTACTAATTAAAACAGAACAAAGCATTGGACTACATGAGTCGAATTATATAGATCATGGCACACCTTTATTTCTTCGGTTTGAAGAATTGCTACAAGAAAATTTCGCAGAGCATCTTTCTGTTGCCAATTATGCAGAAATGTTGAGTATTTCGCCTAATTACCTTAATCATATTTGTAAAAAAATACATGGCAAAAATGCCAAAAGGATAATTGATGAGCGTCTATTATTAGAAGCAAAAAGACAATTATTTTCCGGAAAACAATCTGTGTCCGAAATTGCTTTTAATCTTAACTTTAAAGATGCTTCTTATTTTAGCCGCTTTTTTAAAAAACTTAGTGGCGAAAACCCTGAAACTTACAGGAATAAGCATATATTAGAATGATTTTTAAATAAGCAATAATATTCGCGATGTACAAAATTAATGACATATTGGTGGCATTGGATTTATCAGCAATGGATGATGTATTGTTGAAGTATGCTGCTAAAATATCTAAACACTTACAACCTGAAAAAATATATTTGACTCACGTTGCCAAAGAGAAAGATTTACCGGAGGAATTAGTGAAAGCTTATCCGGGTTTAATCACTCCTTTGGATGAAATATTGGGTAACCAGATTAAAAGTAATTATGAAAAATTCTTTGACGAAGAGCTCAAGGCTAAAGTTGAAGTGATAGTTACTGAAGGTAGTCCCGAAAAAATAATTCTAGATCTGGTAAAAGATAAAGATATAGAGTTGGTTTTACTCGGTAGAAAAAATGATTTAAAAGGAGAAGGTGTAAAAGCACATAAATTGGCGAAGATTCTCCCTTGTACAATTGGATTTGTACCAGAGATTCTTCCTGAATCTTTTAATAAAATCTTAACTCCAACAGATTTTTCTAGCAGTTCGCAGATGGCTCTTGAGTTTGCTGCCACTGTTTCAGAGATGAATCCTGGCTCAACAATTACTTGTTTTCATGCCTATAATATACCAAGCGGATACTCTTCAACAGGTAAATCTTTCGAAGAGTTTTCTGATATTATGAAGGATAATGCAAAAAAGAGGTTTGATGTTCAAATGAAGAATTTATCTTGGGAAGATACAAGCAGCATTTCCTGTAAATTTGAATTAACCGAACAAGGAGAAGAAAGTGAGACTATGTACGATTTTGCTGTAGAAGAAGGTTACGATGCAATTGTAATGGGTTCTAAGGGAAGAACTGGAATGGCTTCGCTCTTACTTGGAAGTACAGCAGAAAAGCTCATTGAATTCAACAAAAGTTTGCCGGTTTTCATTGTGAAAAATAAGAAGAGCAACATGAGCTTTATCGATGCTTTGTTGAAACTCTAATTATTTAGAAATAATAAAAGAACTGTGAGCAGGAATTGTATTTTTTGATAAATTCTTGTTTACAGTTTTAAATATAATCTCACCCTTTAGAAGTTCATTATCAAATTTTTGAGACTTCTTACCTAAATTATGCACAATTAGAATTTTTTCATCACCCAGAATTCTGTAATAGCATAGCACTTTTTTCGATTTAGGTTTCACTACTTCTATTTCACCTTCTCTCAATATGCTATTATTTTTCCTTAGTTGAATCAGGTTTTTATAGTGATTGTAGATTGAGGTTGAATCTGCTACTTGAATATCTAATGCATTTAAAGTTGATGCTGTATTGTATTCTGGCTCAATCCATTTTGTAATTCCTGTATCATCTTTAGCTGACCATAAAAAAGGCTCTCTTATCTTTTCGTCAGGTTTTATACCTAACATGCCGAGCTCTTCACCGTAGTAGATAAATGGTGAGCCGGGCAACGTAAGTAATATAGAAGCCGCCAATTTGCCTTTCTCTAAATTGCCATCTAACTCAGAAAGAATCCTGTTTTGATCGTGGTTGGTAGTAAAGATGGCATCATAAAAATCTGGTCTGGTTTCTTTATACAATTTTCTTGAAGTAATAAATTTGTCTAGCAATTGGCTAGCATCTTCATTTTTTAAAGCTTCTTGAAGCGTAAAACTCAAATCAAAATTAAAAATAGCATGCAAGCCATTTAAAAACGGTGCGATTACTTTGGCTTCATCCCAAACTTCTCCAACTAAAAATACATCTGGCTTCGCTTTTTCCATTTCATTTCTAAAAGCAATCCACCATTCTACAGTATCATCTATTCTATCATCTGGGTAAATGTGTTTGGCTGCATCTAACCTAAAACCATCAATATTTATTTCTGTAAGCCAGAATTTTCCAATTTTATAAACTTCTTCTCTCACCGTTGGATGATCGTAGTTCAGATCGGGCATGCCTTTCCAAAAGAAACCAAAATACTTTTCTTCATTTCCGGGAGCTTCGTTCCAGAGGTATTTATTGTCGGAGTCACCAGTTACTTCTTTAGTTTCTCCAACTTCTTTAATTGTGTCTAAATCTGCCCAAATGTAGAAATCTCGATAAGGATTATCTTTGCCTTTTATAGATTCTTTAAACCATTGATTTTGATCTGATGTATGATTGATTACCAAATCTAAAATCACCTTCAAATTTCTTTGGTGGGCCTCTTCTACAAAATGCTTAAAATCTTCTAAAGTGCCATAATCTTTATGTATATCATAATAGTCGATTACATCATATTTATGATAAGAAGGTGAGGGATGAACAGGCATTAACCAAATTGCTTCTGCACCTAAATCTGCTATATAATCGAGTTTTTGAGTAAGTCCTTGTAAATCTCCGATGCCATCGTTATTCGCATCAAAAAATGATTGAACAAAAACTTCGTAAGTAACTCCACCATTTCTGTAAGCGAGTTTTCCGGTTTGCTTAGAAGCTTTATTTTTCGATGACATATTATCTTTATTTTCCTTTTGAGATGAATCACAAGAAAGCAAAACCAACGACGATATTACACTGAATAGAAATATGAAAGCAGTATTTTTCATCATTCAATTGCTTATTCATCTTTAGTCAATTTGAAAATGAGTGCTTCAAGTGGAGGCAAATCGAATTCTAAGTCATTTCCTGTTTTGAAGCTTTTATTATTCAATTCGTGTGGATCACCCAGCACCTGCTGCAATTTAAAAGAACTTCCATCTAAAATTGCAGAAAGATCGGAAGGTATTGAAAGCGAGATTTGATGATTATTATCTGAACTAAAATTGCTGATAATAAGCAAAGACTCTTCAGTAGAATTTCTTAAATAAACATAGCATTTATTTGAAACACCACTTTCATCTTCTTTAATTAAAGGCTGTAAATCAATAAATTTTCCATTTGCTATTGCTGAACTGCTCTTCGTAAAATTCAGCAAGTCTTTATAGAATTTTCTTAAGCCTTTTTGTTTTTCATCCAGTAGTGCACCGTCAAAAGCACCATCGTTCATCCATTTCTGATGTGCAGGAACACCCCAATAATCGAAGATTGTTGTTCTGCCATCTTCACCTCCAAATCCTTCTGCATCGGCACCAGTTTCACCTACTTCTTGACCGAAATAAATCATAACTGGTCCGCTATACATGGTAGCACTTAGTAACATGGCAGGAATAGCATTTTCCGCTTCACCAGCAAAATCTGGACTCGCAATGCGCTGTTCATCGTGGTTTTCGAGAAAGCGCAGCATATGCTTATTGATGCCATTTAGGTTTTGCCAAATTTCAGTAAGATTTGCGGTGCTGCCTTTATCTTGAATGATATTTTTTAGTGTATCATACAATTGCACTTTGTCGTACAAAAAATCAAATTTGCCGGTATCTATATAATTTCTGTATGCATCAGGATTATAGATTTCTGCAATAAATATTATTTCTGGATTCACTTTCTTCACTTCTGTAACAGCGTAATTCCAAAACTCTACAGGAACCATTTCTGCCATATCACAACGGAAAGCATCTACACCTTTTCCTGCCCAATATTTTAAGATATCTGTCATTTTGAGCCAAGTATCTGGAACAGTATCGAAGTGGGTTGCTCTGTCGTTTTGATAATCGACACCGTAATTCAGTTTAACTGTTTCAAACCAATCATTAATACTTGGGTTTGCACTAAAAACATCATTACCAGTAGCTTTTGCTGGGTTCTCCTCAAACATTCCATCTTTTGTAGGGAAAGTGTTGTCTCCTAATGCTTGGTAATCTTCAGGGACTTTAAAAGCTTGATTTGTAATGTAGTAGAAGTTATTGTTAGGGTCAAAAGCTTTGCTTGTATCATCGTCTTCTCCGAGGTCTTTTACATCTTCTGGTTTTGCATCTGAAATATAATTTCTGGCAACATGGTTAGGTACAAAGTCGATAATCACCTTTAAGCCTTGTTGGTGAGTTCTTTCTATCAATGCTTCGAACTCTTGCATTCTGTTTTGCACATTATCTGCAAGGTCTGGGTTTACATCGTAATAGTCTTTTATAGCATATGGTGAACCAGCTCTGCCTTTCACAACATCCGCATCATCTAAAGAGATTCCGTATTCTGTATAATCTCTAATTACAGCATGTTCTATTGCACCAGTATACCACACATGCGTGATACCCAGCTCTTTAAGTTCTGTTAAAGCTTTATCATTGATGTCTTTAAACTTGCCAACACCATTTTCTTCTATCGTTCCCCAAGGTTTGTTAGTTGAATTTTTATTTCCAAAAAGTCGGGTCATCATCTGGTAAATAATGATTTTATCGCCTTGTGGATTTTCATCTAAAATGAGTTCTTGAGAAAGTTTAGATTCATCTTTCTTTTGACAATCTGCCATAAATAGAATTATAAATAAGATGGGAATAATTGCAGTTAAGTTTTTCATTTTCATACTGTTTACATCACCAAATTAACTTATGGTTGTTATACTAAACAATACTAAAATGAAATAATCAGAATCGTAACAAAAAATGTTGTTTTGGTTGGTTTTTTCTAAAAAAGACTAATCCTAAATCAAAAAGATCGATGGATAGCATCACCTCAGAATGATTTTTAATTGCTTCCCAAGCTTCACCCATATCTTTTGTCCAATATATATCATCAAACACAAAAACTGTATTTTCATGTGCTTTTTCTAAGCAAGCATGAAAGTATTTGAGTGTGGCTGATTTTCTGTGGTTTGCATCAAAAAAAACAAAGTCTACCTTATCGTTTTTTTGTAATGCTTTAGGTAGAGTCTCATCTATATTGCCTTCTACCGCTTTAATATTGACATTAAGTTTTTTAAAGTTTTGTTGAGCAATTTTTAAAGTCTCAGGGCAGCCTTCAAAAGTGCTTACATTCCCTTTGTGCCAAGCTTTTGCAAGATAAAGTGTATTAATGCCAAGTGAAGTGCCTAATTCGAAAATGGTTTCTGGTTTTAAAAATTCTATTAATCTAAAAAGCATCTGGCCAGTTTTTTCATCACTCAAAGCGTATTTTGCCATTTTAGAAACGCTTCTTTGGTTAGATTTAAAAACCTTAGAACCTGCGCCAAAGTCTTTCACTTCTATCACTGAATCACTTTCTAATAAGTCGATACGAAGGTCTTCAATATCATCAAAAGCATAGAAATACTTATTTGAGTTAATAACTTCATTATACAACTTAAAAACAAAAGGCGAGTGGATCCCATGCGCATTTGTTGCTTTTAATTGGTAGTTGAGATAGTGTTTAGCAGTAAAAATTTTGTCCGTCACGTATTTTTAGATTTGCAATTTAGCCTGAAAGATAAACAGCTAAGAAATGAATAAAAAGTGTTTAAAATAATAGTCTTGCAATCAAATCATTTTTCTACGATATCTGCTTAATGTATTCTTTAAAATGGATAATTCTATAGTATAAGATTGATCGACATTTTATGTATTTTGGCTTTTTTAAACTAAACGAAACAAGGGTGGTACGAAAAATTCTACTTTTTGCGATTGTCTCAACTTTTTGCTTAAACCTCAAAGCACAACAATATAAAGAAATTTCCAGAGCCGAAATTAAAGATAAAATCTATGCTTACTGGATAGGGCAAATTGTAGGTACAAGTCTGGGTTTCCCTTTTGAAAATTGCTATGTGGAAAAAGAGATGCCGATTATGGTAGATAGGTATTACACCATAAAAGATAATACGCCAGATCTAACAATGAATTTAGACGATATTCGTGGTTACTTGCCCATTGTTGCTGAAGGGCTAGATGGAATTCTTTCTGATGATGATACCGATATTGAGTTGGTTACCTTGCATGCAGTAGAAAAATACGGTTTAGACTTAAACTATACTGAAATTACTGAAATGTGGAAAAAACACATTAACAGGCAAATTTGGGTAGCAAATAAAACAGCCAGAGATTTAATGGAAACTGGAATGCTTCCACCAGAAACTGGCAAAAAAGAAAATAATGAAAACTGGTTTCAAATAGACCCGCAACTGGTAAATGAGATTTGGAGTGTGTTTTATCCCGGCATGACGCAAAAAGCAGCCGAGCGAGCAGAATGGGGAGCAAGAATTACGAACGACGATTGGGGAACACATCCGACAATTGCTTATGCAGTGATGTATAGTGCCGGATTTTTTGAGAAGGATGTAAATAAATTGGTTGATCTTGCTTATGCACAAATTCCAGATGGAAGCCCTTTTAAAGAAGGCATGCAAGATGTAATTAAATGGCATAATGAAGAAAAAGATTGGAAGAAGACCAGAAAGAATATTCACGAAAAATACTATGCATATAAGAAGGGAGATTATGAAGCACCTGTCTCAGTAGTTTCTTCGCTCAATAATGGTTTGTGTGGCATTATGGCTATTTTATATGGTGAAGGAGATTTTGAAAAAACCATTAGTATTGCTGTTTCGGCTGGTTACGATTGCGACAACCAAGCGGCAACAAGTGCTGGTTTAATTGGAATTATGAGTGGCTCTAAAGTGATTCCAGAAAAATACACATTGGGTCTGAGGGGCGAAAAAAAGTGGAGTGAGCCATTTAACGATAGGTATGTAAATTACAGTAGAGATAATTTGCCAGTAACTTTTAGCATAAAAGATTTAAGCGAAAGAGTTTTGAAAATTACTGAACAGGCCATCTTTTATAATGGTGGAAGAATGTTCGAAAAAGACGGCGAAGTTTGGTATAGTATACCAGTAGATTATTAAGATTACTTATAGAAGTTGACTAAAGTTGTTGTTTTGAACCTAAAGAAATAGCTTAAAACCAATTCATTATCAGCTTTAGGGGTTGTCAATTCTTAAAAAATTTAGAAATTTGCCAAATAAGCTTTTAAGCATAATTAAAATATTAAAAAATAATGAAGTTACTTGAAGGTAAAAATGCACTGATTACAGGCGCATCGAAAGGAATAGGAAAATCTATTGCTATAAAATTTGCAGAACAAGGAGCGAACGTAGGTTTTACCTACCTTTCTAGTGTAGAGAAGGGAGAAGCACTTGAGAATGAATTAAAGGAGTATGGCATTAAAGCAAAAGGTTTTCGTTCTGATGCTTCTAATTATGCTGCTTCTGAGCAATTGATCAACGACTTTGTAAAAGAATTCGGTTCTTTAGATGTGTTGATTAACAATGCAGGTATTACTAAAGATGGTCTTTTAATGAGAATGTCTGAAGAGCAATACGACGATGTAATCAATGTAAACCTAAAATCAGTATTCAATTTAACCAAAGCTGCTTGTCGTACTTTAATGAAGCAGAAAAGTGGTTCAATTGTAAACATGAGTTCTGTGGTTGGAGTAAGAGGTAATGCTGGTCAGGCTAACTACGCAGCTTCTAAAGCAGGTATTATTGGTTTCACAAAATCAGTAGCATTAGAGCTTGGTTCTAGAAACATTAGAGCAAACGTAATTGCTCCGGGCTTTATCGAAACTGAAATGACTGGAATTCTTGATCCTAAAGTGGTGGAAGAATGGAAAAATGCTATTCCATTAAAGAGAGCTGGTAAGTCTGAAGAAGTGGCTGATTTGGCTGTATTCCTTGGTTCAGATATGTCTCAGTACATCACAGGACAAGTTGTAGAAATTAATGGAGGTATGAATACCTAATAGTAAATGATATAAAAAAATAAATCCCGTTGCAAAACGGGATTTTTATTATCTAATAAATTTATTTTTCGATATCGTCTCTTCCTTTGAGTTTTTTGTCTTCCACATTCTTGTTTAAAAACTTGTTCAACTCATCAATCGAGTAAGTTGATTCAATTTCACCGGAAGAGTTAACTTTTATATCAAAACCATCCAATTCGTTGTGAACTTTGGGTTTCTGCTTATTTTTACTTTTTTTCATGGGTTTGATTTTGTTTTTTCAATTATAAAACAGGAATATCATATAAATCGTTCGGTTATAGCATTTTAGCTTATACTGATATAATCATTTAAAGAGCATTACTGTTTTACTAAATTTATTTTTTGTACTTGGAGGAGATTGTTAAAGTTGAAAATGTAGTCAAAAGGTATGACAAACACCTTGCGCTGAATAATGTAAGTCTTTCTATTCCCAAAGGTAGTATTTATGGTTTATTAGGGCCAAATGGCGCAGGTAAAACTTCGCTTATTAGAATTATTACCAGAATTACAGTGGCAGACCAAGGTAATGTATACTTTAACAATGAGCCACTTTCCCCGCAGCATACAAGTAGAATGGGCTATTTGCCAGAAGAAAGAGGTTTGTATAGAAAGATGAAAGTGGGAGAGCAGTTGATGTATCTTTCTAGATTAAAAGGCTTATCTAAACACGAAGTAAATCAAAGACTTAAGTATTGGGTTGAAAAATTTGAGATTAAATCGTGGATGAATAAACAAGTGGAAGAGCTCTCAAAAGGGATGCAACAAAAAATTCAGTTTATAGCCACTGTACTTCACGAGCCTGAATTACTTATTCTAGACGAACCTTTCTCAGGCTTCGATCCGGTAAATGCCAATGTGATTAAGAAAGAAATTTTAAGATTAAAAAATAAAGGTTGTTCAGTGATTTTTTCTACACACCGCATGGAATCGGTAGAAGAACTTTGCGACAACATTGCACTAATCAACAATTCTAAAAAAGTAATTGAAGGCACAAAAGAAGAAATTAAGGCATCTTTTAGCACCAATACTTTTACTGTACTTACAAACAAAGCTATTGAACCAAATGGTTTAGATATCGAAGTGCTGGAATCTGCACAGGCTGGCAATTATGTGAAAAACTGGATTAAATCTACAGACAAAAATCTCAATGCACTCATTTCTGGCTTAGTTACAGATTATGAGATTCACGAAGTAAAAGAGCATATTCCTTCTATGGATGAGATTTTTATAAAAATGGTTGGTACTAAAGAAGAGGAGAACATTGATGAGTAATAAAATATCTTTAATAATTTCCAGAGAATACTTTACCAGAGTAAGAAAGAAGTCTTTTATCATCATGTCGATACTTGGACCTCTTTTGCTTGCAACTATTTATATCGTGCCGATCTGGCTTACCCAAACCGGAACTGAAGATAAAATAATTGCTATAAAGGATGAAAGTGGTCTTTTTGCTGGAAAGTTTAAAGATGATGATAAAACCTTTTTTATAGATATTGACGAGAAGAATTGTGATGATGCCAAGATATCATTTTTAATGAATGATTCTCTTTCTGCCTTACTTTGTATTCCAGCAATTAATATAGATAATCCGCAAGGCATCAGATTATATTCCAGACAGGGAGAAGGTGTTTCTGCAGTATTAAAATCTATGATTACTTCTATTATTCAGAAAGAAATAGAGAAGCTTAGATGGCAAAAAATAGGTGTAAATCAGAAAGTAATTAATCGTGTTAATGCCAATGTATCTGTCGATTTATTAAATATTAGTGACGATGGTGAGCAAGATATGAGTGTGGTTGCTTCCACCATTATAGGCATGTTAGGAGGCTTGTTAGTTTATTTCTTTACCTTTTTATATGGTGCTCAGGTGATGCGTGGGGTAATTGAAGAAAAAACAACCAGAATTGTAGAGGTGATTATCTCATCAGTAAAACCATTTCAATTAATGATGGGGAAAATTATAGGCATTGCAGCAGTAGGCTTTACTCAGTTAATGATCTGGGTATTATTAGGCATAATCGTAATTAGTGTTTCCAGTCTGGTTTTAGGGATTGATTATAGCGAAATTAATGGAACAGCCAATTCTGGAATGGTACAACAAGCTGGTTCAGAAGTAGTAGATCAAGCGAAAGAAATGCCTCAAAACGAAATGCTAAAGGCGATAAGTACTATTAATTTTCCATTGATCTTAGGCGCATTTGTATTTTACTTCTTGTTCGGGTATTTACTCTATGCTGCACTTTTTGGTGCAATTGGTGCTGCTGTAGATAGCGAGACAGATACACAGCAATTTATGTTACCAGTTACAGTACCACTCATTATTTCCATAGCGGTTTCAGGCATCATCGTATCTGAACCAAATGGTGCTATTGCCATGTGGTTATCATTTATTCCACTTACTTCACCTGTAATTATGATGATCAGGTTGCCATTTATTGGAGTAAATTGGCAATTGTTTGTTTCAATGGGAATTTTGGTTTTAGGTTTTATTATTGCCACGTGGTTAGCTGGAAGAATCTATAGAGTTGGTATATTAATGTATGGTAAAAAAGCCAGTTTTAAAGAGCTAATTAGGTGGATGTTTTATCAATAGGACTTACGCATTTAAGTTAAAAATGATAATAGGATTAGCAAGAATCTGTTTAAGATAGTTGCTGAACGGAAGTACTTTGATTTGATAGAGTGTTGTTTTCAACTGTTTTGCAAGGAGTTTCAGCCCTATCCAAGCCTGGTAGCAGCAAGCTAGATGGTTCCTCTGGGAGATTGCCTTTCGGCATTGGCACTTCTCAGAGCCTGTAAGCTGTTTGTATTCCCTGTGGAACTGCTCAATCTGCCATCTGATCTGGGATTCGTTTTCGGCCTCAAATACATTCATCCTGTCCGATAGATCATTTGTGATCACCCATTCAATGTCCCCGTTTAGGGAGACTATCTTGAATAATTTGACGGGGTAAGGGTATTTTTTGAGTTTGACCTGTACGCCTTCCAGCAGTTGCCTACCGGAAAGCTCGACTGTGCCCACAGCCTGCATCCCTGTGTCTCTGGATAGGCTGACTTGGCGGTTGCTCTTCAGGGTAGTGAAGAATGTCCAGCCGCTTCTGTGCACAAGCTTAAGGTTGTCCATGGAAGCATACCAGCTGTCAAAAAGTATCTTTTTGGCTTTCAGGTCTTTACGCATGGTCATTCGGGTGAACATCTCCTGGAAATGGTCATTCTTGGTCTTCTTATCCGTTTCTGGGTGGTAGATTCGGTAATCGATAGGATAGTAATCCCCATCAATGCCATTGCTGTGTACCATGTTTACCAGATTGATCCCATTGACTAGGCCATGCTCATTGCCTGAGTACTGCCTTTTGGCCAATTCTATATACCGGGAATACCTCTTTGCCTGAACACTGTCATCGACAAGGATAAATGAGTCTGGGCTATCTTGGAGATGGCCCTTGACAATATCCCACAGGTCGGAAGAGGTAAATTTAGAATGGGCTAGAAAACGTGTGACTTGGTCATGACTGACATCCATAGAATGGGCTGCCATGTGGGTACAGGTATAATTCCCGTGAGTATGGAGAAGATATGATATGTACAGAGATTTATCCATATAAATTAGTATTAAAAAAAACAATCTCTCAAATTTTGAGCATTTTTGCTAGAGAAATTTAATATTGCGTAAGTCCTAATCAATAAACTTTAGCGAATATTGAATTTAAATCCTAAAGCAGCTTCAAGGCCGCTAAAATCTCCACTGCCTAAATTTCTTGAATCATCAACTAAAGCTACAAGCCTGTAATTTAATCCAATATTAATGGCCATTTTGGGAGCTATAAACATATTTGCTCTAATACCAGGAGTAATTACTAATACTTTGTCTTTAGTTCTGCCATCGACTACAGCACCTTCTACAGTATTTAATTTGCTAATACCTGTACCGATAAATAATGGAGTAGAAATCGAAATTAATTTTGTGGGTTGGTATAAATACTCAAGTGCGAGTCCGCCATAATAAAGATGGTAAAATACATCAGGGTCTTCTTCTGCAGATGGTTGAAAATTACTCATAGTAGTCTCAAAGCCTAAGCCTGCTTGTATTTTATCAGTAAATTTCCTTTTTATATTTATCCCAAAAATAGGAGTGGCATCACCTTTAAAGTTGGCAATTTTAATTTTTACTTCTCCATAGTAAGTTGCATCAATAGGTTCAATTACTTTTTTAACTACCGTATCTTGATAAGAAATAAATGGATCAAAATTATGTGCCTTTGAAATGGGCGAAGAAAGTATAAATAATAAGATGATAGAAAGTATAGTAGTAAATTTATCCATAGAGCTTGTTCGCTTTTTTTACTGAATATAAGCAATGATTATATATTGAAGCTCTTTAAATTGTAAACAAAAGTAAATACCGATTTCAATTGGATATTATCTTAAAATTTATTCCTTTAACCAACACATAACTTTGTATATAACCGTATAGAAAGATAATATCTAATATATCACCATTACTATCATTATTGAATAGCTCAATTTTTTACTATGCGCTTGGTGTTGTTTTTTGTAATTGTAAATGCCTCATTTTTAAGTTCTTTGTATGCTCAAGAATATCAAGAAAATCTTGAAAGAGATGTACTAACATTTACAGATATTACCTCAAATGTAGATCGAGATAAACCTCAAATTTTCTCTGCCAGTAGATCGAATAAAGTTATAAATGATTTACCATTTACAGTGACGGTAATTGAGCGCGAAGAAATCTTAAAAAATGGCTATGTAACACTGGTAGATGTGTTAAAAAGTATGCCGGGGATTAAGGTTTCTCAACCAGGTTCAGGTGAGGAAGGGGAAACTTTTTTGTTTAGAGGATTTATAGGAAATACCTATACCAAAATTCTTATTAATGGAATTCCCATTCAGCCTTCTGTTTTGGGAGGCATACCACTTGGTGCGCAATTACCGATTAGGCAAGCCGAAAGAATTGAAATAATTTATGGTTCTTCTTCAGCATTATATGGAGCTGATGCAACTGCCGGAGTAATAAACATTATTACTAAAAAAGCAGATAAAGGATTTTTTGCTCAAGGAAATATAGAAACGGGAAGTGATGGCTATAAATACCTAAACTTTATGTTGGGTGGAAAAACAGGTAAGGATGTTAATACGATTACCTATTCGATTTATGGCTCAAGTTTTAAAAGAGACCGACTAGATATTTATGAAGGTCACAAAGATATTTACAATCCCATGTATTATGTTTTGCTAAACGATACTGATATATATTTTGATTGGGATGGATATGGATTCACTCCAGAAGATCCACTAGATTTTTCAGAAGAATATCTAGATGAAAGGTTTGAAGAAGCCGATGTTCCAGAAGATATTCAAAAAGAAATAAAAGAAGATTACTTTGTCGATAATTTGTTGAATTACCGTGATAAGCTGCAAACCATCTCTCAGCAGTCTAATATGTTGGGAGCTGAGATTACTTACAAAGGTTTTAGATTAACAGCAAATAGTATGTATCGTAGAGATTATCCTTCTTTGGGTAGAAGTAATTATCTTTATACATATGAATTCCCTCAAATATATTTTGCAGAAACCATTCAGCGACTCACACTAAGCTATAATAATAACCTAACTGATAATTTAAGTACTACCACTAACTTTTCTTATTTAAGACACAGGCAAGATAAGAACACCACTTTTTCTGCCACGTACAATGATGGCAATTTTTCTTATATCTATCAGGCATCAGACGATTTTTTTTGTGAGCATTTAGTGAGTTATAATTTCCATAAAAACTTTGAGTTGGTTACCGGAATTTCATTTCAATACTCTAGTAACTTACCTAAAACCAATGAACTTTTCGAGCCATTCGATCCGCAAAATTATAAGCCATTTAAAGATTATATACCTGAGCCCGATCCGATATTAGGTGATTTTGGCTATAATCCGGTAAACTTTAAGAATATAGCAGGCTTTATTCAACTTTATGCCACTTACCAAAAGTTTAATTTGATTGCAGGTTTTAGGGCAGACAATAGTTCTTTGTATGGTGCTACTTTTAATCCAAGAGCTGCGGCGATTTATAAGTTTACAAGTTCGACCAGTATAGAAGCTTCATTTGGTACAGCTTTTAAAGCTCCGGCATCTTCTGTTATCTATTATTCATTGGGCTTAACTTACGATATTCCAGACAGTCTTGCCATTTATGCAGTTACACCCAATACCGATTTAGAACCAGAAATTTTTCAATCTTTCGAAAGTAGTATAAAGCATAATTTTTCGGAGAATTTAAATTTAAGCGTATCTTTTTTCTACAATAGAATCACCAACTTGATAAAAGGTGTGGTAATTCCGATTGATACATTAAAATATCCTAATGCTAGTCCTTTTGATTCTGATACGCGAACCAATATTAATAGCAATGAGGCAAAAGCATCTTTAGCTGGTTTACAAGTTTCTTTGCGAGGTAGAAATTTGATCAAACCCATTAATGCAGGCTTTGATTTAAATATTACTTTTTCTGAAGGCAAAGAACGATTAGCAGAAAATAAAGGTAATCTCAATGATTTTAGAATGATGCCAGAGTTTATGGCTCAGTTAAAACTAAATTTTACCTTGTTTGAAAAGCTATATCTAAATTTTGAAAATATTTGTATGGGTGGATGGTATAGAAGATATACACCAAGTTATGAGGCATTTAATAATCCATTATTCAAAAATGATGGATATTACACATTAGATATATTGGCAGATTACAAAGTGAGCGAAAATGTATCGGCATTTTTTAGGATGAAAAATGTTTTTGATGCAAAGTATGGTGGTATTGGAGCTACAGGTTTAGATGTAGATTTATTATACAATCCACAACTGGCAAGAAATACTCAAGTAGGTTTGCGATTTAACTTGAATTGAGTCTAATTTTAAAATAAATTAATTCGGGCAGGCAGATGTTGAAAATTAAACCTGAGTCTCAACATAAAATAAAAATGCATTACAACTCTGTAGTTTTTACTTACAGGGGTGCTGTATTTTTTGTTCTTAGCTGCTTTGTTCTAAGCACTGGTTTCTCTCAAAGTCAATCAGACTCATTAGTAATTAACAAGGTAGATACATTAAATCTCAGAACAGAAACGCTACTCAATCAAAATAGAATAGAAGAGGCCTTAGTCATGTCAGACAGTTCTTGGGTTTTGGCAAATTTGGTTTCGTATAATTATGGCAAAGCGCTGTGTTTGCATAATAAAGCAGTAATTAATGGATTGAGAGAAGTTTATACCATTGCAGTAAGAAATTATTTAGAAGCTAACAGCTTGCTTATTTCTACAGATAGTGCAGATTATAATTTACTCACCAATAACCTCATTGAAGTAGCAAAAATTTACGAGAAACAGAATGCCATGCAAACGGCAACAGAGTATTATAATGAAGCTTAT
This sequence comes from Chondrinema litorale, assembly GCF_026250525.1. Classification (GTDB taxonomy): domain Bacteria; phylum Bacteroidota; class Bacteroidia; order Cytophagales; family Flammeovirgaceae; genus Chondrinema; species Chondrinema litorale. The sequence continues at coordinate 4,422,335 of NZ_CP111043.1, forward strand.
TCAATTTATAATAAAGAAAAAAACTTTGATGGACAGATTGAGGTTTTGACAAAAGCTGGGAATATTAATATTGCACTCAAAGATTATGATGATGCCATTACGAGTTTTGAGCGGATACTCAATATCTATAAAATTCAGTCTCATATATTAGGTCAGCTTAAAACCCTGAGTAAGCTTATAAACATCTACAACCTTAACTCAAATTACAAGTTCGCATTAGCTCGAAATCAAGAATTGCTTTCTATTTATTTTGCGATTAAAGATACTGTCGGGCTGGCTGCTACTTATAATAATATCGGTTTCACTCATTCTAAACTTGGCGATTACGAACAGGCATTAGAGAGTTATATGCAGGCTTATGAGCTAGATGAAAAAATATATGGTGATGGTATAGAAAATGAAAAAACACTCTTAAATATAGGTATAACCTATCAAAATCTGGGAAAGCCTGAATTGGCAATAGATTATCTGAATGAAGTTTTAGCGATTAAAGATGGCAAAAACGATTGGGTAGGAGCAGCCAAAATCCACGATTTAATCGCAAAGGTTTATTTGCAAAACAACGATTACCACAATGCGAATGAACATGCCGAAAGTGTCATAGAGAAATCTCAAATGGGTGGTTCTGGGGAAGTGCTTGCTGAAGCCTATAGTTTAAAATCTGAGATACTACAATATTACGGTGATTACGAAGAAGCTTTGCAATTCTATAAAATGCATCTCTCTGTAAGGGATTCCATTTTACGAGAAAGGAATGTTGAAACTGAAAGGTTGAGAAAGCTAAACGAAGAGCTAGATAGAAAAGATCAGGAGCTTAGAGAGAAACTTGCCGAAGAACAAAGGCAGGATTTTGTAAATAAACAGTTGATGCAAAACTTGCAGTTGCTCGAAGCTGAGAAGGAGATTCAAGAGTATGTACGCAAAGAAGAACAACTTGAAAACGACAAAAAAATAAGGCAAGTCGAACTGGAAATACAAAGACTTAAAATTATCAATCTGGAGGAAGAGCAACGGCGTAAAGAACTTGAAATAAAAGATCGGGAAAGATCGCGCTTAGAAGAACTGCGAAAGAGTGAAATGCTAGAAGCAAAAAATAAATTGCAACAAGCTGATCTTCAAAAAAAGGAAAGTGCATTAATGCTAAAACAGAAAGAGCTCGAATTGAAAAATCAAGTTTCAATGGTGGGCAAAATTATCTTTCTTTTTGTGATTGTTGGCTTTATCATGACGATTATGTGGCTTTATACAGCTCGCAGGCAAAATAGAATTTTAGCAGTTCAGAAAGATGAAATCAATAATAAAAACATTGAGCTAGAACATAAGACCGAAGAAGTGCTCACGCAATCGGAAAACCTGAAAAAGGCAAATGAAGAGATTATTAAAAGCCATGATGAATTAGAGCGCAAGAATAATGAGATTGAGAAACAAAACTCAGAGTTGGCAGATCAGCGAGATGCTATTAGAAATTCTTACAGTCAATTAGAAGATACACTTAAGCAGTTAAAAACGGCTCAAATAAAGTTAATAGAATCAGAAAAAATGGCTTCTTTGGGTCAATTAACAGCCGGTATAGCACACGAAATTAATAATCCTATAAACTTTATATCTGGCAATATAAATCCGCTTAAAAGAGATATAGCAGACATTAAGCAATTGCTTGAAAAGGTGAGGGGTTTCGAAAATGGATACAATAAAGATGAACTCATTTCTGATATTAAAAACCTTTGTAGTCATCTAGAATTGGATATATTAATTGGCGAGGTTGATGACTTATTATTTGGTATTGAAGAAGGTGCATTACGTACAAAAGAAATTGTATTAGGTTTAAGAAACTTCTCCAGATTAGACGAAAACGATTATAAACTTGCAGACATAAATCAAGGATTAATCTCAACTATTACCTTATTAAAAAGCAAAATGCGTGACCGCATAGAGCTGCATACAGATTTTGGAAATATTCCTAAAGTAGACTGCCTGCCAGGTCAAGTTAATCAGGTATTTATGAACATCGTAAACAATGCTATACAGGCGATTAATAGCAAAGGGAATATATTTATTAAAACGAGTATGCTTGATGAAAAAAATGTAGCGATCGAAATAAAAGATGATGGAAGCGGAATTGATAACAATATAAAAAACAGAATTTTTGATCCATTTTTTACTACAAAGGATGTAGGTGAGGGAACGGGTCTCGGCCTATCGATTTCTTATGGAATTATTAAAGAACAGCATCAGGGAGACATTATAGTGGAATCTGAAAAAGGGGAAGGAACATCTTTTAAAATATTTCTTCCAATTAGACAGAAAAAATCATAAAATAATATTTTTTTAATATAAAAAATTACTACCTTCGCACGCCGAAATTTAGATCCACCAGATATATGGTAGTTAAGGGTTTCGATTTTTTAAGATGAAAAACTTACATCTTAAGAATTATAAACAAATTTTAAAAAATCAATAAACTAAAAAACTGTTAAATATAAAAAAGCAGTTCAACACTATGCGTTTATTCAATTCAGATTTTGTGATTAAGAAAGGGTTAGATAAGCTCGTTGCAGCTACTATGCTTTTATTAATGATAATAGCACTTTCAACCCAGTTTGTGTAACGGTACCGTATAACGGGTAAATACGAACCAGTGAAAAAGGGGGAGTTCTTCAAAGGAATTCCCTCTTTTTTTTGTTCTCATTTTAAATTCTAAATGAATAGAATTATTATTTATTTATTAAGTGAAAATATGTAGCAAAGACTGATATTAAAGTAAGTGTGCGAGTTTAAAGTAAAGTAGTTAGCCAACATATAGAATGGGTTTAATAACATTGCACTAAATGAAAAGCTGGCTTTTTCATATCTGTTAGTATTCATTCAAATTGTATTATTGACTAATAGCTATAAAAGATCAGTAAAAATTGAACAATCAGAAAAATTCTTACATCAAACATTTACTGTATTCTTAATAGTAAATAGTATTTCAGAAGATCTAATACAGATGAAAATATTTTTTCATATTCATTAATCATCCCAATAAAACCGTTTGTAAAGTCATTTCGCCGAAAATATTTTTTAGAAGAGGTTTATCTTTTAATAATTGATAACTTGAGACTCAAATCATCTAAATTTTTGTGTCAAAAAATTAACTATTACATTATGAAGAAGATAAAACTACTATTTTCATCATTAAGTATTTTATGTTTATCCATTACTTCTGTGTTAGCACAGAATATATCTTTGCCTCCAAGTGGTGGAAATCAAAAGGCGAGTATCTCTCAGTGGATGGGGCCAGTTGAAGTGAATATTACATATAACAGCCCCGATGTAACTGGCCCAGATGGTACGAGTAGAGAAGGTAAAATTTGGGGTGAATTAGTACCCTATGGAATGAATAACTTGGGTTTTGGTACAGCAGAGGCTGCTCCTTGGCGTGCTGGCGCCAATGAAAATACAGTTTTCACTGTTTCAAATGATGTTACAATCGGTGGAAAAGAACTTAAAGCGGGAACTTATGGCTTGCACATGATTGTAGAAGAAGGATCAGAATGGACTGTAATATTCTCAAAAAATTCGACTGCATGGGGAAGCTACTTTTACAATGAAAAAGACGATGCACTTAGAATTAAAGCAAAAGTAGCAGAAGCACCATTTACAGAATATTTAACTTATGGTTTCGATAATCGTGAACTAGATGCTTGTACTGCATATTTGCAATGGGAGAATAAGAAAGCTTCATTTGACATTTCTGTGCCTGCGATAAATGAATTATACTTATCTGAAATTAGAAATGAATTACAGAATTCTAGTGGTTTTAATTATTTAAGTTGGGTGCAAGCCGCAAATTTTTGTGTACAAAATGATGTCAATTTAGAAGAAGCTCTTACATGGGCAGATTATGCGATTTCTGGACCATTTGTTGGTCAAAAAAACTTTAATACATTGCAAGCAAAAGCGAATGTATTAAAAAAGTTAGATAGAAATGATGAAGCTGAAGTAATAATGGCTGAAGCTATTGAGCATCCTACTGCATCTGTTCAAGAAATTCATGTTTATGGTAGAACTTTGTTGGCAGAAGAAAAACCTGGAAAAGCATTGGAGATTTTCATGCTAAATAGAAAGAAACACCCTGAAGATAATTTTACTACGAATGTCGGTTTAGCAAGAGGATATGAGGCAATGGGTGAAAATAAGAAGGCAATTAAACACTGGGAAGCTGCACTAGAGAATATTCCTGACTCTCAGAAACCTAACTTGCCTTATTATGAAAATGAAATTAAAAAATTGAAAGAAGAGAATTAATATAGCATTAAAAATATAAAAGCACTCTTTTAACAGTGCTTTTATATTTTTAATCTTGTTATTTCACTGAGTAAAGTATCGAGATTTATTGGCACAACACCTAAGTGCTCGCAAACTAATCCGCCACCTAAGTTTGAAATAGCCGCAATTTTATCTAGTGGTAAGCCTGCCGCCATACAAAGCGCTGCAATTGAAACTACAGTATCACCTGCTCCAGAAACATCTGCAATTTCTCTTTTATGCGCGTTAATATGGTGCTTGTTTTTAAAATCGCTGATGTAAACACCATTTTCAGAAAGTGTCACCATAGACGATTCTGTTGGCATCACTTCATTCAATTTGTTAAGAGATTGATCTAAAGCATTTAAGTCATTCTTATCAAACTCTATTTTAAGACCTTCTTTTAATTCTTTAAGGTTTGGTTTAAATAAAGATACTCCTTTGTAGCTTAAGAAATTTCTCTTTTTAGGGTCTACAATCGTTGGTATCGATTCCTTTTTTGCAAGTTCAACTACTGCCTGAATCAGACTTTCAGAAAGTACTCCTTTATCGTAATCTTCAAAAATGATTACATCAATCTGATCTAACATTCCTTTGATATAATCAAGAATGCGCTCCTTTTCAATATCTGCAATCTCTTCTTCCGTTTCAGTATCGATGCGCATCATATGCTGAGAGCCAGCTAGAATACGATGTTTTACAGTAGTAAGCCTGTCATTTATAGAGAAAATACCATCTGTAGATAGTTTTCTTTTAGCCAACAAGTAAGACACATTTCTACTTTCATCATCATTACCAGTAACTGCACACAAAATTGGGTTTGCACCTAATGCTTTTATATTTAATGCTACATTACCAGCTCCACCTAATCTTATTTCTCTTCGGTCTACATTAACTATTGGCACTGGTGCTTCAGGAGATATGCGACTTACTTTTCCCCATACGTAGGAGTCAATCATCACATCTCCGATAATGAGTGCATTTAAATTAGAAAAATCTGCTCTGAGTTTTTCTGGATTCACCATAGTGAATTATTTCAGTGTTGTTTATAAATATTGTAAAACTATTTTAGCTTTGCTACAGCTTTCTTTATTCGGCTAATTGCTTCAGTAAGTTCTTCGTCAGAAGCAGCGAACGATATTCTTACGCAGTCAGGGTCTCCAAATGCAGTTCCATCAACTATAGAAACGTGTGCTTCATTCAGAATAAACATAGAAAAATCGTAGCTGTTTTCTATTGTAGTTTCACCATCTGTTTTGCCAAAGAAATAGCTAATTTCTGGAAAAATATAAAAAGCTCCTTGTGGCAAGTTGGTTTTAAAACCTTCAATTTCATCTAGTTTGCCTTTTACCAAGTTTCTTCTTCTAAGGTATGCTTCAGTCATTTTTTTGCTAGGTTCTAAACCTCCATTTAAAGCAGCAACACCAGCTTTTTGAGAGATAGAACTAGTGCCAGAAGTAATCTGACCTTGAATTTTATTACAAGCATTAGCAATCCAAACTGGAGCCGCAATGTAACCTAATCTCCAGCCTGTCATGGCAAAACCTTTTGAAAAGCCATTTACTACAACTGTACGGTCTATCATTCCCGGTACTTGCGCAATGCTATAATGTTCTGAGTCGAAGTTGATATACTCATAAATTTCATCCGAAATTACAGTGATGTTTTCATGTGCTTTTACCACTTCAGCAATTTCTTCGAGGTCTTTTTTAGTAAATACAGAACCAGTTGGGTTACAAGGAGATGAGAAAAGAATGGCTTTTGTATTTGGAGTAATGGCTGCTTTTAATTCTTCAGCAGTTACTTTAAAATCGTTTTCAATTCCACCTTTTAAGATTACAGGAGTACCTTCGGCAAGTTTCACCTGCTCAACATAGGTTACCCAATAAGGAGTGAATATAATTACTTCATCACCTTTATTTATTATACTAAGCAATACATTGGCAATAGATTGTTTAGCTCCACCAGACACTACAATATTTGCAGGCGAGTATTCAAGCTGATTGTCTCTTTTTAATTTAGCACAAATAGCTTCTTTTAAATCGGGAATTCCGGCAACTGGAGGGTAAAAAGTAAAGCCATCATCAATTGCTTGTTTAGCAGCAGTCTTTATGTGATCAGGTGTTTGGAAATCGGGTTCTCCAAGATTAAGCTTAATTACATGGTGTCCTTTTGCCTGTAATTCTCTGGCTTTAACTGCCATAGCTAAAGTAGCTGATTCTGATAATACTTTTAATCTGTCGGAAATCATATTTTTTGATTTAGAAATATTCTTTTGAAAACTGAAATGTATCGCTGAACTACTGTATGCCAACAGGGCAGATCATGAGCATTTCAATATTTAGCGTGGCAAATTTAATTGAATCTCTGGTTTACAGAAATGAATTTTTGAGTTTAGGTGTAATTCTTTATTGATTAATGTTGCTAAAACCTGTTTTGTGTAAGTAAATCTTTCTATTGAGTGTTAATAAATTCACATTTTATTGAAATTCATAAGGGTTTTAGTATCAATTCTATCTTTTGAGTAATTATAGGATTTGTTTTCGTATGAATGGGCTTAATTATAATGATAATGTTTTAGGTAAGGTTATGCTTAAATATGAGATTATAGTTATTAAACTAAGCTATTTATTCATTTATATGTAAGTCTACTGTTTACAGGTATTTAAACTTTACTTATAGCTTTGAGTAAAATAAAATAACCTAACTAACTCCAATCAAACTTCGTTGTATGAATAAAAATTACTTATTCAGTCTACTATCATTTATGGTTTTATTTCTGATTTTGTTTGATTCAGAAATAGCAGTTTCACAAAAGAAACATCACTCTAATAATAAGTACCAAAAGGATCATAAACATCAAAAGGATCATAAGCATCACAAAAAGCACGATAAGAAAAAGGATGGTAACTTAGAACTTGTTTCAGTTTGTTCCGATTCCCCCAATGACTATTGCCGTTGGCAAATAAACAACCCTAATAACTATGAGATAAAAGTTTTGTGGTATCTATATGGTTCTAAACAAAAAGACATTTTTACTGCCAAACCCGGTGAAAACTTTTTTGAAACAAAAACAAGGCATGGTCACAATGTTGCAGTTGTTAAGTGGAAGAAAAAAGAGAAAAAAAATAACCATTGGAAATGGGGAAAATGGGTTACAATAAGTGAAAAAGCGAGTTTTGAACAATGTATTAATGAAACAATAGAGTTTAATTTAGAAGGCAATGAGATTTTGGAGAACAAACCTTCTGGTACTACGATAGGTGTTTTATCAAGTTCAGATACTCTGTCTCAGTACGAATATGAACTAATTGAAGGAGAAGCAGATAATGCAAAATTCACCATTATTGGCAAAGTATTATTTAGTTTTACCACTTTCGATTATGAGCTACAAGATACTTACTCTATCAAAGTTAAAGCTGTAAATACAGATACAGGGGAAGAGGAAGTTCTTGAATTTGAAATATTCATTTTAAATAACAAAGTACGCCCGTATAATATTCAATTATCATCTAATTCTGTAGAGGAATTTTTACCAGTAAACACTCTTGTTGCAGATATTACTGTATTAGACTCTACTGAGAATGATGTACATCAATTAGAATTAGCCGAAGTAGAAGAATTGAATGAAAATGAGTTTTTCAGTGTTAAAGATCATCAATTATTTACTTCAAAAGAATTTAATTATCGAGCGTTTTCACAGGCAATTATTTATATAAAAGCAACAGATGTTGAAGGTGACACACTTGTAAAATCTTTAAAAATAGAAATACTAAATGTTCCTGATCCACCTCTCGATTTAGCTATTTCACAACAGGCTTTTAGTGAGTATACAGCTATTGGAGAAGTGATAGCCGAAATGAGTTCTACAGATAGAGATTCTTTGGATAGACATATTTATAGCATTACAGAACTTGATACGCTTCCATTTACTATAGATGAAAACAAATTGGTGTTGAAAGAAAAAGTTGATTTTTCTTCAGCACCTTTTTTCGATTTTAATCTAATTGCAACAGATTTAGATGGAGATACAGTATCGAGAAATTTTAGAATAGAAGTAATTAATGAGAATGTCGCTCCAGAAGATATCAGTTTAACTAATTCAGATTTAAATGAGTTAGGAGAGATTGGAGATTTTGTCTCAGTAATTAATGTCGTTGATCAAAATATAGAAGATAGCCATCAACTAGAATTACTTTCAGGTAATGAGTCTTTTTACATCAGCAATGATTCATTGTTTACAAACCGAAGATTCTATTTTCAAGAAGAGACAATTGTTACTATTTCAATAAGAGCTACTGATCCTGATGGTGAAGTCTTCGAAAAGGAATTTACCATTATTGTGAATGATGTGACAGATGCACCAACAGGTTTGAGTCTTTCTTCGAATAAAATATATGAAAATCTTCCTGCAATATCAGCAGTAGGAATATTCTCAACAATTGATGAAAATGATAAAGATGTTTTTACTTATAAGTTAATTTCAGGAACAAGTTACGATTTTGGAGCTTTTATAATTGATGGAAATCGTTTATTAAGCGCTGGTAGTTTTAATTATCAGACTAAATCATCTTACAAAATTGCAGTTCGTGTAACAGATCTAGCTGGTGATTCTTATGAAAAAGAATTTGATATTCAAGTCAATAATATAGTTCAAGCTCCAAGTGATATTACATTAGTAACTGCCAATCCAATTTTTGAAAATGTAGAAGCACCTGCATTTTTAGGTAAAATCGAAGTTGAAGACAGTGATAATTCAACTAAACCTCAATTAGAAATTTTAGCTTCAACAGATAAAGATGATTACCAGTACTTTTATCTAATCGATGATTCTCTTTTTACTAATGCAAGTTTTGATTTTGAGACCCAAAGTAGTTATGTAATCCTAGTACAAGCTACTGATGAGGATAATGCTGTTTTAGCTAAAGAAATTCAGATTAACATTACAGATGTAAATGAGTCGGGTTCAGGTTTCTTCTCTGAGACAGAAGATTTACAAGAATCTAACAGTGTAAATGTAATTCTGGAAGACTTTGATAATGATGGTGATAATGATGTGCTAGTTGCTAACCAAGGCGCACAAAGTAGTTTATGGTTAAATGATGGTTTAGGAAATTTCACTTTGTCATCAAATAATTTCGATACTAAACCAACTTTTGATATTGCCACGGCAGATTTTGACAATGATGGTGATTTAGATATCGTGTTTGCCAATTGGAATGATTATAACACATTGTGGTTGAATGATGGCTCTGGAAACTTTACAAAAAGCTTGGCTATTCTAGGTAAAAACTATGGTTTAAGCATCATCGCTCAAGACATAGATGGAGATACTGATAATGATATTGTTATAGGTAGTTTTAATGGTGTAAATACCATTTGGTTAAATAATGGCGATGCTACTTTTACACAAAGTGCTAACAGTTTTAGTAGTAGCATGACTTATGCAATTCTTTCTGGCGATGTTGATAATGACGATGATTTAGATATTGTTGAAATCCGTTCTGGGGGTGATCAACTAGTTTGGATAAACAATGGCTCAGGTGTTTTTATACAACACTTAGAAATAATAAGTACAGGCTTAAATTTGTTTAATGGTGTTTTAAGCGATCTTAATAATGATGGCTTTGTAGATTTAGGTTTAGCAAATCCTAATGGAGCAAATGAAATTTGGTTGAATGATGGTGATGGAACATTCACCAACAGCAATCAATTCTTAGGAGAAGAGAATACTTATAGCTTAACTACAGCAGATTTAGATACCGATGGCGACAACGATTTAATTTTTGCTAATAGGTATGATGCAGTAGAAATCTGGTTTAATGACGGAAATGGAAATTTTGAGAATTCTATGCAGCAATTAAACTATGAAGACACTCGCAAGCTTGCTGCAGCTAAAATTGACGATGATGCAGATATAGATCTATTCATTATAAGTAATGATGAATATAACCATGTTTGGCTCAATAATTCAAAGCCATCTGGTGTACAGCTAGCAAATAACAAGTGCTCTGAGAATCAAACTTCTGGCTATTTTATTTCTACGCTTAAAGCAATGGATATCGATACATGGGATGAGCATACTTTTGTATTGGAATCAGGAGTAGTAGATAATGACAATTTCTATATAAGTAATGATTCTCTGTTTAGCAACACATCTTTCAATTATGAAAGTAGAAGTAGGTATACTATTGAAATTACTGTAAGCGATAAACAAGGAGCTTCAGTTATTACTCCACTTAAAATCTATATTACAGATATTAATGAAACTCCAACATTTTCAATTGCTGAAAAAGAGGTAGTTCAATATGGTGAAGAAAGTGTTGATGTTCTCATTTCAAATATTAATAGTGGTGATGATAATTATCAAAGCTTATCATTCTCTATTAATTCGATATTAAGTGATTCTTCTTTGATTGCCGATGCTTACTTTAGTTATTATTCACCAAATGAATATGGCTATTTGCACTTAGATTTAAAAGAGGCCGCTTTTGGTTCAGAGCAAATTGAAATTTTATTAAAAGATAATGGAGATACAACTTTAGGAGGAGTCAATCAATCAACAAAAAGTTTTGTGATTGAAATTGCTGAACCAGTTTTATCTGATATAGAAATTAAATTTTGCAATGCCGATACCATCAATATTCTATTAACTGAGTTTGAAGGTTATTACTGGTACAATTCCTTAACTTCTGATTCTGCCTTTTATCAAGGAACAAGTTTTACCTCTTTTCTCCAAGGTGATACAACGTTTTATGTAACTCCAATCTCTAGTAATGGAGAAGTAGTTTCTACAAGGCAATTAGTTTCTTTAAGTCTTACAGAAAAAGAAATAATTACTCCAACATTATCTGGTGATATATTGAGTGTGGCAAATGGATATATAAATTACCAATGGTATTTTAATGATATTTTACTTTCTGATGAGACCAATGCAGATTTGGTTGTAGTTGATTCAGGTTTCTACTATGTCGAAGTAACAAATGAGAGTGGATGTGTAATCACTTCAGAAAAAGTAAATGTTGATTTAACTTCAACTATAGTAGAAGAAGTGGTAATTAGCTCATACCCAAATCCTGCAGATGATTATATACAATTAAGTTCTGAAGACATTGTTTTGACAGGCGCACTTATACAAATTTACGATTTATCAGGCGAGTTAGAGATATCTTTTGAGAGTGAAGTCGAAAATCCTATTATTGATTTAACTGCTCTTAAAACAGGCTTTCATATTATACACATCATAAAAGATGGAGAGGTTTATACTGAGAGAATTTTGAAAGGATAAGCTTTGATATATGATAAAAAAAGAAAGGGTCTTTGGAATTCCAAAGACCCTTTCTTTTTTTGGTAAAATTCCTTATTCAGGAGTACTATCAGATTTTATAACTTGCCCTCTTAGTTTAAGAGTTTTAGTAGTTTCTGATGCATTAGAAGTAATAGTAATGGTTTTGTATACATTACCTGGTCTACCTTTGCTGTTAAATACCGCTTTAATTTCAGCAGACTCACCTGGCATAATTGGTTCTTTAGGCCACTGCGGAGTAGTACATCCGCAAGATGCTCTTACATTTTCAATTACAATAGGTGCATCACCAGTATTTTCAAAAGCGAAAACATGCTCGGCAAGTTCTCCTTCTTTAATGTCTCCAAAATTGTGTTCTAATTCTTCAAAAGAAAAAACTCCTTGTGCTAAAGAAATAGTAGTTGCTGCAATGAATAAGAATAGAAAAGAAAATAAATGCTTCATAATACTATAAATATCTGTTTATATTATATAACAAAACTAGTAACACGTAAACCTTTTTTTAAGTTTAATTGTCAATTTATTACGAATTTGTTTTTGTTTGCTTGCATAATTATAAATTAATTCGCGAATTAGTTCTACCGCTTTGGTATTTTTTTGATAACGAGGTTTATGTTAAGAAATTTATTAGTGCTGTTATCAGCCAGCTTACTGCTAGTATTCAACGTACAAGCGCAAAATATAGATAGGTGTGTTACAATGGAAAAATTATTTCCTGATACACCTCCTGAACAGAGAAAAGAAGCTTTTACAGGTTTCGAAACTTGGTTGAAAAAAAACATTAGCCAAAAACACCTTAAAAAAGGAACAGAAGAAGCTTCTTCTGTTTATGTAATACCTGTAGTTGTTCATGTGATTCATAATGGTGAGGATATAGGCGATGGGAGTAATATTCCTGCAGAGCAGGTATTATCTCAAATCGAAGTACTTAACCAAGATTTTAGGAGGCAGAACTCCGATAGAGAAAATACACCAGATGTTTTTAATGATGTTGCAGCAGATACAAAAATTGAATTTAGATTAGCTGTAATTGATCCAGAGGGCAATGTCTTAGATGAGCCCGGCATCGACAGGTATAATGGTGGACGTGACTCATGGAACGATACACAATTAGATAATGATATTAAGCCACTCACGTCTTGGAACCCAACCAAATACATGAACATATGGGTTGCAGATTTAGGAAGCTCATTACTAGGTTATTCTTCTTGGCCTAAATCTTCTGGTAACGATGGGGTGCCTATAGAAGCAGGTAATGATAATCAAGATGGGGTTGTAATTAACAATCTAGTATTTGGCTCTAACTATACCAATTATGGTTCTTTCGATAATCTATCTGATGATAGGTATGATCGAGGTAGAACTTGTACTCACGAAGTAGGGCACTTTTTTGCATTGTTGCATCCTTGGGGTGTAGTAGGTGGATGTAGCGATGATGATTATTGTGACGATACTCCCACAACAAGTTCTGATAGAGATGATGTTTTTAGTCCATGTGAATTTCCTGACCCTGATAAGCCAAATACATGTACTGATGATGAAAATGACCTGCCTGATATGTTCCAGAATTTTATGGATTATACGGCAGATGCTTGTATGAACCTTTTTACTATGCAACAGTCAGAGAGAATGCAAGCTGTAATGGAAAACTCACCTAATCGTAACGAACTATTAAGTTCGCAGGTAATTACACCACATTTTGCTCCATCAAACCTTGTAATTACTGGTAATGCATTAGAAGGGTATACTATAGAATGGACGGATAATAGCTTAAATGAATCTGGTTTTATAATTGAAGTTTCAACTGATCCTTATAGTGGATATACAGCGATTGCTTCAATCCCTGCAAATTATACCAGTTATGAAGCAAGTCCAGGTGATGGTGTTTTTTATTACAGAATAAAGGCGATTAACCAAAGCGGAGAGAGCGACTATTCAAATCCGCAGGCAACTCCAAATATTTTACCTCCAGATGCGCCAATAAATTTAAGTGTTGTAGAATACAGTCAAGATTCAATTTTAATAAGTTGGGAAAATGTATCTGATCTGGCGACATCAATTGAAATATATGTATCAGAAGGAAGCTCAGATAGTTTTGTGTTATGGCTTGATGATGTTTCAGGTAATCAAGATAGCATCTGGGTTACGGGACTAAGTTCAGAAACTTTGTATGCGATAAAAATAAGAGGTACAAACTCAGCCGGAGATTCTGATTTTTCTGGAACTGTTCTAGTTACTACTTTGCCTTATCCACCATCGGCTTCTACGGGCTTAAGTGTATTGTTTGATGATGATTCTCGTAGGTTAAGATTAATCTGGAACGAAACTTCTGATAATGAAGATGGATTTGAAATCTATCGCTCTTTAGATTCTTTGTCGGGTTATGAAGAAGTAGCAACTGTAGCTGCAAATACAAGTCAATGGTTAGATATAACTTTTTATCCACCACCTTTATCTTTGTATTATTATAAGATAAGAGCTTATAACGAAGGTGGTTATTCTGCTTTTTCTAATATTGGTAGATACGATGCTATTTCGGAGTTGGAAGATGCTCCATTAAAAAGTTCTTTATTTGTTTATCCAAACCCTGTAAGTGAAGTACTTTACTTAAATGCAGTAATGGATGTAGACCAAGAAGTGCAGGTGTTGTTAACTGATATTACTGGCAAAGCCTACGAAAACATAGTGATAGAAACTGAAAGTAAAGTACTTTATTATGAGTTTGAAGCAGATAAATACCCTCCAGGTTTATATATAGTGCAAGTAAATACTACCAAAGGTCGAGGTGCAATTAAAATTCTGATACAATAGTAAATGTAATTATCAAGAATTTTTCGAGTGTAACCGATCACACAGTAGTGGTTATTTTAAAAATAGCATTAAAAGCACTTGAAATTTAAGGAATTCATAAAAATGACTTCTCTGATGTCAATATCCATTGAAATTTCTTAAACAACTCGATTTTAGTTAACTTTGCACAAGATTTTGAAGTGTCCGTACATTTTAACAAAATCATGTGTCTTATATATGGACACTACTAATTTGATCAATTACTAGAATAAGCCGATTCCTTTTGTTGAAAGCTTAATGATATATAGATGGAAAATAAAGTGCTAGAAAAAGATATAAAGGAACATGAGGGAATGACGAAGGAGGAAATACTTAAAGACTACGAGGTAGCTTGCAGAAGCAGACAGGCGAGTCTTTTTGGTAGAAAGGAAGTGTTTATGGGCAAAGCGAAGTTTGGGATTTTTGGTGATGGTAAGGAAGTAGCCCAGTTAGCAATGGCAAAGTTTTTTCAGCCAGGTGATTTTCGCTCAGGTTATTATCGCGATCAAACATTTATGTTTGCGATAGGTGAATCAAATGAACAGCAATTTTTTGCACAATTATATGCCCACACGGATGTAAATGCAGATCCGCACACAGCAGGAAGAGGGATGAACTCTCACTATGCTACCAGAATAGTTAACAATGATGGAAGCTGGAATAATTTAACCCAGATGAAAAATACATCATCTGATATTTCTCCAACTGCTGCACAAATGCCAAGATTAGTTGGTTTAGGATACGCTTCGAAACTTTATAGAGATAATCCAGAATTACACGAACTAACACAGTTTTCTAATAATGGTAATGAAATAGCATTTGGTACTATTGGTAATGCATCTTGCGCAGAAGGTATTTTCTTTGAGTCTATTAATGCCGCTGGAGTTCTTAAAATTCCTATGCTAACATCTGTTTGGGATGATGGCTATGGCATTTCTGTTCCTAACGAATACCAAGTTACCAAGGGTAGTATTTCAGAGATTCTTTCAGGGTTACAAAGAAAAGATAAACAGAGTGATGGTTTTGAGATTTTCGTAGTAAATGGCTGGGATTATCCATCACTAGTTAAAGTCTACAAAGAGGCTGCAGAGCTTTGCAGAAAAGAACATGTTCCAGTTATTATTCACGTAGTAGAAGTTACTCAACCACAAGGGCATTCTACTTCTGGTTCGCATGAAAGATATAAATCTAAAGAGAGATTAGAGTGGGAGAGAGAGCACGATTGCCTTAAGAAAATGCGAGAGTGGATACTGAATGAAGGAATTGCATTAGATTCGGAAGTGGATGAAGTAGAAGCCAGAGCCTTAAAAATAGTAAAAGATTCAAGAACAAAAGCTTGGAAAGCATTTGTAGATGATAATAAAGTAAGTCAAAAATCTGCTTTAAAAATTATTAGTGGTGTCTCGAAACAATTGAGAACCAACAATAAGATTAAAGAGATAAAAAAAGAGTTGGAAAAAACTTTGAATCCGATGCGTTCGGATGCGATGAAAGCCGTGAAAAAAACTTTGCGCGCATTAAGATTCGAAGATCCAATACATAGAAAAGAATTAATAGAGTGGGTTGAAACAGAAAACGAAGAAAATAAGCAGCGTTTCAATTCTCATTTATATAGTGAATCACCTTTCTCGGCTTTAAATGTCGAAGAAATTCCTCCACATTACGATGAAAACAGCAATGAAGTAGTAGATGGTAGAGAAGTGGTTCAAGCTTGTTTTGATAGCATTTTAGCAAGAGATCCAAGAGTTTTCGCAATAGGAGAAGATCTAGGTAAAATCGGAGATGTAAATCAGGGTTTTGCTGGTTTGCAGAATAAGTATGGTGAGTTAAGAGTAACCGATACTGGAATTAGAGAAACTACGATTCTCGGCCAAGGTATTGGGGCTGCACTTAGAGGTTTAAGGCCAATTATAGAGATTCAATATCTGGACTACATCTATTATGCTTTGCAAACCATGACTGATGATTTGGCTTGTCTACAATACAGGACCAAAGGTGGACAAACTGCACCAGTAATTATTAGAACTCGTGGTCATAGATTAGAAGGTATTTGGCATTCAGGTTCACCAATGAGTACCCTGTTGGGTAGCTGCCGAGGTATTTACTTACTAGTTCCAAGAAATATGACCAAAGCTGCTGGATTCTACAATACTTTGTTGCAATCTGATGATCCAGCAATTATGATAGAATCTCTTAATGGCTACAGGTTAAAAGAAAGACTACCAGGTAATATTGGTGAATTTACTGTGCCTTTAGGTGTGCCAGAAGTGATTAGAGAAGGAAAAGACATAACTGTTGTAACTTATGGTTCTATGTGTAGAATTGTAATGGACGCAGCAGCACAGCTAGATGAATTAGGACTTGATGTTGAAGTAATTGATGTGCAAACTCTACTTCCATTCGACAGACATCACAAAATTCTTGATTCTATTAAAAAGACAAATAGAGTGCTTTTTACAGATGAAGATGTTCCGGGAGGTGCTACAGCTTATATGATGCAAAAAGTGATTGAGGAGCAAGATGCCTACCAATGGTTAGATTCTAAACCAGTTTGTTTATCTGCTGAGGCTCACAGACCTGCTTATGGTAGCGATGGAGATTATTTCTCTAAACCCAACATTGAAACAATAGTAGATAAGATATATGAAATTTTGCATGAATCTGACCCACAAAGATTCCCTGCATATTTGAAATAAGAAAAAATGATCAATTATTAAAAATCCCGACGAGTACTAGTCGGGATTTTTTGTTTTACATATTTCTTCGGTATTGACCACCTACATCAAACAAGGCATGTGTAATTTGCCCTAAAGAACAAATTTTAGTGCATTCCATAAGTTCTTCAAAAATGTTTTCCTGTTTCAATGCACAATTTTTCAACTTCTCTAAAGCTATTTCGCTTTCAGTTTTATTTCTATTTTGTAAAGATTCTTTATTTAAAATCTGAGCTTTCTTTTCTTGTTCTGTTGCTCTAATCACATTTTCTGGAATTACAGTAGGAGAGCCAGAAGAAGAAAGAAAAGTATTTACCCCAACTATCGGCAGTGAACCATTATGCTTCATGGTTTCATAAAACATAGACTCTTCTTGTATTTTATTTCTTTGATACATGGTTTCCATAGCACCTAAAACACCACCTCTTTCAGTAATTCTATCAAATTCGACTAAGACAACTTCTTCTACCAAATCGGTCAGTTCTTCAATAATAAAAGAGCCTTGGAGTGGATTTTCATTTTTAGTCAGCCCTAACTCTTTATTAATAATGAGTTGTATTGCAACTGCTCGCCTTACAGATTCTTCTGTTGGCGTTGTAATCGCTTCATCATAAGCATTGGTATGCAATGAGTTACAATTATCATAAATTGCATAAAGTGCCTGCAAGGTAGTTCTTATATCATTAAATGAAATTTCTTGAGCGTGTAAAGATCTACCAGAAGTTTGAATATGATATTTAAGCTTTTGCGATCTTTCATTACCACCATACTTCAATTTCATGGCTTTAGCCCAAATTCGTCTGGCAACTCTGCCAATTACTGCATATTCAGGATCAATTCCGTTTGAGAAGAAATAAGAAAAATTCGGAGCAAAATCATCAATATGCATGCCTCTGCTCAAATAGTATTCGGCAAAGGTAAATCCATTGCTTAGTGTAAATGCCAATTGGGTAATCGGGTTGGCACCGGCTTCTGCAATGTGGTACCCAGAGATGGAAACAGAATAGAAGTTTTTTACCTTTTGATTTATAAAATATTGCTGAACGTCGCCCATGAGTTTAAGCGAAAACTCAGTAGAATAAATGCAGGTATTTTGTGCCTGATCTTCTTTTAATATATCTGCTTGCACCGTTCCTCTTACTACAGAAAGTGTATTAGCTTTTATATTTTCATATATCTCTTTCGGTAGAACTTGCTCACCAGTAACTCCCAAAAGCATTAAACCTAACCCATTATTACCAGTTGGTAATTCACCATTATAAATAGGTTGTGGTGTTCCTTTTTGCTTATAAATTTCTGCTATTTTAGCTATAGTATTTTCTTCTAATCCGTTTTCTTTAATGTAAATCTCACATTGCTGGTCAATAGCAGCATTCATAAAATAGGCACATATCGTAGCCGCCGGACCATTAATTGTCATTGAAACGGATGTGTTCGGATCAGCCAAATTGAAACCTGAATACAACTTTTTCGCATCATCCAAACAGCAAACACTTACGCCGGAATTGCCAATTTTACCATAAATATCTGGTCTCAATCCCGGGTCTTCTCCATATAATGTCACTGAATCAAAAGCTGTAGACAATCTAACGGCATCCTGTTCTAATGATAAATAATGGAATCGTTTATTTGTTCGCTCTGGACCACCTTCACCAGCAAACATTCTAGTAGGGTCTTCTCCTTTTCTTTTGAATGGGAAAACTCCGGCCGTAAATGGGAATTCACCCGGAAAATTCTCCTGTAATTGCCATCTCAAAATGTCTCCTAAGTTTTTAAATCGAGGTGTAGCAATCTTAGGAATTTTTGTATTAGAAAGGCTTTTGGTAAAAGTCTCTACATCAATATTTTTATTTCTTACTCGATAGGTATACAATTCTTTTTCGTAGGCAGATTTCCTTTCTTCCCAATTATCTAAAAGCTGCTGATTGTTTTTATCAAGTTTTAAAAGCTCTAGCTCATAAAGTTCTTTAAGTGATTTGTTCAGTGAATCATTGTTAGCTAAATCCAACGCTTTTTTTAACCCAAATAAGTTGTCTGCTACTTTTGCCTGTTCTTCAGCGTGTTTATTGTATGTTCTTATCGTTTCAGAAATCTCAGACAGATATCTGGTTCTTTCTGGTGGAATAATAAATAGTTTTTGCTGATCAACTTCATTTTCTAATAGCTTGCTATTCCAATTCAATGTGAATTTATCGTTGAGCAAGTCTATTATTTTTTTGTAAAGTTGATTCATGCCTTTATCCTGAAACTGGGCGGCAATGGTTCCATAAATTGGCAAATCATCGAGGGAGCTTTCCCAAAGCAAATGGTTACGCTGATATTGTTTTTTTACAGCTTGTAGCGCATCTAGAGCACCTCTTTTGTCAAACTTGTTTAGGGCGATCAAGTCAGCAAAATCCAGCATATCAATTTTTTCAAGTTGAGTTGCTGCACCAAACTCTGGTGTCATCACATATAAAGATATATTAGCATGATCTGTAATTTCAGTATCAGATTGACCTATACCTGAGGTTTCGAGAATGATTAAATCGTAATTTGCTGCTTTCAGTATATCAAGGCTTTCTTTTACCTGGTTTGATAGTGCCAAATTTGATTGTCTGGTAGCCAAAGAGCGCATGTATACCCGTTCATCAAAAACAGAATTCATTCTGATACGGTCACCTAAGAGCGCTCCACCTGTTTTTCTTTTAGATGGATCTACAGAAATAATTGCAATTTTTTTATCATTAAAGTCCGATAAAAACCTTCTAACTAATTCATCTACCAAACTCGATTTTCCTGCACCACCTGTTCCAGTAACACCTAATACTGGAACTGTTTTTTGTTTAGATTTAAACTTTAACTCATCTATATATTTCTTAATCTCATCGGGATAATTTTCGGTAGCTGAGATTACTCTCGCGATAGATTTTTTATCTTGTTTGCTAATTTTCTTCCATTCTCCATTTAAATCTTTTCCTGTCGGAAAATCGCATGCTTTTAGTATTTCATTAATCATTCCTTGCAGACCAAACTCTCTTCCATCGTCAGGTGAAAATATTTTATCAATACCATACTGATGTAATTCTTCTATTTCTGAGGGTAAAATAGTGCCACCACCACCGCCAAAAATCTTTATATGCGAAGCTTGTTTCTCTTGTAGTAGGTCATATATGTATTTAAAAAATTCAATATGGCCGCCCTGATATGATGTAATGGCAATTCCCTGTACGTCTTCTTGTATGGCACAATCAACTATTTCTTGCACAGATCGATTATGACCAAGATGAATAATCTCGGCG
Organism: Chondrinema litorale; assembly: GCF_026250525.1. Classification (GTDB taxonomy): domain Bacteria; phylum Bacteroidota; class Bacteroidia; order Cytophagales; family Flammeovirgaceae; genus Chondrinema; species Chondrinema litorale. The sequence continues at coordinate 4,442,755 of NZ_CP111043.1, forward strand.
CCAGACGATTGCATTATTCTTCGCATAATATTTATGGAAGCATCGTGTCCATCAAACAAAGAGCCGGCTGTTACAATGCGTATTTTATGTTGAGATTGGTATGGTTGAATCATTTTCATATGTTCAATAAAATATTGAAATAATATAATTTTTCAAAAATGTGTATTGTTATTAAAGTCAAATTTAGAAATTTATAAATTGTAATATATAAACCTTTGCTTTAAGTTCTTGTTTAGAAAACGTAAATAAGATAAGAAATAGATCCATTTATATCTGCCTTTGTAAAGAAGAGCTTTTACACAGTTTATTCTTTTTTGTCTGTGGTAACAACCGTATATTTGCAGCTTGAATAAGCATTTCTCACAGGAAGAATTTAAATAGAAAGATGAAACAATATAAGGAGTTACTTAAAACCATTTTAGAAACAGGAACTAAGAAAGAAGATAGAACAGGAACTGGCACATTAAGTATATTCGGATATCAAATGCGTTTCGATCTTTCAGAAGGGTTTCCAGTAGTTACCACCAAAAAGCTTCATTTAAGGTCAATCATCCATGAGCTACTTTGGTTTTTAAATGGCGATACCAATATTAAATATCTTAAAGAGAATAAAGTAAGAATTTGGGATGAGTGGGCAGATGAAAATGGCGATCTAGGACCTGTATATGGTAAACAATGGCGTTCGTGGGAAACCCCATCAGGCGAAAAAATTGACCAAATAAGTAAGCTTGTTCAACAAATAAAAAATAATCCAGATTCCAGAAGACTGTTGGTGAGTGCGTGGAATCCTTCGGATGTAGATAATATGGCATTACCTCCTTGCCATACACTTTTTCAGTTTTATGTTGCTAATGGCAAAATCTCTTGCCAATTATACCAACGCAGTGCCGACGTATTTTTAGGAGTTCCTTTTAACATTGCTTCTTACGCTTTACTAACCATGATGATTGCACAGGTTTGCGATCTTGAACCTGGTGATTTTATTCATACCTTTGGTGATGCACATTTGTATTCTAATCACTTAGAGCAAGCTAAATTGCAATTGAGCAGGACGCCAAGACCATTGCCAGTAATGGAGATTAATCCTGAAGTAAAAGATTTGTTCTCATTTAAATACGAAGATTTCACTTTAAAAAATTACGATCCGCATCCACATATCAAAGGAGAAGTAGCAGTTTAGTTTATTAATTAGAGCGAGAATTCCTTTCATCTCTGATTTTTCCATTTCATCTATCGTTTTTTCCAGTTCATAGGGAAAGTTGTTTCCGACTATGAGTCGGATTACTATGTTTGTTCTGTAGCTAAATAAATCATTATATTTTTCTATTTAATACTATTTTCTTCCTTCTGAAGATATAAGAGGCCATATTTTTAATGTTTTAAATAATAAATAAACTATTTTAGTCAATTATAGAACTTATTATTTTATCCGACCGTTAGTCGGATTGTAACAGATGGTATATGGGAATAAAAGAAAGAAGGGAAAGAGAACGAATAAGAAGGAACAATGAGATTGTTGATGCAGCAGAAAAAGTAATATCTAAAAAGGGCATGCAAAACACAACGATGGATGATATTGCTAAAGAAGCTGAACTGGGTAAAGCTACAATCTACGGTTATTACAAAAGCAAAGAAGAAATACTCTTAGAAATTAATAAAAGAGCATTTAATAAGTTGGGAGAAATGTTTTCTTCAATTTATGATGATTACGAAACAGGTCTTGAAAAGCTTAATGGTATAGGCAGAACCTATATTCAGTTTGCTAAAGACTACCCAAATTACTACCAATTTATATCTCTATTTGAGTTAGGTTTTACAGAAAAAGATCCAATAGAGAGTAGTTTGAATGGCCAGAGATGTGATAATATTTTAATAAATGCCATTAAAGATGGTCAAACTGACGGCTCTGTTCGAAAAGATTTAAAACCTGAGATTGTAGCCAAATTGCTTTGGAGTATGACAACTGGTGTTATGCAATTATATAAAGTAAAAGGTGATGTTTTGAAAGAGTATAAAGGTATAGATGAAAAAGAATTGTTTGAGCATTATTTTCTATTCTTAAGAAATGGCATTGCTTCAACATAAATAATGAGAACGAATATTTATTAAACTGAGATTGTATATGCTAAGCAAGATACAAAGTACTATATGGGATTATCCCATATATTTTTTGAAGATATCCGACTATCAGTCGGAAAGTAAATTAAGGTTGATAATATTGCTGCTTTTTGCAATTAGCTTACCGGTAAATCTACTTTTTGCTCAATCTAAAATTCTAGATAACTATATTGAAGAAGGCTTAAAATCTAACCTAGCTATGCAAAGACAAGGTCTAACTCTCGAAAGGCAGATTGAATCTTTAAAAGAAGCAAGAGGCATGTTTTATCCGAATGTGAGTTTTAATGCCGATTATACACTCGCCAAAGGAGGTAGGATGATTGAGTTACCAATCGGTGATTTACTGAATCCAGTTTACAGCACACTAAACGAAATGAATGAGAGCAAAAACTTTTCGATGGTGGATAATGTAGAAGAACAGTTTCTACCAAATAAATTTCACGACACTAAACTCAGGTTAATTCAGCCTATTTTCAATTCTGATATCTTTTATAATTACAAGGCTGCTAAAGACATGGTGAGTATACAGCAAGCAAAAAAGGATGCCTACCAAAAAGAGCTGACAAAAGAAATTAAGGTGGCTTATTATAAGTATATACAAGCCAACGAAGTATTAAATATTTATTCAGAAACTAGGCAATTACTCAACGAAGTTTTAAGGGTAAATAAAAAGTTGGTCGTTAATGACAAAGCCACATCTGAAATCATTTTTGATGCTCAATATGAGATTAGCAAATTAGATGAAGAGGAAGCCTTTGCAAGAAAGGATATGGAAGTTAGTAAAGCTTGGTTTAACTTTTTACTGAATAGAGACCACCAAACCGAAATTGAAACGGACACCATTGTTTTTCAAGCTTTTACTGATCAAGCTTTTGATTCTGAAAGTTTAGAAGATCAAGCACTTACATCCAGAGATGAGTTAAACCAAATTCGAAGCAGTGTAAGTGTTGAAAATCAATTATTGAACATGTCAAAATCTAGCAGTTTACCTACGGTGTCTTTAGTGGCAGATGTCGGTTTTCAAGGCTATGGTTATCAGTTTGATAGCTCTCAAGATTACTGGTTAACGCAAATTAGCTTAAAGTGGAATTTGTTTCAGGGCTTACAAAACAAGTCTAAAATTCAGCAACATCAAATTACCTTAAAAGAGCTTGATACACAGCAACAAGAGCTTGAAGAGCAGATTAGGTTGCAAGTAAGAGAGTCTTGGCATGACTATATAGCCGCAAAGAAAAGTTTATCTGCTGCTACAGCTGCTCTTGAAAGTGCCCAAAGCAGTTTCAGAATTAATCAGAGAAAATATCAGGAAGGGCAAACACCTTATATCAATTTGGTTGATGCTCGTACCAAGTTTACAAATGCTCGTTTCTCTAAACTCATTGCGAGCTATTCTCTTCTCGAAAAACAAGCAATTCTCGAACGAATTGCTGGCCTATAAAACTTGATTCCCAAACCCTTTTATAAAGATATTACCTATAAAATCATGACTAATTACACAAAGTATTTACCCTTAATGCTTTTCTTATTTGCTGCGTGTTCAGTTGAGAAAAAAACAGAAACTATTGTTAAAGAAACTAAGGCTATTCCTGTGAAAATTGAAAAAATAGAAGAAAGTAATGAGCCAATTCCTATTGAAAGTAGCGGGATTTTAGCTGCTAAAGAAGAAGTAAGACTTTCTTTTAAAACAGGCGGAATATTAGAAAATATTTATGTGGATGAAGGACAAAAAGTGCAGAAGGGTCAACTATTGGCAAGTTTGTCTCCCGAAGAAATCGATTCTCAAGTTTTGCAAGCAAAAGCATCGTTAGAAAAAGCCAAAAGGGATTTGCAACGCGCTGAGATTTTGTATAAAGACACAGTTGTTACACTAGAAGATTTACAAAATAGCAAAACAGCTTTAGAAGTTGCACAGGCTAATATGGAGATTGCCAGCTTTAATCAGCAGTATTCAAAAATATATGCTTCGACCAACGGTCGGGTTTTGCAAAGATTGGCAGAGCAGAATGAGGTATTAAGTCCGGGAACACCAGTGTTTTTACTGGCATCATCAGAAAAATCTCAGATTATAAGAGTCGGCTTGGCAGATAAAGATGTGGTGAAACTGCAATTAGGAGATAGTGCTATTGTAAAATTCGATGCTTACGATCGTGAGAACTTCAAAGCCAAAGTAACAGAGATTGCTGCTACTGCCTCGCCCGTGGGTACATTTGAAGTAGAATTATCTATCCAGCCTTCAAAATATGAACTTAAACAAGGCTTTGTGGGTAAGACCTCTATTTTTCCATCAAAGCAAGCGCCTTATTACAAAGTTCCGGTGAGTGCCATTTTCGAAGCCGATAAAAAAGCAGTATATGTTTTTGTGCCAGATAAAGACCAACAAACTGTCTCTAAAATTAAATTGGAAACCACTGGAATAGGAGAGGACTTTCTAATTGTAAATAAAGAAACTGCAAAACAATTAGACTTTGTAATTACTGAGGGAAATGCTTATCTCAATAATGGTAGCAGTATCACTCCAAAACAACTCACATCCAATTCTTCACTGGTAACTCGATAGTTCGATTAAATTAATAAGACCATGCAATTACCTAAGCTTGCTATAAATAATTTTCAGTTTGTACTGATTCTGGTATTTCTGTCTGTGTTGTTGGGAACAGTTTCTTTTATGAACATGCCTCGTTCAGAAGATCCCGGTTTAAATATTCCTATTTACAGGGTGGTGTGTATCTATCCGGGAACCAGCCCCAAAGATATGGAAGAATTAGTGGTAGACCCAATTGAAGAAGCGATTAACGAAGTAGAAGAAGTGGATGACATACGAACTACCATAGAAGAAGGTATGGTGGTGATGCGAATTGAAGCGGAGTTTGGTGTTGATATAGACGACGTGCACGATGAGATTAGGGCGAATGTAAATGCTATTGCAAGAGATTTGCCAGATGGCATTGTTCAGTTAGATGTAGAAAAAGTAAGCCCACAAGATGTTAAAATTTTGCAATTGGCTTTAGTTTCTGATGATGCACCATATGCTGAGTTAAATGCCATTGCAGAAGATTTAGAAGACCATATTGAAAACCTCAAAGGTTTGCGCTCTGTGGATATTGAGGCTTGTCCCGAAGAAGAAATAAGAGTTTCTATGGATTTGCAAAAAATGGCAAATTTGGAAATTTCGCTGCAACAAGTAATGGGAACTTTGCAAGGGAATAATGCCAATATTCCGGGTGGCGATATTAAATCTGGAAATAAATCTTTTACTATACAGACAAGTGGTGGTTACAAAAGTTTGTCTGAGTTAGAAAACTCTGTAATTAGCAGTTATAATGGGCAATTAATCTTCTTGAAAGACATCGCCCAAATCTCTTTTGATTATGAAGATTTACGCTACATAGGCCGATTTAATGGTAAAAGAGCGATTTTTATTACAGTTACTCAAAAGGATGGAGCCAATATTATTTTTCTGGCAGATGCGATTAGAGAGAAAACCAATATGTTTGAAAAAACATTACCCTCACACATAAAACTGGAAACTGCTTTTGAACAAGCACCTGCTGTTAAATTGAGAATCAACGATTTTTTTGTAAATCTACTGCAAGGAGTTTTATTAGTTGGAGCCGTGATATTTATCTTTTTAGGTGGTAGACCTTCGCTCATTATCATGACGGTAATCCCAACTTCTATCATTATTGCGATTGGCTTGCTCGATCTTAATGGATTTAGTTTACAGCAAATATCTATTGCGGGTTTGGTAATCGCCTTGGGTTTATTGGTAGATAATGGTATTGTGGTGGTTGAAAATATAATGCGTTACCTAAAAGAAGGAGCAACTTTAAAAGATGCTGCTGTAAAAGGTACTACAGAAGTAGGTTGGGCAATTATTAGTTCTACAGTAACTACTGTTTTGTCTTTTTTCCCTATTACTCAAATTGAAAATGCAACAGGTGAGTTCTTGCAAACTTTACCGCTAATTGTGGTTTTTAGTTTAACAGCTTCATTAGTACTTGCATTAACTTTCACTCCATTGGTTGCAGGTAAATTTTTAAAAGCTGGCTCCAAAATGCAGATGAAATGGGTAGATAAGCTTTTAGATAATTTGGTAGAAAAGGTTTATGCAAGACTATTAACTTTTTCATTAAAAAAGCCTTGGTTAATTGTGGCAGTTGCTGTATTTACTTTTTTAGGAAGTTTGGCCTTGTTCCCATTGGTAGGGGTTAGTTTATTCCCAACAGCAGATAAACCTTTGGTTTTAGTAGACATCAACACACCCAACGGAACCAATCTGGATAGAACAGATGAAGCTGCGAGATATGTAGAATCACTCATCGATTCAATGGATTATGTGGTAAGCTATGCATCGAATGTGGGCAGTGGAAACCCGAGGGTATATTATAATAGAGTGCCTATCCAGTTTAAAAAATCCCATGCGCAATTACTAATCAATTTAGAAGACTGGGAAAATGATAAGTTCTATGCATTAATTGCTTATCTGCGTGCAAAAGCTGAAACTTATTCTGGAGCAAAAGTGACGATCTCCGAGCTCAAAAACGGCCCAGATTACGAAGCGCCAATTACCATAAAAATTCTTGGCGACGAGATGGATACATTAAAACGAATTGCTGCTGATGTTGAAAAATTGATTGAAGAAACTCCGGGGACTATCAATGTAGATAATCCTTTATCTATTAGTAAAACAGATATTAAGGTAAATATCAACAAAGATAAAGCTGGCATTAGTGGGGTTTCTCTAGCAGATATTGACATGGCTATAAGAGCAGGTTTAACCGGAGTAACTGTAAGCGAAGTTAGTTTTGATAATGGCGATAAATATAATCTTGTAGTTCGCTTACCTTTTGATGAAAAACCGGGCATAGAAGATTTTAATAAAATATATGTGCCTAACAGAAACGGACAAATGATTCCTCTGAATCAATTGGCTTCTTTGGCATTTCAGGCTGGGGCATCTCAAATATTTCATTTTAACTTAACTAGAAATGCCAATGTTTTGGCTGATGTAATTGAGGGATATAATTTAAATGAGGTTACCATGAGTGTGATAGATCAGCTAAACAATTATAACTTTCCAGAAGGGTACAGCTATTATGTAGCTGGGGAATACGAAAACCAACAAGAATCATTTGGCAGTTTGGGGCAAATACTGGTGGGAGCACTCATTGCGATTTTTGCAGTTTTGGTCTTGCAATTTAAATCGTTTAGACAGCCATTTATCGTTTTTTCGGCCATTCCGTTGGCATTTACTGGTTCTATTGTGTTTTTGTTTCTTACAGGTTGGTCGTTTTCGTTTTTTGCATTTGTAGGTTTTACAAGCCTTGTGGGTATTGTTATTAATACTTCAATTATTCTAGTAGACTATTCAAACCAATTAGTTGCGGGGGGGATGCAAATAGAAGATGCTATAATTAAAGCAGCTAAAACTCGCTTTACTCCAATATTGCTTACTACTTTAACAACTATTCTAGGTTTATTGCCACTAACACTTACTAATAGCAATTTGTGGAGTCCACTTGGTTGGACAATTATTGGAGGGATGATTTCTTCAACTTTACTTACATTATTACTTGTGCCAGTTCTTTATAAATGGTTTACACATAAAAAGAGAGCAGAGATGGCAGTAATATAAATTTTTATAAAATGAATTAAAAGGACAACATTTGTGTTGTTCTTTTTTAGAGCAAAGATTATTAAGAATAAAAAAATATTAGCAACTAGTAGTGATATAATTAGAAAAATTATAGCTACATTAGTATTGCAAATAGCTATACATTATTTATACCAGCAGAATATTAACTCAAATGTTTTACTGTTCTAAAATAAAAAAACAGTACGTTTGCAGTTATATATTTAGAATATAATTTTTTGGAGAAATTTCATTTTTTCATTAAATTGATAATAGTAAGTTACAGGTAATTCCCGCCATAAATTTACCCTCAGATTAGACTTACAGCGAAAAACTGTATTGAGTTTAATTTGTTAATGTAGGTAGGCATCTGTATCACTTTATCATAAAGTGCACATTTCGAATTATTTGTAAAGCTATTGCAGGCTTCAAAAATTGGAGTCTTAGAATTTTATCACCAAAAACGATCAATTACTAGTCCGTAATCTTAAAAAAAAGTAAAACTTAATCTATGGGTAGATCACAAGAAACATTTAGCAAAAAAGAAGTTACAAACAGAAAAGAGAAAAAAAGAAAAGAGAAAGAAAAAAAGAGATTAGCAAAAAAAGATAATGAAACCAGTGGCAAACTGGAAGACATGATTGCTTACGTTGACGAATTCGGAAATCTCACCTCTACTCCTCCGGACCCAACTAAAAAAAGGGAAATCAAGAAAGAAGAAATAGAAATTAATATTCCAAAGCAAGATGCTTTACCAGAAGATGATGGTCCAAGAAAAGGGGTAGTAACCTTTTTTAACGACTCTAAAGGCTATGGATTTATAAAAGATAGCGTAACTAAGGAGAGTGTATTTGTGCATATTAATAATGTTGATGGTAACATCAAAGAAAATAACATGGTTACCTACGAAGTCGAAATGAGAGAAAAAGGGCCAACTGCTACCAATGTTAAGGTTACCAGATAATGTTTCTTTGTCTGCTCCATTCTAATTGAATAAAATCATTTTTCATAAGGTTCAATATATTATAACTTTGGCTTGTAATATAAAGAACCTTTTTTATTTCCAGCATGAACCAACTAAACCATCAATTTTACCTTAAACCAGAAGCAGAGCAAAAGCGGTTTATATGGAAAGTCGTTAGTTTAATAATTATATTATTCGCAATCATATTCTTACTTAGTTGGTGGAAAGGCTGGTATTTACTCATTATACTTTGTCCAATAATTTTAATGAGTTTAGCATCTTTTGTAGATGCACCATCAGGCAAGAAAGATGGTACACTCATTTATTATTCCCCTTTACTAATTGTTGAGAAGAAAAAAGAAGCGATACTCAATTTGCATGGAGGTACTTTGTTCGACTATTGTTTTGTGTTAGACCGTAAACAAAATGCAGCAGAAAGAACCAAGTTTATATTAAAAAGCTATTTGGAAGGAATTGTAAACCTCATTAAGGAGTATGAGACTAGCGATAAAACACATAGTAAAGTAAAGGCCACATCTTACATTATAAATGAAAGAACAGCTAAAAAGGCTGGTTTTAAGCTGGCAAAAACAGATGGATTGCAAAATTTCATTCTCCTAATTAATTACATCCCACTTACACTTTCGTATTCCATGTCTAAAGGGAAGCTAGCTTTTCCTAATCTGGCAAATATCAAATCTTACGAATGCGAGATTAGTGATCTAATTGCTAACAAAGTGTTTTTGCAAAATTTATTGAAGCGCTTTAATAAAAATACTGAGCAAAAAGAAGCTGTGAGATAATACATACCTCAAAAAACAGAAAATCGCCATTTCATTGATATATTAATAACCATATGTTTTGCTTCATGTTAATATAATAAAGCAGCTAAAGATTTTTTTAAGATTTAGTATGCTCATTTTACAATGTAGATCTGAAACTTATGGCAAATCATAATCATATAAAAGATCATGTTCATGAAGGCCGCACAGAAGAAATGGAGCCCCATCATTCCGAACATGAGAAGCATCAACATTCAACTTCCTCAGAAAATACTCATCATGCTCACATGCATCATCATAAAAAGGCTGATGAGCATAGTGAAATGAATCATGATCATGGAAACCATCAGCATGGTGAACATAATCACGCCGGACATGAAGGTGGAGGACACGATCATCATGAGCACCACGCCCACATGATCGAAGATTTTAAAAAACGCTTCTGGATTTCTATGCTAATTACTCTTCCAATTGTGGTAATGGCTCCAATGATTCAAGAACTATTAAACTTTGAATTTAGGTTTAATGGAGATCGTTATGTGCAATTCGCTTTATCTACCATTGTCTTCTTTTACGGAGGTTGGCCATTTTTAAAAGGGCTAAAAGATGAGATAAAAGACAAAGCACCCGGCATGATGACCTTAATCGCTCTGGCAATTTCAGTAGCTTATTTTTATAGTAGTGCAGTGGTATTTGGCTTAGAAGGAAAGATTTTCTTTTGGGAGTTGGTGAGTTTAATTGACATTATGTTGCTCGGCCACTGGATTGAGATGAAGTCTGTAATGGGGGCATCAAATGCTCTACAAGAGCTGGCTAAATTGATGCCTTCTGAAGCTCATTTAGTTAAAGATAATGGCGAAACAGAAGATGTAAACATTAAAGATTTAGAAGAAGGTGATGTAATTCTTGTAAAACCCGGAGAGAAAATTCCGGCTGATGGAGAAGTTAAAGAGGGAAAAAGCCATGTAAATGAATCTATGCTTACTGGCGAATCGAAACCGGTTGCTAAAAAAGAAGGCGATGAGTTAATTGGTGGTTCTGTAAACGACAAAGGTTCTTTAAAAGTAACAGTACGCCATACAGGTGAAGACTCTTACCTCAACAAGGTTGTTAAAATGGTGAGCGAGGCACAAGAAGCCAATTCTAAGACGCAGAACTTTGCCAATAAAGCGGCAGTTTGGTTGTTTTATGTGGCTCTAGGTTCAGGCATAATCACACTAATTGTATGGTCTGCAATCGGAAAAGAGTTTGAATACTCTTTGGAAAGAATGGTTACAGTAATGATTATTTCTTGCCCGCACGCATTGGGTTTGGCTATTCCTTTAGTTGTGGCAATATCTACAGCAGTATCTGCTAAAAAAGGCTTGCTTATAAGAAATAGAACAGCTTTCGAAAATTCTAGAAAAATATCCACCATTATATTCGATAAAACTGGCACACTTACCAAAGGAGAATTTGGAGTAACTCGATTCGAATCTGTATCAGAAGATTACTCTAAAGAAGAAATCTTAAAAATTGCCGCCGCATTAGAAGCCAATTCAGAACACCCAATTGCAACTGGTATTCTTAAAAAAGTAGAAGAGTTAGAATTAAAATTTGAGGAGTCTAAAGATTTCGAAAATATTACTGGTAAGGGTGTAGAAGGTAAGCTCAATGATAAAAAGGTAAATATTGTAAGTCCGGGATATTTAAAAGAGCAAAATATCGATTTACCCGAAGGAGCTTTTCAAGACGAAGTAGAAACAGTGGTTTTCTTATTGGTGAATGATGAACTAAAAGGATATATCGCCTTGGCTGATGAAATAAGAGAAGATGCTTTTGAGGCAGTTAAAACATTAAAAGAGCAAAATATTAAAGTGCTGATGGCTACAGGTGATAATGAAAAGACAGCCAAAGCAGTGAGTGATAAATTGCAATTAGATGGCTATTATGCGGAAGTTCTGCCAGAAGATAAGCAGCAAATTATTAAAGACCTACAAAGCAAAAAAGAAGTAGTTGCCATGACTGGCGATGGTGTAAACGATGCACCGGCTTTGGCTCAAGCTAACATAGGTATCGCAGTCGGTTCAGGAACTGATGTAGCGGCTGCCACTGCCGATATTGTTTTGGTTAACAGCAACCCGAAAGATATTGCAGCACTTATTTTATTTGGCTCAGCCACTTATAAAAAAATGGTGCAAAATCTGTTTTGGTCTGCTGGTTATAATATTATTGCAATACCATTAGCGGCTGGGGTATTAGCTCCAATTGGAATTATTTTGAGTCCGGCAGTAGGTGCAGTGCTAATGAGTTTAAGTACAGTAATAGTTGCGGTAAATGCCCAGCTACTTAAAAAACAAATGAAAGTTTAAAATCTTGATGAAACTCAATTTATTAGTAATAAAGACGGAAAATCCCGAAATGCTCAAAATGCAATATGAGTGTTTCGGGATTTCTTTTGAATATCATCAACATGGCAAAGAACCTTTCCACTATGCTGCTGAAATAGACGGATTAGTTTTCGAGATTTATCCACTACCAAAATCTATTATTCGAGCTGAAAGCTTTAATAAAGCCAACAATCTATTAGACCAAACTCGACTTGGTTTTACAGTAAGAAATCTAGATGCTTTAGTTAAGCAATTGGAAGCTAGTAATTGGGAAATAATATCAACACCCAAAGAAATGCCTTGGGGAAAAGTCGCAATTATAGCAGATTTAGATGGTAGAAAAGTCGAATTAAAAGAAACATTGTAATCACCCATTTTAAGATGATTCTTAAATTAATCGTCTTTTTCTGTTAGTTTAGGAAATATTTTAACCATTAATCAACCTATGAGCTATACAAAATTTAGAGACAATAATATTACTGAAGAATTAGATCGCCAGTTTAACCTATTTTACCTCTCATTACACAGAAGTAAGAAAAGCAAAGGACTTATTTCTAATAAAAAGGAACTTGAGTTAGACTATAATAAAGTCAGTAACATTGCCATTTACGATATCGCTAACGATAAGACCAGCTATTTTTTTGATAAGGTTGAAGACGATGTAGAGATTACCCATTTTCTCTATGAAAAAAGCTATTGTGAAGAAGACCAACGAATAACCTATAATAGAATTAGCGGTAAGGTTAAAAATATCACTGATATTGCCAAAAGAGAACTTTACAATCGAGTAGTAATTTGCCAACTCAATGAAACTACCTTGGTAAAAAAGCTTTGGAGTTTTAAAAAGAATGGAGAAGATAAAAAGCTAATTACCGAAATGGACGCGGCAACCGATTGGCGAATCGATGCCTACAACCTCAAAATTATCACCTTTAAGCGCTACGAAAGCAAAGTTGAATTTAATGAGTTTGGTTACTGATTTATAAAGCTTTGCAATGTCAAAATTCAAAAAAGTTCTAAATCTGTTTTTATGTATAACTCTGATAGTTACATTCTCAAAATGTACATGTGAGCAAACTGAATTTAATTGGAATGGCATCAGGCCAGAAGTTAGGGCAGATGTTGAACTCTTTGAAGGTTTTGAAAGAATTGCCACCAATTATATTAGTAGAGGAGGTGAAACCCCTAATGAATGGTATTTGAAGAGTGCTATTATGCAAAATGCTACTGAAAAGGAGCTTATCAGTCTAACAGATTACCCAGTAAGTTCAATTCGAGCAGTTGCATTAGATGCACTTTTAAAAAGACCAAATACAGATCATTACAAATGGATAATGAAAGCGCTAAACGATACTACTGGATTTTTTGAGTTTCAAGTAGGTTGTATAAGTGATGTTCAAATGGTAGGAGAATATATAATACAAAGTAATTCAATTGTTAAGATTGATTCTCTTTTTCTTCCACCACCACCAATTCAATCGAAAAAGATATTTTTCTCAAAAGAGCAATTAGAAAGCATCAAAGTATTATATAAAGAAATGCTAGCAAGAAAATGGGAATATTATTATGATTTTTATAAAGATGAAATGGTTGAGTTTGAACTAGAGTAACCCTAGTTATATATGAGTTATAATGAATTTTTTTAAGATGAAAGTCACCATCACTTCTATTGAATTAAAAGGCCCGCTTAAATTTTTTGCGCTATCGGCAGAAGCCTTACAAATTCTTAAACAGTTGAAGGCTTCACACTGTAAAGCATTTAAAAAAAGAGGAATTTGGACAATGCATTATACCATGACACTATGGAATGATGAAAGTGAATTAAAGACCTTTGCCAAAAGCGGTGCCCATTTAGAAGCCATGCACAAAAGTAAAAGCATCGCAAAAGAAATTAGAACCATCACTTTAGATATGGACAGCCTTCCTGATTGGAATACCGCCAAGCAACTTTTGAAAGATGCGAATGTGCTTAGATTTTGATGTTATCACCAAAAAAAAGTAAATATACCTTGAGATGTTATTAGAGAAATTAAATACGTTTAAGGTTAAATGATATTTTAACTTTAAATAATTATATGAATAAGCAAATTATTTTTCTTTGCCTTTTTATTTTAAGCCAACTTACTGCTTTCTCTCAATCACTGGAGGATATTATTTTAGAATCAATTAGCGAAGTTGAAAAAGGAAATTTTACAACTGCATTAGAAAAATATAATTTAGGTATTTCTAAATATCCTAATGAACCAGTTCTATATGTTCTTAAAGGAGAGCTGTTTACAAAATATAATAGGAAGTTAACAATGGATCCTGAGGTTTATAATAATGCTTTAGAGCAATATAACCTTGCTTTGGAAATAGATTCAACTTATGCTCCTGCCTATAATTCAAGAGGATTACTAAATGTATTTCACCAAAAATTTGATCTTGCAATAAGTGATTTTACAAATGTTCTAAAATATGCAGAAGATGATGCTGAAATTCAATTTAATGTTTTTATGGCAAGAGGAGGAGCAAAATCGTATTCAAAAGATTATAAAGGAGCGATTGCTGATTATAATGAAGCTATTAAAATTAGGCCAAATAGTGCTGGTATTTATATTAATTTAGGTGCAATACATGCAAATCTAAAGGATTATAAAAAAGCAGAAAAAAATTACCAAAAAGCACTTGAAATTGAACCTGAGAACGGTTATGCATTGAATAATTTTGGCATGTTTTATATACGCCAAAAAAATTACAATAAAGCTGTAGAAATACTCCAACAAGCTATTAAAATTACAAGTGACGATCCTCTCTTACATAACAACTTAGGTTTTGCAAAACTGAAATTAGGTGAACCTGATGATGCACTTATTCTAATAAATAAGTCTATATCGATATATCCTCAAAATTCCTATGCATTTAAAAACAGAGCATTGGTATATATCGCAAAAAATGAAATTGAAAAGGCTTGTGCTGACTTAACTAAAGCAAATGAACTAGGATACAGTATTACTTACAACAATGAAGTAAACGAATTATTAGATAAAAACAACTGTAAAGATTAGTTTTAAAGCAATCTAATTTTTTAACTTTTGCCCACAATGAACTTCAGCAAAATACCAAATATCATTAAAGGCATACGGAAGTATTATCAGGTGTCAGATGAGTCTTTAAAAGAAGTCACTGGGTATTTTGTTGAAAATAGTTTTGCTAAAAATCATTTATTAACTCGCGCTGGAGTAAAAGATAATTTTGTTTACTTTATTGAAAAAGGTTGCTTGAGAACTTATTTGCTTATAGATGGAAAAGAAGTAACCAATTGGTTTAGTCAAGAAGGTGAGATCACCTTTTCTTCTAATGCTCTCTACCACCAAACTCCCGGCTTCGATTATGTAGAAGTGTTGGAAGATGCTCAGATTTTTACAATTCCCATCAAAAAGCTCAATGAACTATACGAAACAAATATTGAGATTACTAACTGGGCGAGGGTAATCCATCAAGAAGTACTTTTAAAAATGCAGACTTTACGCATCGATCGCTTATCGCTTTCTGCCAAAGAAAGGTACGATAAGTTTCTACTAGAAAATCCCGGATTAATCAATAGAGTAAATTTGGGTTATGTGGCTTCTTATTTAGGCGTTACGCAACAATACCTTAGTAATTTGCGAGCCAATCAACGATTTTAATATAGATGAAATTTTAAGGGCTTTTTCATGCTTATTTTTGGTTTTCAATAAAACAATAGAGTATGAAAACGGAACTTCAAAAATGCCTTGATGGCGAAATTTTCAATACTTCAGACGAAGAAATTCAAAGTTTTATTCACAAGGCGAGGCAGCTTACCAAAGCCTATAACCAAACACCTAGCACCGCAAAAGAAGAAAGGCAGCAGATTTTAACTTCCCTTTTTGGTAACATAGGCAGCAATGTAAATATCGATACACCCTTTTTCTGCGACTATGGCAGGCATATTTCTGTAGGTAATAATGTGATTATAAACATCAACTGCACATTTGTAGATTGCAACAAAATTGAGATTGGCAATAATGTGTTAATCGCTTCCAATGTACAAATCTACACGGCTACACATCCGGTAGATATGCAAGCGCGATTGGTAGAAAACTGGCAAGATACAGACGATTCACCCTATTTTAGAACTTATGCCGAACCTGTTAAAATCGAAGATAATGTTTGGATTGGTGGTGGAGTAATTATATTGCCGGGAGTTACCATCGGTAAAAATTCAGTGATTGGAGCTGGAAGCATTGTAAACAAATCTATCCCGCCCAATTCACTCGCAGTAGGCAATCCATGTAGAGTAATCAAAGAAATTAATAAGTAAGTCTTTGATGTCGCTTATAATGAGTTTTTCGAATCAAAGTTGGCCTTGGTCAAATCACGTTAAGAATTTTTGAAATGATTTCGTGAATAAAAATCCAATGTTTGAGTGTAACGAGTTGTGGATTTTTTAGAAATCATGGAGGAAATTTAGTGAATTTGTCCACAGCCTTGATTTTTTGGCGGTCGGCCGCTGCCGTACTTTTGAATCAAGTCAAAAGTACATAGGTAAAACATTTATCGCTCAACTATTTTCTCTAATTTACTTTCAATTTTAAAAACAACATTAACTATAAATGAAAAAAATCAAAGCAGTAATATTCGATTTGGATGGCACCATTGCGAATACATTACCACTGGCTGTTAAGGCATTTAGAAAAGCCATTGAGCCATTAATCAACCGCTATGTGACAGACGAAGAAATTTATGCGACCTTTGGCCCCACTGAAGAAGGTACGATCAAAGCCTTAATTCCTGATCATTACGATGAAGGTGTAGAAGGTTACTTGTCTAATTATGAATCTTTACACTCAACCTGTCCAGAACCATTCGAAGGTATTACAGAACTGCTCAATTATTTAAAAGAGCATGATATTAAAACAGCTATGGTTACTGGAAAAGGCAGACGTAGCGCAGATATTTCTCTGGAATACTTTAAGCTAACTCCATTTTTTGAAATACTAGAAACTGGTTCTGTAGAAGGACCTATTAAACCCAAAGGTATTAGAAATGTGCTAGAGGCTTTTCCAGAAATCGCAAAAGATGAAATAATTTATGTGGGCGATGCTCCAAGTGATATTACTGCTTGTAAAGAAGTAGGAATACCTATAGTAGCAGCTGCTTGGGCAGAAACTGTTGAACCAGATAAATTAATTCCTTTAAAACCAGACTACATCTATTACAAGGTAAGTGATTTTGTAGAATGGTTAAAGGCTAATATTTAATAGAGAACACACAGTATTTAAGCTGTTTTTTGATTTAATAAGCCAGTTGAATTTACTATCTTTAGTATACTGAGGAAGCAAACTTCAGCATAACTCAGCATCAATAAATAACTTCAAAAAGTGAATATGAGAAAGATAGTATATTACGTAGCCTGTTCTTTAGATGGGTATATTTCAGGTTTAGATGATGATATAAGTGGATTTGTGGGAGAAGGCAATGGCGTTGAAAAATACCTGAAAGATCTCGCCGATTACGACATAGTAATTATGGGAAAGAAAACCTATGAGTTTGGTTATAAATACGGACTTAAACCCGGTCAACTGGCTTATCCTCACATGAGCCATTATATTTTTTCAAACTCCCTCAAATTTGAAAGTAAAGACCCTAAACTCCATTTACGAGATGTCGACATCAACGAAATTAAAAAACTGAAGGAAGAATCTGGATCAGATATTTATCTATGCGGTGGTGGTGTATTTGCTGGTTGGCTTCTAAAACATAAGCAAATCGATTTGCTTAAAATCAAACTCAATCCATTTATACTCGGCAATGGAGTAAGGCTATTTGGCAATTCAGATAGAACAGTGCAATTAGATTTACTCGATACTGCGGAGTATGAAAAAGGTTTGCAGATAATGACTTATCAGATAAAGTATTAATATCTATTCATCGGCTTGTCTAAAAGCTATAGTTGGTTTACTTTAAACTAAATATTTAACCAGTTAAAGTAAATTATAAAAAAATGGAAATATTAATTATAACAGGACCTCCATACTCTGGAAAAGGAACACAATGCGACATATTAAAAGAGCAGCTTGATTTCACCCATATTTCTACAGGAGATAGATGCAGAAGTGAAAAGCAAAATAAAACTGAAATTGGTAAAATTATGTCGGCTTATGAGGAAAAAGGAGACTTAGTTCCTGATTCAATCATGAAAGATCTTTTTAGTCAGATTTTAGATGAAAATAAAGATAAGAATGGAATTATTCTCGATGGTTATCCTAGAACGAAATCTCAAGTTGATGATCTTATTGATTTGACAAATGCTAAGAACTTGCAAATTGGTAAGGTCTTAAATATAGAAGTTCCAAAAGAAGAACTGCTAAAAAGGGCAAAGAAAAGAGCTGAAACTTCAACCAGAAAAGATGATAAGGATGCTAGTATCCATTTAAAAAGAATCGATGTTTTTGAAAGTTCAACTAAACCTGCTGTTGAGTATATGAAAACTAAGTTAAAAGTAGATTCTTTTAATGGCTTAGGTTCTGTGGATGATATAACTGATAGAATTAAATCCTGTTTGTGAGACTTAACTCATCATTACTAACTACACTTTAAGATGCTTTAACCCATAATACATTCATACCATGAAAACACTTTTTTACCTGTTTCTAGCCAGTATGGTTATTTTTAGTTGTAGTGATAAAAGTGCCGAAAATACGAAAGAAGAAACGGCTAGTACAAAGTTGGATAAAAAGCCCGGTTGGTGGAAAGAAGGTGTTATTTATCAAATCTATCCACGGAGTTTTAAAGATACGGATGGTGATGGAATTGGCGATTTGAAAGGCATTATCCAAAAGCTAGATTATATAAAAAGTTTGGGTGTAGACATGGTTTGGCTCAATCCGATTTACAGCTCACCAAATGCAGATAATGGCTACGATATTAGCGATTATAGAAACATTATGGATGAGTTTGGTACTATGGAAGATTTCGATATTATGCTAAAAGGCATGCATGATAGAGGAATTAAATTTGTGATGGATGTAGTGGTTAATCACAGTAGCGACCAACACGAGTGGTTCAAGCAATCGCGAAGTTCCAGAGATAATCCATACCGCGATTATTACCATTGGTGGCCTGCCGAAAGAGGTAAACCCAATTACCGATATAGTTTGTTCGATGCAAAAGGCGAGGCTTGGAAATACGATTCGCTCACAAATGCCTATTATCTCCATTACTTCTCGCAGCAACAGCCAGATTTAAATTGGGAGAATCCTAAAGTTAGGCAAGAAGTGTATGATGTTATGAAATTCTGGGCAGACAAAGGAGTTGATGGATTCCGTCTCGATGCATTTCAATATGTGGCAAAAGATACTACTTTTCCGGCTTTGCCAGAAGGGTATGAGAAAGAGGTGATCAAATACTATGGAATGGGTCCAAATCTGCACGATTATTTGCGAGAAATGAATGAGGATGTATTGAGTAAATATGAAGTATTTGCGGTTTCAGAAGGAGCGGGAAGTACTTTTGAAGATGCACACTCACTAGTAGATGCAGACCGAAAAGAATTGCAAATGGTTTATCATTTTGAAGGGATGGACGTGGGTAATAGCTTAGATAGATACAAACTTGCCGAGTTTAAAAAAGTCTACTCCAAATGGGATTCTGCCTTCTCAGAAAAAGGTTGGCTTTCTATTTTTCTGGCAAATCACGATGTGGCAAGAATGGTTTCTAAGTTTGGTAACGATAGTCCCGAATACCGAGCAGCTTCATCAAAAATGCTCAATACTTTTATTCTAAGCATGCGCGGTACGCCTTATTGTTATTATGGAGATGAGTTGGGCATGACCAATATCGATTTTGAAAAAATTGAGCAATATCAAGACATTGCAGCACAGAATAGTTTCATAAAAGCAAAGTCTGAAGGTGCTGATATGGAAGCATTTATGGAGACTTTAAACTTTCTTTCAAGAGATAATGGCCGAACTCCCATGCAGTGGGATGCCACCGAAAATGCAGGCTTTACTGCAGGAACTCCCTGGCTACCAGTTAATAATAATTATCAGGAGATTAATGTTACCGCCCAAGATAAAGACCCGAATAGCTGTTTAAACTATTTTAGAAAAATGGTGGCATTTCGTAAAAACAATCCGATTTTGGTCTATGGTGACTACGAATTAGAACTTCCTGATGATGAACAGATATTTGCTTACACCAGAACACAAGACGATAAAAAACTCTTGATTTTACTTAACTTTTCAACAGAACAAGCTACCACCAATATTTCAGAAAGGTTTAATCTAAAGCAAGAGCCAGTTATCAATAACTATCCATCTGTGAGTATGGAAGATACAAGTCTTGTGTTAGAACCCTATCAAGCATTAATTTTCGAAGTTGAAAAGAGTTTATGAGATTTTTAAACTAGCCTAATCATTTTAATTTAAAGTAGTCTACTTATTTATCTCCTTGATTTTTAATAAAGAGAGGATAGAAATATATTTTCTGATAATTTTTCGCACTTCACCACCACACCGTAAATACCTTACGTTCTGCGCTACTTTCTTTGACGAAAAACGAATAAACGACATTCTTTTCCACTTTAATAACCAGTTATGAAACAAACTAGCCATACAGGATTTTGGGACAATTCAGATTATGCACTAAAAAATTATGTGTGTGAACCGCTAACAATGGAATTACTCATGTCTGTAGAAGATGAACTGGGGTATAAATTGCCACAGTTTTACATCGAGATGATGAAAAACCAGAATGGAGGTTTGCCTGTAAATACCTGTTTTCCAACAGAATCTTCAAACTCTTGGGCTGGTGATCACGTGGCTATTACTGGCATTTTCGGAATAGGTAGAGACAAGCCTTATTCTTTATGTGGAAATGGTGGAAGCCAGTTTATGATTGAAGAGTGGGGTTATCCTGAAATTGGAATTTGTATTTGCGATTGCCCATCGGCTGGCCACGATATGATTATGCTCGATTATAGAAAGTGTGGTAAAGATGGCGAGCCTCAGGTTGTTCATGTAGATCAGGAAGGAGACTATAGAATCACTTTTGTAGCAGAAACCTTTGAAGAGTTTGTGAGAGGTCTGGTAAATTGGGAGGTTTTTGATACCTCAGAAGCAGATTTGAAAAATAAACTCCATGCTATCGAAACCGGCAGATACTCTGATAGATTACAAGATTTACTAACAAAAGAAGGTGCATTTGGTGAGCAAATGAGCAATCAGTTGCGTAAGCTTCTTATCGAACTAACAACACAAAAAGGATATTTTGCACTGCATGCAGATGCACTTTCTTATCTGGTTTACGATGTGCAATTTTATTTATTTGCTAAGCATCAGATAGTTAAAACTGGAGAACAATAGCTCAAAGAATATCCGCGATTGATTGCGCTAGGTAATAATGATATTAATACAGGAGGTTATGCTCCGGGCTTTGTAGAAGACTGGCTGAACAAGCGAATAGAAGAAAATAAGATTCAGTCAGATACTTCTATAGGTTTACATTTTACTCCTGAGTTTGAAAAACAAATACTCAGCGAATTAGCCAAGTATCAATAATCACAAACTATTCATATATCCTATACTCATTATAGAGAAGATAAATTTGCTGAAGCTATTTTAAAAAATCCTTTAAATTGAGATTTTTAAGCAAAATTGATGAGCAAATGAAAAAAGAACAATGTCCAATTTGTTACAGTGAGTTAGAAACAAAAACTTGTGCACCATGTGATGACTGCGGGCTTTTTGATGTAGAAATCGAACATTTTCACCAAAAGATTCATACTTATACTATATACAACATATACAAAGATTTAAAGCTGCAATTGTGTAATTTATGTTATATGGAATTTGGTTCTTATTCAAATGAATATTTGGGCTTTAAAAAAGAGAAACGACTTAATTTAATTGATTTTGAGGTAGTAAAACAAATACATAATCCTCAATTAGAAATAGATAAATTTTGCCCTGATTGTTATCACAGGTTGAAGTTCTTGAAATTTATAATAGAATTGAGAGAGCTTGCTGATAAAGAAGACTAACTACCCATAGTATTTCCTAGAAATATTTGCACTAAAAACCTCATTTTTAGGCAATATTTAGTGTTTTTACACCTATTTAATAAGATGAAATATTATCTCTATATCATATTAATTTCAATAGCAGCCTGTAACTCAAACAATATTGAGAAAGAAAACCTAGATATGGAATCTGTTATTTTGGATACTATATCTTCAAGTCAGTTGAAGGCAAATGTAGAGTTAATGAGTGAAGACACATTTTTTTACACTAATAGACTACATAAGCAGATCGCAGAGAATAGTAATCTTGATATGTTCAAAATTAATTTAGAAGATAAATTAGATATTGTAGGATTGGTTGTAGACGAAATACAGTATAAGCAAGGAGAAAATGTAAATTCTTTTTTAAGGAAAAACATATCAGGTTTAGATACTATAGATTTTAATTGGATTAAAAGTATCGAAGTATCAACTGATCTGAGAGGTGATGATACAAAAATATTTCTATTTAATAATGGTAAGCTGATAGAAGTAAAATGATGCCAGTATTCTGAGTATTTATATTATGAAAATTGAAATATCAACAGGTAAAACTAGCAAAACATATCTGAAGCATTTTTCCCAGTTTGTTTTTCCTTCGGTAGTGGAGTTGATCTATGCATTATTCCACCATAATCAGCTAGAAGCTACCGAAACAAACGAGGTAATTTATTCTCTTATCAAAAGTCTGGGTTACAATTCTGTCTACGATATTCCTGCCAAGGAATTAAGCATGTTAGAAGATTACTACTATCAATTAAAAGAGATTGAAGAGGCTGGGTTTGACTCCGAACAACTGCTATACTTATTGCTAGCCAATCTCAAAAATGGTAACCTCATTATGCTGGTCGATCAACAAGTTCAATTCGATTTTAATAAAAAAATCAAGATAACTGATCAATCGGTAATCTCATTCATAGACAATAATATCATACAATCAATAGAATTCAACACACTTTAATTATGGGCTTATTTGATAGACTTTTCAGCAAGAAAAACTCTGGTGATACACAAACCGAAAATGTGAAGTCGCTAGAAACAGAAATGCTAGATTTATTACTAGATTGGTTTGCAGCTGCTGGTGTTTCGCAAGATCAATTTCAAGAATCTTTTTACGAACCAGTAATGGAAATTTTTTTAGCAAAAGATTCATTTAAATGGCATTTAGAGAACGAAACTGAAAAGACTAAGCAGAAATTATACATTACACTTGCGGGGCTTTACCTTGCCAATAAAACCGTTGATAACCGATATTTAAAGCAGTTTCTAGAGATATTTTTAGATAGAAATTTTAATTCTTATCTCGTTACAGATTTTGTAAAAGGATATAATTCTGAATCATTATTTAATGAGCATCCAGAAGTTAAAAACATATTTATTGTAGGTTCTAATTTGTTTCAGCTTTGCCATGCAATACATGTAAAAGCAGATGTTAATTTCAGTTATATAAGTGGGTCTACTAACTTTTTGGGGGCACAAAAATATGTAGCTAATAATCAGATTTTCGAAAAGGTTTTCAAATACGTTTGTGCGCAAAAGTTCGATGAGAAAGTCTTCTTTTTGCTAGAAGTAGCCAATCATCAATCTTACAGAAGAAGGCAGGCTGATGAAACACCTATCAACTATTACGAAAAAGAGATTGAGAATGCCCTGTTTGAAGCTGTAGAAGAAATTAATGCAGACAATAAATTTAAGTTGAACTATGAGATTTTGCTGGATTATCAGCAGACTTTGCTATCTGTCGAAAAAACTGAGCTTTGGAAAAACACAGACTATAAAAAGAGAAAATATTTAAAGCTTAAAGATTTCGAAGATGTTCAAAGTTTCATTAAAAAACATCAGAAACAAGCGGCTGAAGTGATTGAAAATTTATGCTACATTTTCAATTTTAAATATGTAACTAGCGATTTGTACAAGCTCTATGCAGAGGTTTTCAATCAACTTATAAAAGCAACTGAAATTAGTGCTAATCACTTATATAAGTTGATTAGTGCAAGTTACAAGACTTCGAATTATGTGTTTGTAATGGAAAATTTGATTACTCCTTTATTCGAACCAATTAGCAAAAAGACATTTTACGAGCATCCAGTAGTAAGTGCTTATGAGTATTTTATTTATCAGCATGCCAACAATTCGGGTTACGAAAAAGGGATGGAATTGCTCAAAGCAGTTTGTAATTCTATTGAAAATGAAGAAGAGCGCGAGTTTACCAAAATGAAATACAACTTGGCGATTTCAACTACAAATGTGTATTTCGATAGAAATCCATTTTACCTCAATCTGGATAAAAAAGCCCAACAAACCAAAGTAATTCAGTCGATTATAGATCAACTCAATATGATCTTGCCAACGGCACTAAAATCAATTAAAAATGTAAATTATTATGGCTACGATAATGATTACTTTTTTACCATAAAGATAGATGGTGAAGACAAGAAAATCAATTTTGATGTAGTAGGGGATATCAATGCCGTATTAGCTGAGAAAAAGACTGGTTATAGAATGCTACCGATACCAGTAATCTCTTATCAGAATGATAAAACAACTAAGCAATATAGAGTCTCATTAGCATTTTTTAATTATACACAATTAGAGCTACTCAAAAATTATGTAGATGTTAATTTTAGTGAGTTCGAAGAAAAAAGTATTTACCAAGAAACTGAGTTCGTCAATAAGAATGCTCCAGCATTATACAAACTAAAACCTTTGAAACCCCAATTGGTAAATGATGCATCTGTAGCGAATAAGTTTACTACAGATACAAACTGGTCTTGGTTTAGAGATACATACACTTCCACATTAAGCAGCAGCGACAAATGGGATGAACTGATGGCTGTAATTATTGAATGTTCAGGCACAAAAAAGCCCAACAAAAAATGGTTTGCAGAACTCCAAAATGAGATTGAGAAGTTTGGAAAGGAGCAGTATTTTAAAGAGTTGTCTGTAATTATGCCTTCGTCTTTAAAAGAAGATTTCTGGTTTTTTGATAACTACACCACTGCGCTAAAAGGGATTATCTGGTCTTGTACATACAAAATGAGTGATACCGCCGCAGCCATTGTGAGTAATATTGTAAAGGCTGCTTATACCAAAATTCCAGGTATTGGACCAAGGTCGGCAAGCATGGGTAATTTGGGATTATTAGCTTTAGCAACTAGTGGAGACGATCGCGCTTTTGGTATGCTCAATATGCTGAGAAATAAAACTAAGTACCAGCGATTTGTAAAAGCTATAGATAAACACTTAGAGATTTTTACGGCTCATTCTGATACTGATTCGGAGTTATTGGCTGATAAATCTATACCTAAAATGGGTTTTGAGCATAATACGAAAACTATTTCAGTGGCTGAATACCAAGTGGTTTTTAAGTTGGAAAAACAGAAATTGACTAAAGTTTGGTTGGATGAAAAAGGCAAAGAAACCAAAACAACACCAACAGATTTTAAAGAAAACCATGCAAAATTACTAAAAGAAGTAACAGAGGAGTTTAAGCAGATAAATGCCATTTTTAAAGATGCCAAACTAAGAATAGAGACTTATTGGAAATACAACAGAACTTGGACTGGCAAAGACTGGCTCGAATATATCTATACGCATCCATTTATGAACCAGTGGATACAAGGTTTAATCTGGACAAATGAAACTTCGAAAGAAGATTTTATTATCAGAGAAAATGAGTTGGTAAAACTAGATGGAGAGATTGCTAAAATTGAAGAAACCGACCAGATTTCACTTTGGCACCCAGTAACTGCGAGTGAAGAGAATATAACAGCATGGCAAAACAAAGTTTGGAAAGATAAAATTGAGCAACCAGTTAGACAGGCATATCGCGAGCATTACCCTTTCTCTAAAACGGAATCTCAGATGACAGCCTCACCAAGGTT
Source organism: Chondrinema litorale (assembly GCF_026250525.1). Taxonomy (GTDB): domain Bacteria; phylum Bacteroidota; class Bacteroidia; order Cytophagales; family Flammeovirgaceae; genus Chondrinema; species Chondrinema litorale. Next base: position 4,468,567 of record NZ_CP111043.1, read on the forward strand.
TGCCCATCACTTTTTGGAGGTGAGAAAACTGATGGCAATTGCCAATAATACTGGTTGGATTTTTACCTATGTACATGAGGATGTAAACTGGCCAAGGGTTTATATAAAACAGCTAGATATTACCGCACATATCAAATGCGATTATAATAGGTCTGATGTTTCAATACCGACCAAAGAGCTTATGATTACCAAAGGAGATAGCACCAAGATATCTTATGGCAGCAAGTTGGAAGCCTTGAAGTTTGAGACAATTCCTACTAAAGCTTTATCTGAAATATGTAGAGATATTGATTTATTTATTGCGACAACCAGTGTGGCGCACAATCCAGAACTTTCAGAAAAAACGGAATTATTAGGCGGTTACAGAGAAGACTTTGTAATGGGGCAATTCTCTGAAAATGGGAATTCGAAAATCAGAAAACAGATTCTAGGGCAATTGATTCCATTGTTAAAAATCAATTCTTCTGGTTTTGAAGGTAATTTCTTTATCGTAAATGGTAAGATCAATTCTTATAAAATCAATTTAGGAAGTGGTTTTGTGCAAATCAAAAATAGCCAGAAACATATCAATCTAATGCCAGATGTTTCTAAGCTAAAGAAGAAAGCCATTTTGCCAATCAAAGACGATGAAACGCTCTACATCATATTAGCAAAAGCATTATTCCTTCAAAACGATGACCAGATCACGGATGAAAAATTACTAAGTGCGATTAAGCCAGTTTAGCTTGAAAAACATCTCCTGCCAAATTACAATCTTTTGTAGTTTGGTGGGGATTTTAACAATTATATATGCAAAACAACAAACTTTTAAAGTCAGGTAATTTTAAGATTAAATTTTTAGCTCAATCAGCAGTTTTTTTAGTCCCCTTACTTATCTTTCTTATACCTGCTTATTATATTTCTCTTCATAATTTAGATAAAAATATTCATCCATTTCTCATATTACTTTCATCAATATTATTATTGGTTATCGGCTTCTATTTAGCTACTTGGATAAAAGAATTAATAAAATTTAATTGGTTTATTAATGCTTTTGTAAGTAGTGAAAATGTTTTTGAATTAAAGAAGATTGCTGTTTTAAAAAAGTTATTAGAGGAAGAAGATTTAGAAGACTACCTAAAAGGAAAAACTGGATTTCCAATATTCATATCTAATAGAACAAGAAATAGACTTGAACAAATAGAAAAATCATTTAAGCAAAGTAGAAAGCCAAAAAATCGAATTGAAGAAGATGTTGTGATCCATTATTCCATAAAAAAAATATTAAGACAAGTTGTAATCGAATGTTTTTCAATTTGGCTATTCGTGATGCTAATTATTATTGCTTTTGTGAAATTAGAGTATCTATACCTTACCTTAATAGGTTTAATTGTACTTGTACCTATTCTGTTTTTTTATAAAGATGAGTTGAAAAAAGTATTTAGTGATAGAAGGAAGTTAGTGATAAGTAAAGATCAGATAATTGAGTATGATAAAGCTCAAGTATATGAATATGATTGGAGAAATATAAAAAAGGCTACAGTAAAGCTTAAGACTATAGAGAATAAAGATTATTATTCAATTTATTTAAACTTTAATAATAGAGGTAAGAAAGTCTATCTAGTAGATTTTGTCGAAATTTCGATTGATAACTTGGAGATGGCACCTTGGGAAATATCAAATTTAATCAACTACTAATTGATATTTATTTTTGAAAAGTTTTCTTATCTCTAAATTTCATTGAAAACCCATCCATTAATTATTGATCTCCACTGTATTTGATTATTTTGCTTACCTATTAAAATCAAATAAAACTTCTTCTATGCCGCATTCAGATTTGAAAGATAAACTGATTAATTATTTTCTGAAATTCGCAGAGCTTACTCAAGAGGAGAAACAAGCTATTGCTGATAGTGCTAATATTCTGGAGTTTAAAAAAGGGACTGTTTTATTAGAGCAAGGGCAAATTAGTAAAGAAATTTATTTTGTTCTAAAAGGCTGTGTAAGAGAGTTTTATGTGATAGAAGGAGAGGAGAAGACTTCTAATTTTTTCACAGAAGAGCAGTGGGTTATTTCATTGAAGAGTAATACTCATAAAACACCAGCAGATCACTTTTACGACTGTTTAGAATATTGTACTTTGCTAGTTGCCGATGAAGAAAAATACAATCCGATGTACGAAGCCTTTCCAAGATTCGAGCGTATTTCGATAGATATTTTACAGCATGAATTTGCAGTGCAGCAAGATATGCAAGCTACATATGTTACAAATTCCGCTGAACAACGCTATCTGAACCTATTAAAAAACAGGCCTGATCTCCTGCAAAGGGTTCCTCAATATCAGCTAGCCAGTTTTATTGGAGTTAAACCAGAAACGCTAAGTCGTATAAGAAGAAGACTTGCCGCAAAATAATCTGCACGCTATTATAAGTTTTATATGGTGATGACAACATTTCCAGATTTGCGGCCAGTATCTACATATTTGTGAGCTTCTATACATTGCTGAATGGAATAACCTTTATCAATCATTGATTTTAGCTTTCCGTTTTCAGCCATTTGTAAAACTTCTTTCAGCAATTGTATTCTGTTTGCTACAGAAGCTGCACCCGTAGCAGTAAAAATCACTTTCTTTTTGCTCAAAATAGATGTCCAGATCATGTTACCTAACAGTGCAAAACTCAAATTAACTGTTAAGAAACAACCAGTTGCTGAAAGCATATTTTTACTTGTGCTAAAGCTATATTTTCCAACTGCATCAAAAACGATATCAAATTTTTGCTTGTAAACTTGTTGTTGAATTGGACCTTGTTTGTAATCAAAAACTTTGTCTACACCCAGAGATTTTACCCAACTGAGGTTTTGCGTACTACAAACTGCGCTTACATCTGCACCATAATTATTGACAATTTGTACAGCATAGGAACCAACAGCTCCTGATGCACCAATAATCAAGATTTTCTGACCTGCTTTAATCTTAGCGATTTTCAAAAAGTTTAAGGCTGTAACTGCACTATTAGAAAGTGGAACAACATCTTCAAAAGATAATTTAGGTGGTATTTTTAAAATCAAATCATCTTCTGCAATGCATTTATATTCAGCATAACAACCTAAAGTGGTAGAGCCTCCAAATACCAAATCACCAGTTTTTAATTGCTTTACATTTTCGCCTATTGCTACCACTTCGCCTGCAAATTCGTAACCGGGAATTTTTCTTTTAGGACCATTTATGCCAGTGTACAACCTTCCAATATAAGGCGTTCCTTTTCGCATTTGTGCATCAGGAGCTGTCGCAGTAGAAGCTTTTATGGCAACTAAAACTTCATTGTCTTTGGGAACAGGTTTTTCCATTTCAACTAGGTTGAATACTTCTGGTGATCCGTAATTTTCATATACAATTGCTTTCATTCGATTTTGATATTGAGTGATGTAGCAAATGTATTCTCAGCCAAGAGCAGATCTCGTTGACAATTGTCAAGAAGTATATTAAATACAAAAAAATACCTCCACCATGAATTTTCACGATAGAGGTAAATTTTGATAAGATTTATTTATTCCTAATCTTCTGGATAGGGAATGTAAACAAAGTTTACGAAGTCTTTATCTACTACAAATAGGCAGCAGAATTCGTCTGGGTCTTTGAACGCCGCTTTAAATTCTTCTATCTTTTCTTCGTCTACCAATTGCCTCTGTATAAATTCATCCAAATAAGAAAAATGGTAATTCCACTCTAACTCCAAATCAGTTTCGTCTTTAGCGATGAGTAATTGCCCCACTTCAATTTTATCCTGAGAAATAGGAAATATTGGGTACTCAGCAATTTTACGTGCTCTTAGCAAGTAAGCTGCTTCTTTTAATGTATTCGATACTTTAATAAAATCATTGGTGATTTTCCCAAGATACTTACCGTCTAATTCTGGATCGTTCTGCATAATTTCTTCAAATTGATTAGTTAAGGTATATCACAATTAATATTTAGGGAATTTATTTAAATCTTCAGTTCCTTTGTAATGAATTACCTGAAAGCCCATTTTTTGAGCTGCTTCTATATTTTTCAGGTTATCATCTATAAATAAGCTTTCTGTAGGTTCAATTTCAAATCGGCTAATTGCCAGTTTGAAAATCTCTGGGTCTGGCTTAATCAGTTTTTCTTCACCAGAAACCAGTATATCTTCAAAAAGATCATAAAAGGCATATTTGTTCCTTACAAGTGGAAACTTTTCTGCAGACCAATTGGTAAGTGCAAAAATTCTATATTTACCAGAAGCAGCCAGTTTTTCCAAAGCATCTACTGCTTCTGGAAAAGTACCTTTTATTGTAGTTTCCCACTGCTCATCATAGGCCTTTATTTCTTTTTCATATTCTGGATGTTTATCGATGAGGATATTTACTGCTTCTGCAAATGATCTGCCTGCATCTTGCTGCACATTCCATTCAGAATTGCATACATTCTCAAGAAACCATTGCATCTTGTTTTTATCCTCAAACAAAGAGTTAAACAGATATTCCGGATTCCAATCCATTAAAACTCCACCCAAATCGAATATGATATTTTTAACTGGCTTCATTTATCAATCTTTGCTACCGAACCACTCGATATAAGTTTTCATGTCTTTATCACCTCTACCAGAAAGGTTAATCACAACTGTTTCTTCTGGTTTTGCTTTTAGTTTTGGCAAGTAAGCCAGTGCATGAGCAGATTCCACCGCAGGAATAATTCCTTCTAATCGGCTACATTCAAAACCTGCATTCAAAGCTTCTGCATCTGTAATTGGGAAGTAGTCGGCTTTAGCAGTTTTGTATAAATAAGCGTGTGCTGGGCCAATTCCCGGATAATCTAATCCTGCAGAAACTGAGTGAGGTTCAATTACTTGTCCGTCTTCTGTTTGGATTACCAATGAGCGACTGCCGTGTAGTACTCCTTCTTTACCCAATGTAAGCGTAGCAGCGGTTTTGTCTGTGTCTATACCAAATCCACCAGCTTCTAAACCAATTAGTTTTACATTTGGGTTATCTACATAATGATAGAAGGCTCCAATAGCATTGCTACCACCACCTACACAAGCAAGCACATAGTTTGGATCTTGGCTACCAGTTTTTTCTGCCAGTTGCTTTTTAATCTCTTCGCTAATTACCGATTGGAAAATAGCTACCATGTCAGGGTAGGGATGAGGGCCTACCACAGAGCCAATTACATAATGCGTATCTTCTGGGTTGTTAATCCAGTCGCGCATGGCATCGTTGGTGGCATCTTTTAACGTTTGGCTACCACTAACTGCTTCCACCACAGTAGCACCCAGAAGCTTCATTCTTTCTACATTAGGTTTCTGTCTGGCAACATCTACTTTTCCCATGTAAACCACACAGTCTAAGCCCATTAATGCACAAATGGTTGCTGTAGCTACACCATGTTGACCTGCTCCGGTTTCTGCTAAAATTCTTTTCTTGCCTAATCTTTTAGCTAAAAGAATTTGACCAATAGTATTGTTTACTTTATGTGCACCAGTGTGGCAAAGGTCTTCTCTTTTTAAGTAAACATTGGTTTGGTATTTCTCAGAAAGTCTACTCGCATAGTAAAGCGGAGTAGGTCTGCCAACGTAGTCTGTTAAAAGATGTCTAAATTCTTTTTGGAATCCTTCTTCGTTGATAATGCTTAGATAGTTTTTTACCAACTCTTCTATATTTGGATGCAACATTTCGGGGATATAAGCTCCACCAAATTTGCCGTAAAATCCTCTTTCGTTAACTGTTATCATTTTATATGTCTAATTTTTTGATAGCTCAATTATTGGCGCTTAAGCCATTTCATGTATTTTCTTTACAAATTCGCCTGTTTTCTCAAAGTCTTTTAATGCCGGCTCAATTTCAAATTTGCTATTGATATCTATGGCATATAAGCCTTTTAAGTCAAGCGATTGAATATCTTTAAAATGTTCGGGAGCTATGCCACCACTTAAAAAGTAAGGTTTATCTCCTGAATAATTTTTGAGCAAAGTCCAATCGAATGTATATCCATTACCACCGGGAAGTTTGCCTTTTGTATCAAATAAATAAAAATCGACTACTTTGTCAAATGGTTTCAACCTTTCGAAATCAAAATCTTCGCCTACACTAAACACCTTTATGATAGAAATTTCTCTTGAGTCAAGTAGCGATTTTAAAGCTTCGCAAAACTCAGGACTTTCAGCTCCATGTAGTTGAATAGAATCTAACTGATATTTCTCTACCGTTTCTTTTATTTCATCCAAAGTGGCATTTACAAAAACACCGGTTTTGCAAACATAGCCGGGAATAAACGCTGTTACTGCCGGAGGCATTTCTCCTGCATATCTGGATGACTTTTTATAAAAGATAAAGCCCATATAATCTGGTGGTTCTTCCAGTACTTCAAGAATATTTTTCTCGTCCCGCATGCCACAGACCTTTATCTTCATCGATTTTTAGCTTAATTTATAAATTTTACTAGACTGCTTATCCGAAACAGCCATTTTTGATTGTAAACTTCAAATTTAAAAAGCTCATTCGATATTCCCGAATGCTTAATCAAAATAGGTTTCTTTTTCCGGATTTCTTTTAAAATCGAATAACATATTGATTTGCGATTCTGTTACCCGATCTACAGAAAGTTCTGGTAAATCGTCTTCGGCAAAGAAGCTGACATCTAGGGTTTCCATACCGGTTTTTAGTTCGCCACCAGTTCTTTCGCAAAGAAAAAACATTTTATAGGCATGGTATGGATCGTGTGGATGAGGGTGCTTGTGTTTATCACAAACAGCTAATAGTCTGAGGGCTTTAACTTCTATGCCACTTTCTTCCCAAACTTCTTTGCAGACTATTTCTGCAGGAGAGTAATTTACATCGGCCCAACCTCCGGGGAGAGACCATTTGTTGTCGGCAATTTCTTTAATCATCAAGATTTTATCGCCTTCAAAAACAACACCTCTGATATCTACTTTTGGGGTTTGGTAACCAGTGGCACTGGCAAATAATTCTTTTACTTTTTCTACAGGTTCTTCTGAGATTTCAGCCATTATTTTTACACTGATGTCACGCAGTTCTTCGTAACGATCAATGTCGTACATACCTTCAGAAAAGGTGAGGCCGTTTTGTGCAATTGCCTGTATACGTTTTGCTACTTCTATCCAGTTTAAAGCCATAATAATTTTTTTATTGACACAGTGCAGGCAGATTAGGCTTTTCTGCCTGCGAACTGCTCAAAGCTAGGCTTTTGCAACTGGAATGGAAAGAAGTTGCAACTCTTTTTACTTAGTGAATACTCACATGGTTCAATTGCAATTTAAGTCTGTAAACAGACTGGTAATTCTCAGGGTCTAGATAGAAAAGTTCTAATTCCTTTTTAGTGTCTTCGTCAATCAAATGATACAAAGGTTGAGGAAGTTTATCAGAACCAGTAAGAGACTTTCTAATTTTTTCATCCCATTGCGAATAGTAGTTATCAAAATCTTCTGGTCTTACCATTTTTCTGCAATGTGCATTGTTGCACAATAATGGTATCTCATGTTTTACATTGAAGAGGCCATATTCATCAGTGATTTCTTCTCCAGGAAAAATATCTCTAATGGCTATTTCGAAACCATAAGCTGTGCTAATAGTATTACAATTGCAGCAATGGTTTACATATTTAGCATGATCCCAACTGATGATATGAACCCCTCTTTGGTCTATGTATGAATATTTTTCGATTACCTCTTTCATTTGATCAGAATGTTTAGCGTAATCTTCAGGACTAATTTCTATCTCTAGGCTATCTTTTACATAAACAATAGTGCCTTCTGGAATAAATGTTTTAGCAAAAATGCCTAATCCGACAGCGTCATTTATAAATCGTAGTTCAGTATCTGGGTGAATCATGGTAAAAAATTAAAATTATTTTTTGACCATGGTACGTACGTTTTTCAAAAAGTAACTTCTTTTTAGAGAAAATTTTCTAGATAAATAGAATTATTTTTTTAAATGCGAGGTCGTTTTTCATCAAGCTCTGTTAAAACCTTTTTATCGCGATTATATACATCTTCTTTAAAGTATAATTTACCACTCGGATGTATCTCGGCTGTCCAGTAAAGCAATAATACATCTAGCTTGTTTTTAAGATTTACAGTGGTGGTTTGGTTTGTTTTTATAATCTTCTGAATTTTTTCAGCGCTGTAGTTTACCGGATCATTCAATATAACTTCTGCTAATTTTAAAGGGTTTTCTACTCTCACACAACCATGGCTATAAGCTCTCGAAGTTTTGGAAAAATAACTTTTGCTTGGTGTGTCGTGTAAGTAGATAGAGTATTTATTTGGGAACATAAATTTAACTCTGCCAAGCGCATTATTATCTCCAGGTCTTTGTCTTACCTGGTAGGGGAAAGTTCTTAAAGTATACTGAGATTCGGTTAATATACTTTGAGAAAGTGCATTGCCTTTGTTGTCTACCATTTCTAAATCGTGGCTACTTAGGTAGTTGCCATCCTTTTTCATTCTTGGTAATGTTTCTGAACTCATAATTCCGGGTGGAACTGTCCAAGTTGGGTTAAAAACAATAAACTGGATTCTGTCTTTAAACACTGGAGTTTGGCTGTATTTTTTACCAACTACAACATTGGTTTTCCAGATTTCTTTGCCATTTCTAATCAGAAATAATTCGAAACCGGCAATGTTTACCAAAACATAATCATCGCCCAAAGTTCCTAATACCCATCTGGCTCTTTCTAAATTTACACGAATCTGATCTATACGTTCTTCAATGGGAACATTGAGCGCATCCAAAGTCATTTGCCCGATAGCGCTGTCTACTTCTAGGCTGTAAGCCAACTGAAATCTGGCAATGGCTGTGGCTAATTCTCTATCGTATATTTTTTCGTTTTCGGGTTCTTCGCCAATAATCGAATCGTTTACAAAGAAATTAGTGTAAGGGATTTTAATACCCATATCAGGCAAAAAACCTTCTAATGCTAGCCTTTTTCTAACCTGTAAAATTCGAGCGTCTTCCATGCCAGGTTTTAAAGTAGGGCCTGCATCTATTTTTTGCCATCCTCCTTTTTTAGCCAACAATCTGTAGTGTGCTAAGTGTTTTTTTAATCCTTTGTAAAGTGGATGATCTGGTTTTATGCTTTCTAGTAAATAAGGAATTTTATTGTTGGCAATGCCATCTTCTAAGACTGCTAGCGAATCACCACTAAAAACTTTGCGCTGTATATTCCATGTAGATTCAATCTTTACCGGATTTACTTTGCCATTTAGTAAATGTCTTGAGTATAATAAAACAGCATCGGTGAGCAGCAAATCAAAATGAGCTACACTTGAGGCTGCTGGATTGCGGGTTTCAGTAAGTTCTTTTCTTAAATTCAGTAGTAAATCGTAATGGTAGTCTTCGGGAGAGAGTCCTTCTTCACCAGCTCTGCCAATTGATTTTAGGGATTCTTCGGTGGAGCTGTTGTTTGTCCAGCCATGTTTGTAATTTCTGTTTTGATAGTAAATCGGTAAAACAGTTTTAGAATAGATGGTTACTCCTTCAATATCAAGACTGTTTTTTTCAACAAGACTTTCAACTAATCTTTTTATCTCAAATGATATTTCGTCATCTTGAGCTTGTACTTGGTTGATTAAATTGATGGAAAAAGTAAAAAGAATGATGAATGCTTTTACAGCATAATTTAGTTTAAACATCGTCAGCTTATTTCTGTTAAATTGATCTTCAATCGGGGCTAAAATATTCTATGGTAAATTGAAATCAAAACAATTTGTTTAAGTATATGGGCTAAAAAATGTTAGAAAAAGATGTGGTTTTGCAAAAATTAATTGATTGCTTCAACTGTATTAAGTGTGTTTTCTAAATATAAAATCTGATTTCCTTCTTTTGTCCAAAGTTTGGTGAGCGAATCTGGTGCAGCAGGTTGTGAGTGAATAAAAGAACCTAATACCAAATCGATATCTCCATCATTATCAAAATCACCTTTGTCCATTGTGAGCCATCTACCATTCGTGGCTTCATTAAAGAAGTTAGCTTGAAAATTTAAGTTTCCTTTGTTTTCAAAATAGGCAAAACCCTGCTCAGGATTGTTATCAAAATCTGGGAAGAAGGCGATGGCTGCCATATCCATATCACCATCTTGGTCGTAGTCTGCTACCAAAACTTTAGTGGCTCCATGCAGCGGAATAAATTGCTGTTCTTCAAAAGTTAAATCTCCTTGATTTAAGAAAATTCTAATACCATGGTAAGGTTTCAAAACAGTAGAGAAATCTGCATTGTCGCCATTGGAATAGACAATGTCTTTTAATCCATCATTATTCATATCTACCCATTCGAAATAACTCGAACCATAAACTGGTGAAAATCGCAGTATTACTTTCTCTTTAAATTCGCCATCACCTTGGTTTAAGAAAGCAAAAATACCTTCGTCGCCTTGTGCCTTTAAAGCCAAAATGTCTTGCGTTCCATTATCATCCAAATCTGAAATAATGGTCTTGTTAAAACCGGGAGATTCTTTAATTAAATGATGTTGATATTTGTTTTTAGCCAAGTATTCAAACCAAATTAGATTTCCGGTATAGTGCCCATGATTACTCACAACTAAATCTTCATCACCATCATTATCCAAATCTCCATTACTTATATAGACCGGCCTTTTTAGAGTTTCACTGATTTTAGGAGTAAGTCTGTTTAAAGTCATTCCTTTTTGCAAATTGTATAGCAGCCCAGTTTGTAAATCATTGGGTTGCATATTGCCGATGCAAAGCAGCTTATATGAAGCTTGGCTTTCGGTGAGTCCAACAGCAGCAGAAACGGTCTTTATTTTTAAAGTAGCCGAGTCAAAAGTTGTATTATAAAAATTGGTGTTGCTTTTTAAATCACCAACAACTAATGTTCCATCTTGCAAGAAATGAATCAGTGTAACTAAAGGTGTTTTATTCGGGGATTTTAATGGGAATGAGGCTTTAAAAAGTGAGGATTGGCTATTAGTTTTTATTGTTTTTTGATTTGAATTAGCCAAACTATCAGGAGCTTGTTCTATATAAAACTCCATGAGTTCTTCCCAATCTGTATCTTTTAATAATGGCTTTTCTGGGAAAATATGAGCCATTTGTATGAGCTTTTTATTATAAGGGTCAATCTGCGCAAAGGCTTCTTGTGTATTAATCCCAAGTCGATAAGCCATTGCTGGTAAGACTTTATCTTTCCAAATTTGCTTGGGCAAAAGAGATGGTTCAGGAAACAAGTGGCATCCCTGACAATAAGTTAATGCCAGACGATGCCCATTGTTTATAATATCTTTTTCAGGAACTTTTACGATGTTTTTCTGGCTACTTCTTTCGCTGTTTTCACAGGCAAATAGTAGTAATGAAAAGATTGAAGTTATTAATATAAATTTTGTTGCTGATTGAATTTTTAAGCTTTTCATTAAAGTGTTTTATCTGGATGCCATTCTCTACTGCTGCCATCAAAACTGATAATTTTAACTTGTTTTGTTCCTGCTGGTACTTTTAAATTTCTACTTGATTGTGAAAGATAAGAGTTTCCGTAATATAATTCTGATTTTCTGGTAGAACCATCATTCATCGTGAAAACTACTTGTGCATCATTATTTTCGAATTGGATTAAGGGTTGATTGCTTTTATCTATTTGTTCGAAGCTGAGGAGCTTGTCTCTGTTTTGGCTCGCAAGTATGATATTTTTGTTGTTTGCATCGTACATGTTTACCAATGCTTTCGCATCGCCATCTACAAAGAAACCAGATTTATCTGTTTGTAATGGAGTAAACTCACCTTTGCCATTTCCTTTCAATACTAAGCCGATAAGGGCGTCGTATCTGCCCATGAAAACTTCTGGTGCATAACTGTTACCAACCATTAAAATATCTAAGAATCCATCTTCGTCTATATCGTAAGGTAACATACCGTAAAGTGGACCTAGCTGTGCTTGTAAAGGCAGTTTTTTCATACCGAAAGTACCGTCACCGAGGTTTTCGTAATAGCAACTAGCAAACTGTGTTGCCTGCATTACTAAAGCTCCTTTTAATTCTTCAGCACTAAACACACCTTCAGAAGTAGTTTTGCCATACATGCTAAATCGTGGGAATTTTTTTCGCATGTGTTGCATCTGGGCAATCAGGTCACTGCGGCTATGAACAGGGTAGGAGGCGTAATTTCCTTCTTCGTTTTTAAGATAAAGTGAAATTACTGGATCGATACTGTTGCTATTGTCAAAGTCTTTGGCAACCACTTGGATTGGTTGCTCTTGATTAGCTTTGTAACTGGTGTTTAAACCAAGATTTCCGGCTATGTAATCAATGTCACCATCTTGGTCGAAGTCTGCACCAGTAATGCTATTCCACCAGCCTTTTTCGCCTGTTAAGCCAGTTTTTTCGGTTACATTCTCGAATTTTCCACCACTGTTTTGGAAGAATGTGGGTGTCATCCATTCACCTACAAGCAGTAAATCTATTTGCTTATCATTATTGAAGTCTGTCCAAAGCGCATCGCTAACCATGCCTAAGTCAGTTAATTGTGGACAAATCTGCGCGCTTACATCTACGAATTTCCCACCTTCGTTATGCAAGATTTTGCTCGATACAGGCATAGGATATTGACCCGGTTTTACTTTTCCACCTACAAACAAATCGAGTAAGCCATCTCCGTCATAATCAGCAGCTTTAATCGCAGCAGTGCTTACAAAACTTTGAGGTATGGCATTTTCTGCTTTTGTAAATTGCCCTTTTCCATCATTCAAATACAATCTGTCTTGGTATTCTGCAGCATCAATAAAATATTCAAAACCGCCACTGCATATATATAAATCTAGGTCTTTGTCATTATCTGCATCGAATAACAACATGCCTAAATCTTCTTTTTTCAAATCATCTTTATTAGTATATACTGGTATGGCATTACTAAACTTCCCATCTTCATTTTGAAGAAACAAGGAAGCCGCATTATCTACAGAACCACTTACAATAAAATCTTCTAATCCATCTGCATTTACATCTCCTACAGCAATAGAAGGACCCATTTGCGAATATTTATGAGGTATAGTTCTTTGCAGGTTAAAGTCTATTTTATCTTCTTCTTGGTGTTTAAATTGAATGTTTTTATCTGTATTAGCACTTTTTAATAGCTTTTCGCTACTCGTAAAAAGATGCATTCTCTCAGCAGGGTTATTCGTTTTTATCGCATCATTTTGCTTGAGTATAAGTACTTGGTTGGTGGCTACATTTTGTAAGAATTGCTCTTTGCCATCTGGCCACTGTACCAATAAAGAATCCACCGTTTCTGCTTCTCCCACACCAAAATGTGTAAATGGCTCAACCGACGATAAATATCCTCTTGTAGGCACATTTTCGTAATACATTTTTGCTCCTTTTGAGTAGAGCATCACTTTGGTGCCAATACCCGCAGAGTTTGGTTTATTTCCTTCAAATTTTAGTCTGAGGTAGTTGTGGTTTTTCAGGTTTTTAGCATCTGAGGTTTTGTTTTCGAACAGGAATGGATGTTCGTTGATGTTGTTGCAAACAATGTCTAAATCACCATCATTATCTAAATCTGAGTAAATTGCGCCGTTAGAAAAAGAGGGAATACTTAAGCCCCATTCTTTGGTTACGTCTTTAAAATCTAGGTCGCCATTATTTTTAAATGCGTAGTTAGAGATTTTTACAACTGGAATAGAATCTTGTAAAAACATTTTACTAGCTACATTACCAGCGGGACCAGCTTGGTATAAGGTAAAGTCTTTATCGGTTACATCTTTTGGAAAACCGTTGGTTACTATGATGTCTCTTAAGCCATCATTATCGAAGTCTGAAATAAGGGGAGTCCAGCTCCAATCGGTTTGGTAAAGGTTAGCAAACTGACCAACTTCACTAAAGGTCGGGTGACCTTCTGGACCAATGCCATTGTTCAATTGCAAAGTGTTACGAACTACCTGTAATTCATACCCATACCTTTCATTTTGGATGTAATTGATGTATTTGTTACCACCCAGCATTTGCTTTTTACGCTCGTTGGTTTCTGGTAACATATCTAGTGCAAAAATGTCTACCAAACCATCATTATTGATATCTACCACATCATTACCCATGGCAGAGTGACTTTGGTGTTTTATATATTTTTTTATCTGGTTGGTAAATGTACCATCCTGATTATTGATGTAGAGTAGGTCGTTTGAAATGTAATCGTTGGTAACATAAATATCTGGCCATGAGTCTAGGTTAACATCAGCAATGGTAACTCCAAGGCCGAAACCTTCTATAAGTATACCTGCTTCTTTGCTTACATTGGTAAATGTATTATCGCCATTATTTCTGTAAAGTCGGTCATTATTAAGAGAGCTACCATCTTTTATTTTTGTTCGGTAATTACCGGGGATTTTACTGTCTATTACATTGGTGAGCAGATACATATCTAAATCACCATCTTTGTCATAATCAAAAAATGTAGCTTGAGTGCTATTGCCAGCATCGTCTAGGCCATAGCTTTTCGCCAATTCTTTAAAAAAAGGAATTCCATCTTCGCTTAATCCCTGATTGATGTAAAGTAAATTTCTTCTTTTTTCTGGCTCTTTATCTATAGTAGATGATACATAAATGTCCATCCAACCATCTTGGTTAATATCTACCACAGTTACACCAGAGCACCATTGGTTATTACCAGCAACATCTGCCACATTGGTAATATCTTTAAACTTTAATTCACCTTGATTAAGGTATAGTTTATTTTCAACCTGATTTCCAGTGAAATATAAATCTTGTAGCTGATCGTTGTTGAAATCTGCCACTGCAACTCCACCACCATTATAAATATATTCTTCAGTAAGGATGTTAAAATCTTCTCTTTCTGTAATTGTATTTATAAAACTAAGTCCACTTTTTTCACTTGGTATCAACTCGAAAAGAGTAGGATCTTTTTTATCGTTACAAGCGCTGAAAAAGAATATAGGAATTACAAATCTTAATATCAGTTTATGCATTTCTGATCCTGTTAAATGGTTGTTACTTAATTTATCACAAAGAACTTGAAAAATAAAGGCTGACCGATAAGGTCAGCCTTACATTCTCTACATTATTCAATCAATCCTAATATTAGTAACCAGTATTTTGTTGTAATACATCAGTACCTAACAAATCAATCTCATCTTGAGGTATTGGTAAGTATTCGTCTTGATTCGTTTTAAAATCTGCTCCAACAAACGGAGAAGTAGGTAGCTCACCATTTTCGTGAGCGATATAAGCATCCAGAACTTCTTCAGCTACGCCCCATCTTACTAGGTCATAGAATCTTTGTCCTTCCATAGCAAGCTCAATTTTACGCTCAAATCGTACTGCCGCTCTTGCATCAGATTGGCTTGTCCACGCATCTTCGTAAAGGCTAATAGCGTAGTTAGCAGCATCAGAACCATCGTCTAATTTAACCCAAGTATCTGAGTTAGCAGCTCTTTCTCTTATCATGTTTACGTAAGTACGTGCTTTTTCAAGATCACCAACTTCTACTTCACACTCAGCAGCCATTAATAAAACATCTGCAAATCTGATAATAGTTACGTTAAATGCAGTGTAACCAGAAGTCCAAGAACTATTATCGATGTTACCATCAGCTACATCAGATTCTCTGTAAACCCATTTTTTTGAAGAGTAAGGTCCACCGTAAGTCTGAAGACGAATCCAAGCAACTCCTGGGTGAATTCCCCAATCGTGAAAAGGAATTCCACGACGGCCTACAGTGTGGTCTAACCTTGGGTCAACAGTTCCTTGATCTGGAGTAAAAGCGTCAGTTGCAGCTACTCCGATATCGTCTACTAATGGATCGCTATTATAATCACCATCTAATAGAGGTAAACCAGCTTCTGTTCTGTAAGAGTTAGCTAACTCTAAACTAGGTTGGAAGAAACCGCAGCAACCAGCAGGACCACCATTGTATGGGTAGTTAAGAACTAATGCAGGGTTAGCATTATCGATGCTACCAGTATTTACTGATGCCTGAATAGCGAAGATAGATTCTGCGTGGTTATCATTATTTGCATAGAATAAGTCAGCATAGTTTTCTATTAAAGTGTAAGGCGTTCCATCAGGAGTAGTACCACTAGCAATTACTTCATTAAATAAAGTTAAAGCTTGAGCGTATTTTTCTTGATATAAATAAGCTTTACCTAAGTAAGCAGCAGCAGCCCATTTGTTTGCTCTACCAATTTGAGTTTGAGTCTCAGGGAGGTTGTTATAAGCGAACTCCAAATCTGACTCGATCATTGGCCATAGATCTTGGTTGTTAGGTACATCAGTAAGACCATCCCAAGTTTCGTCGATATATGGAGTGTTATTATAGTTTTTCTTTAGTTCAAAATAATAGTGACCTCTTAAAAACTTAACTTCTGCCTCAACTCTTAACTTTAATTCGTCAGTTACGTCTTCTGCTGCATTTGCTAACAAAGTAAGCGTAGAGTTTGCTCTTGCAATACCCTCATAAGTATAAGCATATTTGTTTTTTACTTCTGAGTTAGTTGTTTGAGTACTGTAAGATTGTACTTCATTTACTACTGACTGGTCACCAGAATCTGATCCTTTGTTTGCATCTCCGCCTCTTACACTACCCCAGAACCAGTTATCAGATGAGTTGTAAAACTGACCATCTCTACCTAAAAGTATACTATAAGTAGCTATTAGTGAACCTTCAATACCTGCTTCAGTAACAAGCTGGGAATCTGAAAGTGAACCTGTAGGTAAAACTTCCAAAAATTCATCTTTACAAGCAACTGTTGAAAAACCAACAATCAACAGTGTTAAAGAAATGATTTTAGTTAATTTCATATTTATTTAGTTTTTTATATCAGATAGATTATAGACCAACATTAACACCGAAAGTGAAACTTCTTGTGATAGGGTAGTTACCTAAGTCGATACCGAATTGCGTATCTGCATCACCACCTACACTTGGGTCAAGTCCAGAATAACCAGTAATTGTAAAAATGTTATTCAAACCTGCAAACACTCTAAGTCTTTCCATTTTTAACTTGCTTAATGCAGCAGCAGGGAAGTTGTATGCTAAAGTGATGTTTTGCATA
This sequence comes from Chondrinema litorale, assembly GCF_026250525.1. Taxonomy (GTDB): domain Bacteria; phylum Bacteroidota; class Bacteroidia; order Cytophagales; family Flammeovirgaceae; genus Chondrinema; species Chondrinema litorale. The sequence goes on from NZ_CP111043.1 coordinate 4,485,595, forward strand.
CGGAAATAAGAACCTGATTCTACGTACCAAGAGTTAGCTTGGGTGTTTGTAGAGAAGTTAGAAACGTTTTCGAATATTGGAATATCGCTGTTTGGATCTTCAAATGTCCAAGAATCTTTAACTGCTGCACTCTTATTAGAACCAGCGAAAGAAGTATAGAAGTGAGTAAACCACTTAGACTGATTAAAGATTTTGCCACCTAAAGACATGAAAGAATAAGTTTCGAGAGAGAAGTTTTTATAGTCTAACTTGATGTTTAAACCACCAGTAAATTTAGGAACTGGTGCACCAAGATAAGTACGGTCTTCAGAATCAATTGTACCATCATCATTTAAATCTTTGTACTTAAATCTACCAGGAGCTGCACCTTCTTGAGCTGCATGAGCATCTACATCAGTCTCATCTGCAAAAAGACCTTCTACTTCGTATCCGAAGAATGCTGAGATTGGTTTTCCTACTTGGTTTCTGATTGGTTGGATACCTCTAAAGTCTGGGTTAACACCAGAAATATAATTAAGACCTTCAACAAGTTCAGAAATCTCATTTTTTAAGAGACCACCATTAGCAGTTAGTTCGAAACCTACTTGACCAATATCGCCTCTTGTAGTGATTTGAATATCAAGACCTTTGTTCATCATTTTAGCTACGTTCTGAGAAGGAGCAGTAGCATAAACACCGTTCATTACTGTAACTGGAACTTGGAATAATAAGTCTTCAGTGTCTTTTTGCCATAAGTCTACAATAATGTCTACTTTGTCATTGAAAAGACGAGCATCAAAACCTACACTTTTAGTGATCGCTTTTTCCCACTGAGCTGAAGGGTTACCAATTCTAGATCTGTAGAAACCTTCTGCAGCACCTGTGTTTGAACCAGAAATATCGTAAGAAGAAGCTCCGATAGAAGTTGCATATAGAGTGTACTGGTTGTTAGGGTCTACGTTATTTGAGTTACCCATGATACCATAACCAGCACGAATTTTTAAATCGTCTAAGAAAGTAGCACTTTCTAAGAATGGCTCATCTGAAATTCTCCATGCTGCTGAGAATGCAGGGAATATACCGTATCTGTTTTCTGCACCAAATCTTGAAGAACCATCACGACGAATTACGAAAGACATCATGTATTTGTCGTTGAAGGTATATTTTACACGACCGAAGTAAGATGAGAAGTTTACACCTTTGTAATAACCACTATTTACTTGTCTTGTATCAGCCGGTAATACGCTTAGAGTTACAAAGTCAGGGTCTTGAGAGAAAGGATTTAAACCTGATGCAGCGATATTTCTTCCTCCACCAGTGTTTAGTGCTTCCTGACCAGCCATGATATCGAATTCGTGGTAACCACCAATAATTTTTTTGTAGTTAGCAGTATTAGTGAAAATCCAAGAGAAATTGTATCCAGAGCCTTCGTTATAACCGAAAGAAGAGTTGTTTTCTGAGTTCTCATAACTGCGGCGAGTATATCCCCAGTAGTAGTTTCCATTATATCTACCACCAATGCTTGAACGCAATGTTAAACCATCGATTGGTTCGAACTCTAAGTATACGTTACCAAAAGCACTTCCATTAAATGCTCTATCGTTTTGGTCGCCATCTAGTGCAGCAACTGGGTTAATTGGGTTATTAAAACCAGAAGCTCTTGTGCCTGCATAGCCACCGAATTCGTCATAAACAGGAATGATAGTAGGCATTCTGTTTGCATCAAGAATTACGTTTTCATCATCTGAAGAACCACCACCGCCGTTTCCGTCGTCATCTAGTAATACTCTAATCTGACGGTAAGTTCCTTGGAAGTTCTGACCAATTCTTAAGTTTGGTAGAATGTCAAACTCTGAGTTAATTCTAGCAGTGTATCTTCTGAATTTTTGATGGATTAGAATACCATCTTGCTCTTGCGCACCTAAACCAATGTAGAAACGGTTACCTTCACCACCGCCAGAAAGACCAATAGAGTGTCTAGTTAAGAAAGCCGTTCTTGTAATTGCATCGTACCAGTCAGTTCCAGAAACATTTGGTCTAACTACTTGGTAGATGTCACCTTTCTCTGGATCAACATTGTATTTTGCTCTTTCTTCGTCAAGGTTTAAGGTACCATTAAAACCGGAAACGTTCCCGACTAACAAATAATCTGGAATTTGAGGACTAGTACCAGTACCGAACTGAGGATGACTATAAGTTACATCTGCTTTGTTTTGAATTGCAGTGTTTTCAATTGCTTTCCAAGTCCATTCTGCAAAGTCTTGAGGGTTTAAAGATTCAAAACCTTTACCTGGATCGGTAAAGCCTACCATGCCATCGTAAGTAACTTTAAGTTTCTGTACACCTTTTTTCCCTTGCTTAGTAGTGTAAACAATTACACCGTTTGCAGCACGAGCACCATAGATAGAAGCTGCAGAAGCATCTTTCAATACTGTAGTAGACTCAATGTCGTCTGGGTTAAGGAACTCAGTAGATGTTACTGGAACACCATCTACAACATAAAGTGGTTCGTTACCACTAAATGCACCAAAACCTCTTACACGAATCTGGCTAGTAGTACCAGGCTGTCCGTTTGTAATAACCGTTACACCAGCTACTCTACCTTGTAACTGCTGCTCAACGTTACCAGATGGCACTGTAGTTAAATCTTTAGACTTAACTGTTGCTACTGCACCAGTTGTTTCTCTACGAGTATCTACCGAATAACCAGTAACAATAATCTCTTCGAGTTCTTCTGCATCTGCCGCTAAAGAAATATCAATAACTGACTGATTGCCAACGGCTACTTCTTGTTCTGCAAAACCAATAAAGCTGAACTTTAAAATTTGATCGCTATTCGCATTAATGGAATACTTACCATTAATATCTGAAATGGTACCTGTAGTTGTACCAACTATAAGAATACTGACACCAGGTAAAGGCTCACCATCTTCCGCTGAAATGATTGTTCCTGAAACTGTTCTTTGTAGTGGGTTAATGAAATCACTGTTCTTACTATTACTATTTAAAGCAAAGGTCTCTGAACCACTTTGCTGTGCCTGCGCTGTAAAGCAAATCGCCGACATAAGTAATAGATGTAAAAGCCTATTTAGCTTTAGGTAAACTTTCACTTTCATAGATAGGTTTGTTACTGTTAAAAAAAATAAACATAGATATACATGGACCGGCTCCATAAAAATGAATATGGAGAGACCCAAGATTTTTGTGCTCTGATTTTAATTAAAAAATCAGATAGTAATTACTGTTAATAAAGTCTTGTCTTAGATATATAGGTTATACAAAAAGTACTTTAGGAAGGAGTTTTGAAATCGCCAAAGTAATAACCATTGAGAGTAGTCTTTTTTCATTTTCATTTAATGTTAATATGTTTTCATAATTCAATGCTATAGCAGAGAAACGCTGCTTGAAAGATGCACTGATGTTAGTTGATATTTAAAATACATTTGAATCTAGCTAAATTTCAATATATTAATAATAAGATGCAATATTTTTTTGTGAATTTTTATTAAAAATTTTTCAATTGTGTACGATAACATTCGCAAATTTCTAATGTATTGTTAAAATTCTATTATTGAATTTATCAAAATTGCATTTATTAGTATAGTGATATTTTTGATTTAACTATTTTTTATAACAGTCAAACAGCTGGTAAAATATATAATTATAAATAGTTTGTAACTATTTCGTGAAATTATGTGAAAAGTTAGCTTTTTCCAAGGGCAATTTCTTTATTTTTAGATAATATAGTATAATTATTAGATAAAATCGTATAACAGTTTAAATGGAACCCTTTTTAGAGAAAATTCCAAACCAAGTAGGAGAGTCTTTTTTCTCTTTAAGAAGAGTAAGTAGAGAGATGACTTGGGGCTGGCATTTTCATTCTGAATTCGAATTATGTTGGTCTGAAAAAGGATATGGAAAGCGCCTAGTGGGAAACAGTATTGAAATGTTTGAAGAAGATGATATGGTATTTATGGGTGAAAATTTACCCCATTCTTTTCATACTGCTTCTGAGTTTGCCAACAAGAAAAATGGATTATATGTGCAAAATGTAGTGATCCAATTTAAAAAAGAAATCTTTGGCAAGTTTTTACACATCCATGAGCTCAAAAAAATAAATGAAATGTTGCAAGCTGCAACTTATGGCTTTCAAATTAAAGGTGAGTTAAAAGAAAAGCTTAAAGTAATTATAGAAAAAATGATAAATGAAACAGGCTTTGCTAAAATGAATTCGCTGCTTCTACTTTTAAATGAAATTGCAGAGCGCCCCGAAGATTGTAGGAAGCTTTCTACTTTAAAATATTCCAGAATTACCAATCCGGAGACAAATCGCATTGGAAATGTTTTTCAATATCTTCAAAAGAATTTCAAGAAAAATATAACTCTACAAGAGGTTGCAGAAGTTGCTAACCTTACACCTAATGCTTTCTGTAAATATTTTAAGCGTAGAACTAACAAATCGTTTATAGAATATTTGAATGAATTGAGAATCAATTACAGTTGTGAGCTAATTATGACTGATAAATATTCTATTAAAGAAATTGCAGATTTAACAGGTTTTAATAATAGGTCTAATTTTAATAGGCAATTTATTAAATTGGTTGGTAAAACACCTTCTCAGTTCTCTAAAGAATACAAAAGCACAATTATATAATTATCTTCTTCTGCGACTTGTTTTAAACTCTGGTAAGATAAAACCTAAGTGGAAACCTAAACCTCCAGATGTACCTCGCAGTTCATTATTATATTGTGTGTAAATAAATTCAGGACCGAATTTGATGTTGCTAATTACAAAAGAGAAATCAAATTTAGCTCCCAAGCTACCTTGGTTGCCAATAATGGCATTTGCTGCTAGTTCTACACCCAGTACATCGTTGCTTGGTATAATTGCACCTAAACCTATTGGGAAAAGATATTCTTTATTATTAATACCTACAGTTGGTACAGATTTATCCATTACATAAAAACCGGTATTTATAAAAAAGCCTTGTCTGGCTGCTGTTGGGTTTCTTTTAGAAAATCTCCATTCTATAGTAGCTCCGGTAATTTTCTTTTTTCTATGTATGGCAGTTTCATAAACATATGCTGTAGGCTTTTCACTCGAAATCCAATTGATTTCCTCGCCATCTAGTTGAATGGTATTGTGAAAATACTCTTTTTCATTTTCGAAAGTGTAATTTCCAACATGCTCATTGTTATAGTAAACTTCAGAATTATTGAAACTGAGCGGTATTTGTTGATTTATTTTGGTAAATAAAATTTCAGCTTTAATAGCCACATTGAGCTTTAATTTATTGCCACTGCCTAGATTCTGTTTTTTTAATTTTTTAAAGCTGTACTGCTTGTTGTTAGCCGCTTTATTATCTGGAATTTTAATGTAGTTCAAACTTTCGTAAGGCAAATTACTTTGAAACTTTGCTTGATTTTTTTGTGCAAAAACAGATTGAAAAAGTACTGTAAAAGTTAGAAGTAATAAAATTCTCATTTTTTAAATTTTTTAGCGTCACAATCTTATAATGTGCTAAAAAACTTAGTAGTATATAATCTTGATTTTATTGATTTTTATTAAGAATTGAGAAATCAGGATTATCATTTCAAATCATCAACTTACTATTGGGCGTTTGTTTATAAGTATCTGATATATAGTTATTTGAAGTGGTATATTTTATTTTTTAAGAGAATTTAGGCAGCGTATTTTTTTATAGCATTGAATAAATTGAATTAATTAAAAAAATTAATTTAAGAAGGTTATGGCATGTTATAATTGCTTCTGTAAGATTATTCTATTTTGCTCAGTATTTTCTTTGTTTTCAATAGAAACTATTAAATAATTTTGTTTGATGCATAATATCAGCATTCCTTTAAAACAGTTTCTGGTTTTAATCTCAATACAGTTAAAATGATGTTTTTTAGCCCACTCTTCTTGTGCTTGCATTAATGCCAATGCAACTCCAGATTTTCTATACTCGGCTAGTACTCCACCCATCCAAGAATAGAATGTATTTTCGTTTTTAGCATAGCCAACTTTAAAACCGATTATTTTATCGTTTTGCTTGGCTATAAGTATAAGATGCTTTTTAGTATGCAGCCTTTTTACATATTCATCTTCTTTATAAGGCTTAGAAAACTCCGCGATTAACTTAGAAACCTCGACTACTTGCGCAATGCTACCTTCAGAGATATTAAATGAAGACATGTTTTATAAGAATTCTAAAAAATTGATAAGCTTAATTATTAAAACAGACTTAACTGATTTGCTTGTTTCGCTATGGCACCTTCGTGTTCTAGTAACCATTTTTTACGCCAAACACCACTTGCATAACCCGTCATGCTTCCATCTGCACCAATTACCCTATGGCAGGGAACAACTATGGCTATTGGGTTTTTGCCATTAGCAGAAGCAGCAGCCCGAATCTTTTTTACATTGCCTAGGTTTTCGGCTAGTTTCTTATAACTAATTGTATTTCCATAAGGAATTTCTTTTAACTCTTTCCAAACTTCTTTTTGAAAATCGGTACCAACCAAGTTCATTGGGAAATCGAATTGATTTCTTTTTTTATCAAAATATTCTATAAGTTGAGTTTTGCATAATTCTACAACTTCTGTTGTTTCTTCACTAATTTCTATTTTATCATCATAAAAAGAAATTTCGTAAATAGCATTTTCATCACCACGAATTAATAAATAACCCAAAGGTGTTTCGAAAGCAGTAGTTGAAAAATTTCCCATAAAGCTTAAAAAGTTATACTTTGAAACTTAGGAAAAATAAAGAGTTAAGTTGGAATTAACTAACTTCTTTTGAAACTTAATAGTTACTTATATTTAGGATGTCTTTCTATTTAAGATGAATGTGAAAAATTACTGCTAATGGAAATTAATAAGGACTTTCTCAAAAATCTACCATTTATACAAGAATTACCATTAGAAGAAATCGACTGGTTAATTAAGTATGGTACTGTAAAAAGAATTTATGCAAAGGAAAATTTATTTTCATTAGGTGATAATGTAGATGAAATGTTCATTGTATTGGAGGGTAAAATTCAGGTGATGCTAAAATACAGTGGCCAATGGTTGCCAATTGCAGTGTATGAGAAAGGTTCTGTATCAGGTTTATTACCGTTTTCTAGAATGAAAAAGGCTCCGGGAAGTGGAATTGCTTTGGAAGACTCAAGTGTTTTACTCATACATAGAGACGATTTTGCAAGTATGGAACACGATGCGCCAGTGTTGTTAAAACGCTGTGTAGATTTAATGAAAGACCGCACTCGAGAAGGTGAAAGACGGCAGCAGCAGCAAGAAAAACTACAAGCGCTAGGAAAACTTTCGGCAGGTATCGCACATGAAATAAACAATCCAGCCTCTGCCATAAGTCGCTTTTCAGATTTACTAAGTAAGCAGCTCGACGACTTACAATCAATTACAATGAATCTGATAGACTTAAAATCTGATTCTTCTAAACTTTATGAAGCATATCAAATTCTAACCAGTTGTAGTACCAACGAGGCTGTAAAATTGAGTATTTTAGAAAGAAGTACTTTAGAAGATGAAGTTGGCTTTTGGTTAGAAGATCATGGAATAGAAGATAACATTGAGCTTTCTGAAGATTTGGTAGATATTGGCGTAACAGAAGATGAGCTTGAAGAATTAGAAGATGTAATAGATGCCAATGAAATGGAAGTGGTAATTAAGTGGGTAATAAATATGATAAATGCAAAAAAGATTACTTCTGAAATTGCACAGGGTTCAAACAGAATTGTAAATCTCGTTTCATCTGTTAAAACCTATTCTCATATGGATAGGGCAAATGATTTAGAAGAACTTGATGTATCTGATGGAATAAAAAGCACCATTGCTATGCTTAAGCATAAAATCCGAGCTAAAGGTATCATCTTGGAATATAAACTTTTGAGCGAAATGCCAAAAATAAATGGCAAGCAAGGTGAATTAAATCAAGTTTGGACTAACCTGATTGATAATGCTATTGATGCTTTAGAAACGAGAGGCACTTTAAAGATAGAAGCAGAACAGCAAGGTGAGTTTTTGTACATCTTTATTATTGATAATGGAAGTGGCATAGATAAAGATATCCAGGATAAAATTTTCGATCCTTTTTTCACGACAAAAGCGGTTGGAAAGGGTACAGGTTTAGGTTTGGATATCGTATTGCGAATTGTGAAATCTCATAATGGTAGTATTAAAGTAGAATCTGAAAAAGGAAATACAAAGTTTACAGTTTGTTTTCCGGTTGCTACTAAACCTTAATTTTCGAAAGATTTAAATTCTTTCTCAAAATCTGAATCGTTTACCCAGCCAGTTTTCATTTTTTCTCCATTCATATATCTCTTATAGAAGTTTACACCGCTACTATCAGCATAGGTATAGTTATCAAATACTTCTCCTTTGCCAAACATTCTGGGATCGCCCTGTTTTTTTAGTTCATTAAATAATTGTTCTTTTAATTGCTGCATAATATCTGTGTATTCTGGGTTTAGGCTCAGGTTATTCATACAAGCAGCATCCACGTCTAATCGATACAATTCTTCCTGTATTCTTTTACCCATTGCAAAATTCCAGTATTCAGAGAGTTCTTTGTTTTTTCTGTTATTGATCAATACCGATTTGGTGGGGCTTCCATCAATATTTAAATAGCCTGTTTCTGGGTTACCTGCGGGCCATCTTTCTGTTTCAAAATTATGTATGTAAAGCAAATTGTCTTTTACTATTCCTCGTATCGGATAACCCGCATCATTAGGTCTGCCAATATCATGTCTTTCTTTACCGATTAAAACATAATTTCTCTCAGCATCAATTTGTCCCTCTTTCTCTGATTTAAAAATAGAAAGGAGACTTTTACCTGTTATTGGAAGCATACCACTTGTTTTAATTGTTAATCCGGCAGCTTCTAAAAAAGTGGGAGCTAAGTCGATAAAACTTACAAAGTCTGTTATTTTTCTACCGGTTTTTTTAATACCCGCTGGCCACATAATTGCCAGTGGCAAATGGTTCGAGTATTCATAAGCTTGCCCTTTTGCTCTTGGGAATGGCATTCCATTATCAGAAGTCACTATTACAATAGTATTATCGAGTTCTCCACGCTCTTTTAATGTAGCTAACATCTTACCTAAGTGCTTATCGAAATATTCGAGTTCAAAAGCATAGTCGAGCATATCTGTTCTCACCGAATCATTATCTGGCCAAAAGGGCGGAACACTGCTTATATCAGTAACCTTTTTATTTCCTTTTTTTATACCTGCCTCAAACTCATAAGCCCGATGAGGTTCTATAGAACCATACCAAAAACAGAAAGGCTTATTTTCGGGAACAGAATCTAGAAATGCTTTAAAGTTTTCTGCATAATTATTATCGGAAATATGTTTGGCGGGTGGAGTTGTTTTTATTTGATTGAATGCTTTACCTGTAAGTTCTCTTTTTTTACCGGCTTCGTCTAAAGCTACTCCGGGAGCCCAACCTTTTGCGGTGTATCCTGTAAAGTATCCGTTTTCTTTTAGTGCTTCGGGAAAAGATTTATATTTTGAAGGGAAAAATGCCCAGTGGTTTCCGGCTTCTTCCAATTGCCACGAATTTCTACCTGTAATAATACAAGCTCTAGAAGGGGCACATTTTGCATTTGGAGTATAGCCATTCATAAATAGTAAACCGTTGTTAGCAACCTGATCAAACGCAGGTGTGTTTACCCATGTGCATCCATAAGCACTCATATGCATAAAGGTAGCATCGTCTGCTATAGCAAAGAGTATATTAGGTTTTTGTGGTTGGTTTTTTTGAGAGTTTGAACAAGAAAATAATGTGATTGTAGCTAATAAGGTTAAGCAGAAAAAGTAATTTATGCGCATTTCTAGACAGGTTAAATAAGGATGATAGCTCTTATAAATATAAGCATAAAAAAGAGTTGGTCTATCCTTATAAAAAAAGACACCTTCTAAAAAGAAGGTGTCCTTGAAGTTTGCATTAAATTGTTAGTAATTAGCTCAAGTCTAATATTTTATTTTATCTCTGATTCATGACTTATCGCTTTGATGTCGTAAGAAACTGCCAGAGACATTATTTTAGCTCCTGTTTTAATCATTGATGAATTGCTAATGAGCCAGATAGTATCGATTTGGTTTTTAAGTTCACCCAATGCTTTTTGCCATGCTACTCTGGCTCTGGGCTCATAGCCTTTCATATCATTACAATTCCAAACAAGAACAATCTTTAAGTTTTCTTTGCCAATAAATTGTCTTTTCCATTCTTCTATACCTTTTACACTTGATTGCTGACTAAATACTCCATTAAATGTAAAATACAGGCATATTCTGTTGTTAATAGTTTTCCACTCTACAGAAAGGTAGTCCTCTTGAACTTGATTAACTACCGATGCTTTTCTTTCTAATTCGTTAGTTTTTTTACCTTTTAGTAATTGAGCATACTTTACTTTCATTTTTTCAAGAATGCTGCTATGGGCTTTTTCACTGTGCTGTTCTAAAATAGTTGCCATCCGAGATATCTAATTAGTGCTTATTCAGATAACAGGTGAGTTTTAATTAATCATTGCGTTTGATTTCAGAAACCTATTATCTTTTCCCTTTTTATATATTATTATTAAACTCAATTAATAAACAGTATAAAAACACTAAAAAATATATCCTGATAGTTATATTAACTCTTATTAAAGTACAATGTTTAAGAAAATTGTGTTCAAGAAAAATTACTGGCAAAATATTGTCATCTTATCAAAAAAAGAGCTTAAAGATTGACGATATTTCAATAAAGAATTTTGGTTTAAATTACTCGTATATCTCGTCTAGAGGTGTTTCTCCTAACTCTAAGAAAAAATTAGCAATATTATCTGCACATGCATTCAGAAACTTTTCTCCTTTTTTTGCTGAAGCAGCATAAGGGTTGCCAACTCCGGTATCTTTAGTCACTTGAGTCCATGCACGTTGCGCTTGTACCCAACCTTCTTTAAAGGCTTTTAACTTAAACTTTTTAGCATAACCATCTCCGGCTTCTTCGAGTGGTAAAACTAATTCTGGGGCAATATGCATAATGGCAGAAGTTTCCATTTCTCCGGCATGGTCACCGGGCTCATCAAAATACTCATTCCAGTCGGTAGCTTTAAACCAGTTAAATGCACAAACAAATACATCAGGGTAAAAGAAAGACATTTCTCTAATCACCTGTTTAAAGTTGTTGCCACCGTGCCCATTCATAATAATCAGCTTTTGTATTTTCTGTCTTGAAAGCACATCTACGATATCTTTGAGCACAGCTATTTGTGTACTTAAGTTCATGTTTATACATAAGTCTACATCGAGCTGGCCAGTGTTTACTCCGAATGGCACATTGGGTAGCACTATCACTTTAGCGCCTTTTGTCCAAGCTTTTTCGGCAGCTACTGCGGCTACATATTCATTTTGTATGCTATCGGTAGCATAAGGTAGATGGTAATTGTGAGCTTCTGTTGCTCCCCAAGGTAAAACTGCTACATCAAACTTGGTTTCTTTTACACTTTTCCAGTTGGTTTCGGCGAGGATAAAGGGTCTTGGTTTTTTCATAATTATTTATCTTTAAAAAGTACAGTTGTTTCTAGATTTTAGACAAAAAAATGTTTCGAAATTTATATACTATCAAAATATTTAAAAAATATCTTGCATGCTAAATTCAATAAAAGCATATTTGACCGACCGTTCAGTGGAAAAATAATTGAATAGCAAAATGTCACCAAAAACGCCAAATCAATTTCAGGAGATAAGAGAGAAAAGCAGAGAGCATTTGTTGGCTGTGTCTATGCGATTATTTGCTCTCAATGGTTACCAAGCTACTTCAATCAGCCAGATTGCCAAAGAAGCAGGCGTTGCTAAAGGCGCTTTGTATCATTATTTCGATAGCAAAGAAACTTTGCTAGAAGAGGTAATAAAGCTAGGTCTTACTAATATTCAGGAGCTGTTTAATGATGAAGAACTGAAAAGCGGAGATGCTAAAGAACAGTTGAGAAAGCTCATGCAAAAGACTTTTAAATCTATGGAGACCGACAAAGAATTTTGGTCTTTGTATGCTTCTTTAATTACCCAAATGCGTGGCTCAGAAAAATTGAAAGAAATTTTTAGACCACTTGTAATATCGACCTTCGATATGCTTACTAACCTGTTAGAGAGCAATGGTGTGCCCGATGCCAGAATGCGTGCTTTAAGTATAGGGGGAATGATAGACGGTGTCGCCTTACACTATATGTATGTGATGGAAGAATATCCATTTGAAGAAGTGACCGATTACATTATAGACAAAATGTTGTTTCCTTAATCGCTTATAGAAAAGCTATTAAATAAATGAATTTTTACTTTAAAAATATAATGATTACTAACTTTTGATAAATTATTACTGAACGGTCAGTCAATAAATAGAAATAGATATGGAATTATTTAGAAATACTTCAGAAAGCTTATTGTTTTGCTTCTGTTTCTTGCTGATAACATTTTGTTTTTCAGGTGCAAAGAGTGAATGTGTTCATCCTCCAAAAGAAGATCTCAGTCCTAAAGAAATTGTAAAAAAGTCTGATGAAAAACTGAGAGGAACTTCTAACAAGGCAATTATGTCTATGAAAATTATTAGGCCAGAATGGGAGCGTAGCATGTCTATGAAAAGCTGGTCTAAAGGCAATGAGTATGGTCTAATTCTCATTACAGCTCCAGCAAAAGATAAAGGTACAGTTTCTTTAAAAAGAGAAAACGAACTTTGGAACTGGATGCCATCTATTGAGCGAACTATTAAAGTTTCGCCATCGATGATGTCTCAGTCTTGGATGGGTTCTGATTTTACCAATGATGATCTGCTAAAAGAATCTTCGATTGTAGAAGATTACAATCACCTATTGATAGGTGAAGAAAATGTAAACGGTTTCAATTGCTACAAAATAGAGATGAAACCCAAGCCAGATGCACCAGTAGTTTGGGGAAAAATTGTGCTTTGGGTAAGCAAAGAAGAATTTCACCAAGTAAAAGCAGAGTATTACGATGAAGATGAGTATTTGATTAATGTGATGCAAGGTTACGATCCTAAGCAAATGGGTGACAGAGTAATTCTTAGCAAACTCGAAATGATTCCTGCTGATGAGGAAGGGCACAAAACGGTTTTGATTTATGAGCAAATCGATTTTGATGTAGACATTAACGAGAACTTTTTCTCCCTTCAAAATATGCGAAGAGTTAGATAACCTTAATATCAAGCATTATGAAAACCATCTTTTCATTGGCATGGAGAAATATTTGGCGCAATAAGCGGAGAACCATTATCACTTTATCGTCTATATTTTTTGCGGTATTGTTGGCGCTCTTTATGCGATCTATGCAATTGGGCTCCTACAGAAACATGATCAAAAACAGTGTAGAGGCTTATTCAGGCTATATTCAGGTACACGATAGTGGCTACTGGGAAAATAAATCAATTAACCGATTGCTAGAAGATTCAGATAGTTTGAGAGCTGAGCTTACTACAAATCAAGCTGTAAAGTATTTGATACCTCACCTAGAAACTTTTGCACTGGCAGCTACAGAAAATCTTTCTAAAGGTGTGGCGATTATTGGAACAGACCCCGAAGCAGAAAACCACATGACTGGCATTGCAGATAAGATAACTGCAGGAGAATTTATAACTGCAAAAAGTGATGGAGTACTCATTTCAGAAGGTTTGGGTGAGTATCTTTCTTTAGGTGTGAATGATACCTTGGTTTTATTGGGGCAAGGTTATCATGGAACGAATGCGGTAGGTAAATTTCCTGTAGCGGGGATCATCAAACTGGTGAATCCGCAGATGAATAATAACACCGTGTATATGCCGCTTTCGCTTTGTCAGTATTACAATGGATCAAATAATATGTTGACTTCCTTAGCCATCGTGCTAGATAGCTACGAGTCAGTAGCTCCGGTAACATCAGAATTAAAGGCAAAACTAGGTAGTGAGTACGAGGTAATGGACTGGGAAGAAATGCAACCAGAACTAGTTCAGCTCATTCAGTCAGATAATGCAGGTGGAATCATCATGCTAGGGATTTTATACATGGTAATTGCCTTTGGAATTTTCGGAACCATTATGATGATGACCATCGAACGCATCAGAGAATTTGGTGTGCTCATTTCCATTGGTATGCAGAAAGTGAGATTATCAGTGCTGATTTTCTTTGAGACTTTATTAATCGGAGTAAGTGGTTTGTTTATCTCATTTATCGCTGGTGTTCCTTTACTTTACTACATGCATCAGCATCCGATTCCATTAACAGGAGATGCCGCTAAAAGTATAGAAGAAATGGGTTACGAACCGATAATTCCATTTTCGTTAGCGCCAGAGATATTCTTTACGCAAGGCATATCAATTTTGCTCATTGTGTTGGTCTGCTTGTTTTATCCCTATTTCAGATTGTGGTATCTAAAACCAGCCGAAGCTTTAAAGTGATGAATTTTCAAAAAATATATCAACCCATTTTAAACATTTCTATATCATGATTTTATCTATTTCATGGAGAAATATCTGGCGAAATGCTACCAGAAGTTTTGTGATTATTACAGCAGTTGCATTGGGTTTGGCAGCGGGGATTTTTTCACTGGCTGTAATGAATGGCTTAACAGAGCAAAAAATGCGAACAGCCATCGAAAATCAAACTTCGCACATCCAAATTCACGAAGAAGGTTTTACTGCTAATAAAGATGTAAAACTGTTCTTGAAAAATGCTGATAAAATTGATCAGGAATTACACAGCGATAATGCTGTAAAGGCTTTTTCGATGCGAACGGTTTCTACAGGAATGGTAGCTTCTTCTAAAGGCAGTGTTGGTTTGCAGTTAAATGGCATTAATCCTGAATCCGAAAAGCAAGTTACCTACATCTGGCAAAACATGCGAGAAGGTGATTATTTGAGTGAAGACAGCCGCAAGCCAATCTTAATAAGTAGTAAAACTGCAGAGAAGTTAGAGGTGAAAATGAAATCGAAAGTTGTACTCACTTTGCAAGATGTAAATGGCGAAATTGTAGGTGCAGCCTTTAGAGTGGCTGGCATTTTTCAAACAACTTCAACGGCTTTTGATAAAGGAAATGCTTTTATCAAAAAAGAAGATCTACAGAAGCTTTTACAAACGCCAAATCAAGTTCACGTGGTAGCGATTCTATTAAACGATGCTGATGAAGTTCCTAATGAATTAAGCCAGTTGAAAACCTCTTTGGGAGATGATTATCTCATTCAAAGTTGGAAAGAAGTATTACCAGAACTCTCTTATTTGAGCGATGCCAGTATGCAAACCAACTTCTTGTTTTTGGCTGTAATATTAACCGCTTTGGCTTTCGGTATTCTTAATACAATGTTAATGTCGGTTTTTGAACGAATAAAAGAAATCGGAGTACTTATGGCTGTGGGAATGAACAAATTAAAGGTCTTCAACATGATTGTGATTGAAACCATTTTACTCTCTGCTTTAGGTGCTTTAGTTGGGATGTTAATAGGCATTATCATCATTAACTGGACTGCTCAACACGGTATCAATCTTTCCATGTTTGCCGAAGGTTTGGCTTCTTATGGAGTCTCTGACACCATTTACCCAAGTCTATCTGTGAGCTTCTATATTATGTTGATGATTATGGTTTTTGTAACAGCCTTGTTGTCTTCCATTTATCCGGCAGTAAAAGCATTGAGCTTAAGGCCAGCCGAAGCTTTACAAGGATTAAACAATTGATATATGATTTTCAAAACAAAAAATATTTCTTACCACTATGAGTGTCATTGAAATTACGAATCTGCAAAAGATTTATAATCCTAAAAAAATTCCAGTTCATGCTTTAAATGGCATTAACCTTTCTATAGAAGAAGGCGAATTTACTGCCATAGTTGGTCCATCTGGTTCAGGTAAATCTACCTTACTCAACTTGATTGGCGGACTCGACGAACCTACCGAAGGAAAGGTAATTATTAATGGAGTAGATATATCTACTCTATCGGGCAGGCAATTGATCGATTTCAGATTGAAAAATATTGGTTTTGTATTCCAGAATTATTCTTTGTTGCCAGTGCTAACTGCCAGAGAAAATGTGGAGTTTATCATGCAATTGCAAGGCAGAAAAAAGCTAGAGTACAAACAGATAGCAGAGCAATTATTAGAAGAAGTTGGTTTGGCAGAAAGAATGGATAACAGACCTTCTCATCTTTCGGGTGGGCAGCAACAGAGAGTGGCAGTTGCCAGAGCTTTGGCTTCTAAACCCAAATTTATTTTAGCAGACGAACCCACTGCAAATTTGGACTCTCACTCAACCAACGAGCTACTCGAAATGATGCTCAAATTGAACCAAGAAGAAAATATGACTTTCATTTTTTCTACGCATGATCAAAGGGTAATTGATAAAGCCAGAAGAGTAGTAAGTATAGTCGATGGTAAAATTGAAGAAGATATATTCACATCAAACACAGTTGATTTAAAAGAATCTCATGAAAATTAAAAACAAGATTTTTTTACAAGAATGGATGTTTTTGGTGCTAATCTGGATTCTTTTTATGAACCTCGCCGGCTTGTTTTATTTGGGAATGCAAGATTATATCTGCATTGGCGAGTGGGAAGTATATGCCAACTCTTGGTTTGCCTATTTTGAAAATACGCTTTTCGGTTTTGTGTTCGGGACGCTATTCGCAATGATTAATCACATCTCGAACTTTACCATATTGAGGAAATACAACTTTGGTAAAATTATCTTAATCAAAAGCTTTTTCTACATCATTGCATTCGTAATTACAGTATTTATCAGTGTGAGTCTTTACTATGCAATTGGTGCTTTTGAGGGTAAAACACTAGGCGATATTATTGATTTTATTCAGCCAAGTTCGCTGGTAGTTTGGGGCTGTTTTATGTTTATTTTGATTGTATTTACCAACTTTTTATTACAGATAAATAAAAAATTTGGGCAAGGTGCTTTGCTTAAAATGCTTATGGGTGAATACCACCAACCTAAAGATGAAATCAGGATTTTTATGTTTCTCGATTTGAAAGGCTCAACTTCCATCGCTGAAAAACTTGGGCACAATCTTTACAGCCGCATGATTCAAGATTGCTTTCATGAATTAACTGATGTAGTAATTGGCCACAAAGCAGAAATTTACCAGTATGTGGGAGACGAAGTAGTACTCACTTGGAAAGTAAAGGAAGGTTTAGAAAACCTCAATTGCATTCAATTCTATTATTCATTTAGAGAAAAACTTCGGTCGAGAGAAGCTCATTTTATGAAACACTATAACTTGTTGCCACAATTTAAGGCCGGTATGGAAATGGGCTCAGTTACGGTGGCGGAAGTGGGAGATATAAAAAGAGAAATTGCGTATCATGGAGATGTGTTAAACACAGCAGCCAGAGTGCAGGAAAAATGCAATGAATACAACCAGTGGATTCTTATTTCAGAAAATTTGGCATCTGCTATTCGCGAATCAAACGGAGTTGAATATCAACTGATTGATGATGTAAACCTACGAGGTAAAGTAAATGGAGTGAAAATCTATGCTGTAAATGAAAATGTGCGACATGAGAAGGTTCAAATTTAATTTATTTTTACTATTACCGATTGTCTTTATTTTTTTCGGAAATATCTCTCTAATCGCTCAAGATGATTCTGATGAACCTTCTGACTTTTTTGTGAAAGGTTACCTGAAAAATCTTCAGTTGATTTCTTTTCAAGATGCAGGTGGAGAGTGGTTGCTAGATAACATCATTCACAACAGGCTCAATTTAAAATGGTATGCTAACGACTATTTAAATTTCTCTTTGGAGATGCGAAATAGGTTGTTTTATGGTGAAACTGTAAAAAGCTTTCCGGCTTATGCGGATATAACCGGAACCGATTATGGCTTGGTTGACATGAATTGGATTCCAGTAAGCAAGCAATCTTTTTTTCTGCAAAGTAACATAGATCGGGCTTATGTAGAATATGCCAGAGGCAACTGGGAACTTCGAGTAGGTAGACAGAGAATTAACTGGGGGCAAACTTTCGTTTGGAATCCCAATGATGTGTTTAATGCTTATTCATTTTTCGATTTTGATTATGAAGAAAGGCCTGGCTCTGATGCTGTTTTGGCTAGATATTATACTGGAGTAACATCGTCGGCTGAGGTGGCGGTTGCTTTTGCCGATAGTTTAGAAGCCAGTAAAATTGCCGGAATGTATCGCTTTAATAGATGGTCTTACGATTTTCAACTAATTGGTGGTAAAATAGCAAGAGATTGGATGTTGGGCTTCGGCTGGTCTGGTCAGTTAGGAACTGCCGGATTTAAAGGGGAACTTACATGGCTGCAACCCAGAAAAAAAGAGTTTGAAGAAGACGCTGCTGTTGTAGCCACTGTATCGGTAGATTATACTTTTAAGAATCAGTTATATCTGCAATCAGAAGTGATTTTTAATAGCAGTGGTTCTTCTGGCAGTCCCGGAGCATTCAATTTCTTTCAACAATTAAGTACACGAAACCTAAGTCTTACCAAGTTTTCTTTTTTTCTACAGAGTTCTTATCCAATTACTCCTTTAATTTCAGCAGGCTTGGCAGGAATTTATAGTCCGAATGATCAGTCTGCTTTTATCGGTCCTTCTTTCGATTTTTCTTTGAGCGATAATCTAGGTTTTTTACTCACAGGTCAGGTTTTTAGTGGCGACGAAGAGTCTCAATATGGTAGTGCCGGCACCATAATTTATTCCAGACTTAAATGGAGTTTCTAATTATTTACCTCTCTGAAGCTGAAATTCTCAGTAGAATTGAAATTTTAAGAAAAATTGTCGCTGTTTTTTTTGTTGAGGTTGGTCCAGTTTTCTGAAATTTTTAGCTTTGCACATGACAGAAAAAATTTACATCTTCGATTTTGGTTCACAGTACACCCAACTGATAGCAAGAAGGGTTAGAGAGCTGAACGTATATTGCGAAATTCATCCCTATAACCATTTACCAGTAATTGACAAAGAGGTAAAAGGAATTATTCTTTCAGGTAGTCCGCATTCTGTTTTCGATAATGATGCTCCTTCAATAGAACTAGATTCGTTACGTGGCGAACTTCCGGTATTAGGTGTTTGCTATGGCGCGCAGCTTACTGCATTCGAAGCTGGTGGAAAGGTAGTTCGTTCTGAAACTAGAGAATACGGCAGAGCCAATTTAGAATTTATAAATGATCGCAATCCATTATTAAGACATATCACAGCTAAGTCTCAGGTGTGGATGTCGCACGGTGATACTATTAAAGAGTTACCAGAAGATTTTACCATTATTGCCAGTACCAAAGATGTGAAAGTAGCAGCTTTCCAAGTAGAAGGCGAAGAAACTTACGGCATTCAGTTTCACCCAGAAGTAACGCATTCTACCGAAGGGGAACAGTTATTGAAAAACTTCTTAGTAGATATCTGTGGATGCGCACAAGACTGGACACCTGCACATTTTGTAGAAGATACCATTGCTGATCTTAAAGAAAAATTAGGCAACGATAAAGTAGTAATGGGACTTTCTGGTGGGGTTGATTCCTCAGTAGCTGCGATGCTTTTACACAGAGCTATTGGTGAAAACCTTTATTGCATTTTTGTAGACAATGGCTTGTTGAGAAAAGATGAGTTCGAAACCGTGCTTCATTCTTATGAAGACATGGGACTCAATGTAAAAGGTGTAGATGCCAAAGATGCATTTTATAAAGAATTAAGTGGAGTAACAGACCCTGAGCAAAAAAGAAAAGTAATAGGTAGGGTTTTTATTGAAGTATTTGACGATGAGTCTCATAAAATTGAAGATGTTAAATGGTTAGGTCAAGGTACAATTTATCCTGATGTAATCGAGTCAGTTTCAGTAAAAGGACCTTCGGCTACCATTAAATCTCATCACAATGTAGGTGGTTTGCCAGATTTTATGAAATTAAAAGTAGTTGAGCCACTAAACACCTTGTTTAAAGATGAGGTAAGAAGGGTAGGAAAAGAGTTAGAAATTAAACAAATTATTCTTGGCAGACACCCATTCCCAGGCCCTGGTCTTGGTATTAGAATTCTAAGCGACATTACACCTGAGAAAGTGAGAATCTTACAAGAGGTTGATCACATTTTTATAAAAGGATTAAAAGACTACGGTTTGTACGATGATGTATGGCAAGCAGGAGTAATGTTGTTGCCAGTACAATCTGTTGGCGTAATGGGAGATGAACGTACTTACGAAAATGTAGTTGCCTTAAGAGCAGTAGCCAGTTTAGATGGAATGACAGCCGACTGGGTACATTTACCATATGATTTCTTAGCAGAAGTAAGTAACAAAATTATAAACAGAGTAAAAGGTGTAAACAGAGTCGTTTACGACATTAGCTCTAAGCCACCAGCCACTATTGAGTGGGAATAAATTTTTAAAGTATTCATCTGAATTACTGAACAAAAAGCTGGAATATTTACTTTTTTAGTAGAATATTTCAGCTTTTATTTTTTAGCACTTTCACTTATTTAATCTAAAATACGTATGCTTTCGTGGGTTAAGAGACACAGGTTCAAATTAGTTGCAATCGTCATGGTCCTTTTGTTGCCGAGTCTGTTTCTTAAAAATCTAGATTCAAATATTACTGAAGCTGAAGTAATACAGCAGTTTAAAACAATGGCTTATAGTCAAGAATTTACTCCTGAGTTCGATACCATACATGTGATGGATAGAAGTATTTATTATATGTGCATAGGAGATACCACCAAGCCATTGGTATTTTTTGTACATGGAGCTCCCGGGTCTTATGATAACTTTATGGGTTTTCTAAAAGATAGTACTTTGCTGCAACATGCTCGAATGCTTTCAGTTGATCGCCCCGGTTATGGCAATTCTGGGAAAAAAGAAAGTGAAACTTCTATTGAGAAACAGGCTAAAATGCTGCTCGAAATATTAAAAGCCAATGATAAAGGGCGAGGAGTTGTTCTGGTTGGCCATTCTTATGGTGGGCCAATAATAGCGAGAATGGCAATGGAAGTAGCTGATAATGAACCTGATTTAATAGATGCTTTGGTATTGGCGGCTCCAGCAATTGATCCAGAACATGAGAAAATCTTCTTTGTTTCGAGAAAGGTACCTTGGGCAATTGTAAAATGGATTACTCCCAGATTTTTGAAAAGAGCCAATGACGAAAAAATGACGCATGTAGAAGAATTAAAAAAAATGCTTCCGCTTTGGGAAAAAATTACAATTCCTGTAACTTATATCCATGGAGAAAAAGATGGCTTAGTCCCTTTTGAAAATACAGCATTTGCAAAAAGGGTATTGGTAAATGCACCAGTTGATTATGTAACCAAAGAAAAAATGGGACACTTAATTCCTTGGAAAAACCCAGAGTTAATGAAAGATGCCATACTCAAACATCTCAGTCAAATAGACTCAGTACAACATATTTCTCTTTCGGGGAAATAATTTTTTGAACTTATGAATATTGGAATTGTCACTTGTAATGAACAACCTGACTTAATACCTACTGAAAGATTTTTGCCTTTTCTATTACAAAAAACTGGAAATGTAGAGGTTGTAATTTGGAACGATCCTACTGTAATTTGGCAATCTTTTGATGTTTTGATAATTCGCTCTGTTTGGGATTATCATTTACAATATGAAAGCTTTATTAAGTGGTTAGATGAGATTGAAAATGCTAATATAAATGTGTTTAACCCTATAAGCGTACTAAGAAAAAACCTGCACAAATTTTATCTTAAAGAGTTATTAGAGAAAGGTTTTCCAATAATTCCTACTCATTTTTTACCTGTAGAAGAAGTTAAAACTTTTTCATTAGAAGATTTATGTATAGAAAAAAGATGGCAAAAAATTGTAGTTAAACCAGCTATATCTGCTACAGCATGGAATGCTTACAAGCTGGAAAATACAGATCAAATCAAGAATTTTGAATTTCCGATAGTTGCCGATTGGTTAATTCAGCCTTTTGTACCAGAAATAATTGAGTTCGGAGAAATTTCACTCATGTTTTTTAATAGAAAGTATTCACATGCAGTTGTAAAGAAATCGAGCACTGGAGACTTTAGAGTACAGGAAGAGTTTGGAGGACGTTTTACTATAATTGAGCCAAATAATCTTTCTGTAAAAACAGCTTTAGAGGTTTTAGAAAGCATAGAAGGTGATTTGTTGTATAGCAGGGTAGATGGCGTAATTACTGCCGACGGTTTTCAAATTATGGAAGTAGAATTAATTGAACCAGAAATGTTTTTGCTCGATAATTTACTTCAAAGGAAGTTTTCTAAATCTATTGAAAAGAAGATTGTTAAATAAAAAAAGCCGGAAACTCCGGCTTTTCTTTTAATATGTTTTATGAATTTCTATTCTAAAAGCTATTAGGTTGCATTTTCGAAAAATAATCCATCATTTAATAACTGAAGTGCTTTTGCCTTATAGTCATTATGCACAAGTAGTGAAATGTTGTATTTACTACCACCATAAGAAATCATTCTTATCGGAATATCTTTTAAGATTTGCAGCACTTTAACAGCAACATTTGCATCGTCTTGCAAGAATCTGCCTACTACACAAATAATGGTTTGGTTCTCATTAG
Source organism: Chondrinema litorale (assembly GCF_026250525.1). GTDB lineage: Bacteria > Bacteroidota > Bacteroidia > Cytophagales > Flammeovirgaceae > Chondrinema > Chondrinema litorale. The sequence continues at coordinate 4,508,128 of NZ_CP111043.1, forward strand.
ACTCTACATTTCCAAAGTCGTCGATTTCATCAAGAATTTTAGAAAGATTGCTTGTGTCATCAATAGTTAGAGAAATTGCAACCTCAGAAGTAGTAATCATATCTATTGGTGTACGATATTTTTCAAATATCTCAAATACCTTTCTTAAGAAGCCATAAGCCAGTAGCATTCTGCTAGACCTAATTTTTATAGCTACAATGCCATCTTTAGCGGCAATGGCAGTAATCTTTTTATCGTGTGTAACATCTGCTCTAATTAATGTGCCTTGCTTTTCAGGTTGCATGGTATTGAGCAGTCTTACCGGAATATTTTCTTTTTGTGCAGGTAATACAGAAGCCGGATGAAGAATTTTTGCGCCAAAATAAGCTAGCTCAGCTGCTTCTTCAAAAGATAATTCATGTACAGGAAAGGTTTTGTCAACAATTCTAGGATCATTGTTGTGCATTCCATCAATATCTGTCCAAATTTGAATTTCATCTGCTTTAATAGCTGCTCCAATTATAGAAGCCGAATAATCGCTACCACCTCTTTTTAAATTGTCTATTTCATCAAACTCATTCATACAGATGTAACCCTGCGTGATGAATAATTTACAATTTGGGAATTTATTTACAACTTTTTCAATTTCTGTTTCTATATAATCGGTATCAGGCTCGCCATCTGAGGTTTTCATAAATTCCAAAGCGGGAAGCAATACAGCGTCTACTCCTAAAGACCTTAAGTATAAATGCATTAGTCTGGTAGACATTAATTCACCTTGAGCTAGAAATATTCTTTCTTCTTTAGTGGTGAAATTATCAGTATCAGCAGATTGAATTAGGGCGAAGTGATTCTCAATGTATTCTTCTGCTTGTGCTTGATATGCCAGATCATCAAATAATTCAGAAATTACAACTTCATATTTTTCTCTGAGTGTGCGAAGGGTTATTTCAAATTTTGCTTTATTTTTTTGATTAGCACAATTTCCAAGTTCAACAAGTGCATTTGTAGTACCTGATACGGCAGAGAGAACTACTATTTTTTTCTCATCATTGTTAATCAGTTCTGCAACATGTTTGATTCTTTCTGCACTTCCTACGGAGGTTCCTCCAAACTTCAATATTTTCATTTACTTTAATTTTATTGGTTTTATCCCTTTAATCTAAACCTTCTCTAAATTATATTTAGCGATTTTCCAACCTGTATTTTCTAAGGGTTGTCTGTGTTAGTAAGTTGATCTTTAAATTTTCAATGTACTGCTGCAAAGATTAGAAAAAAAATACTTTTTGCTGATCTATATTGTATAATTTTTAAGAAATACTGTACTTTTTAAGTTTTTCTGCAATTCGTAAAATTTGTTTCTGTATTTTCGATAATTTGCCTACTATCTTAGATGAATAAATATGAATTTCATTTATAAAATAATAAATTTACAATAGTTCTAGCTGATCATTTATATTACTTAAATACTCAAGCCTATGAAAATGATGTTTACAAGAGTCTTTTTTCTATTGGCAATTTTTTTAACTACATGTATTTCAATTACTGCTCAAGAATTGTCGAACCTCGAGTACCAAGAGGTTGAATTAAGCGAGTATAAATTCGATAGCAATCGAAATGCTGCTGTATTAGAAATGGCTTATGCTGAGCATAAGATTAAAAACCCAGAGAGTTGGCAACAAGTGGCACAAAATAACAAGGTGCTAGAAGTTGATCTTATTTTTACAAAATATCCTCGACATAAGAAAGATTGGATAACAGATTACGATTATTTGCTGAACAAGCGAATTGATAATTTGATGAATTTAATTCCATGTCTTAAAGAAAATAAGGATATAAAATGGAACATTGTTTTACAAAACAAATGTGTAAAAGAGAATGAAGCACAAGATATGTTTCATGGTGCTGTGGTAAGGTACGAACCTTTAGCAGTTGTAAACGACACCAATCCTACTAAAGAGGTTAAGGAAGAAGATACGATAGATATATCTAAAATAGACCCCAAAATAGAGATTGATCTGAACTCAGAAAAAGTAGTTTGCGATGGAGAAAAATATCGCTATATGAACTTTTACGATGTAGTTCAGATGATTAATGGCAAACTTGATTTAAATGATTCGCTTATCTTTCATGTGCTTAATCGCAATCCACAATGGGAAAACATGCTGGTGGTAAACGATTGGACTGCAAGTATGTATGTATATGGCACACAAGCAGTTATGTGGCAAAAAGAAAAAATGAACTCTGGTAAAATCGGGCACTTCGTTTTTTTTAATGATGGAAATAAAAAGAAAAATGATAAAAAGGAACCCGGTAAAACTGGAGGTATTTATAGCGTAGAGGCAAACAACATGGACAAGTTGCTAAAAACCATGCGCAAAGTAATGAAAAACGGACAGGGCGGAGACAGAGAAGAAAATGATATTGAAGCGGTAGAGTTTGCATCGCATAAGTTTAAAGATGCCAGAGAGATAATTCTTATTGCAGATAATAAAAGTGAAGTACGAGATATTAATCTGCTTTATAAGATTAAAAAACCGGTAAGAATAATTGTTTGTGGAAATTCTCAAAAAACACCTATTAGAGAAGATTACCTTAAACTTGCTTTAAAAACTAATGGCTCTATCCATACGATAAATGAAGACCATATTAATTTGGATATGCTTTCTGAAGGAGAATCTTTATTTATTGAAGAAGTTCAATACAGATTAATGAATCATCAATTAAAAATGATATCACAGACCATTGATTAAACTTTTATTTCGTATACCCATCTAGTTTTAAATACTTTCTTGTAGAGTTAGAGGTTAAATTATTAGCTAAAATCGATTAGCAAACTCCATTTTTTACCGAAAGATTTTTTAATGAGAATAATTGCTATAGCTAATAACAAAGGTGGTATTGGTAAAACTACTTCGGTAGTAAATTTAGGTGCCGCACTTGCCGGATTTGAAAAGAAAACTTTACTTATAGATTTTGATCCTCAAGCCAATTTAAGTAAATCTTTGGGAATTCGTGAGTGTGAAAAAACAATCTATGATGCTTTAGTTAATGAAGAAAGTCCAGCGATTTATCCAATAAAATCAAATTTGGATATAATTCCTGCAAACTTGAATTTGACAAAAGCAGAACAGCAACTAGATCCAGCGCAAGGTGATCACCATTTGCTAAAAGAAATATTAGCTACATTTAATAGTGTTTATGAATATGTGTTGATTGATTGCCCACCATCTCTCAACATTTTAACCACTAGTGCACTTACTGCGGCAACAGATATGTTAATACCAGTGCAAGCCGAATTTTTAGCACTTGAAGGCTTGGTTACTTTCTTAGATTCTGTAAAAAAGATTAAAAGAAGAATAAATGTAAATCTGGAAATAGCCGGAATATTTGTTACCAGATTCGATCAACGTAAAGTATTAAATAGGCATGTAATAGAAACTTTGGAAAGCAAATTTCCAGAGATGCTTATGTCTAGACCTGTAAGAGAAAATATAGCTTTGGCAGAAGCACCCGTAAAAAGGACAGACATTTTTGAATATGCACCCAAAAGCTATGGTGCAGAAGATTACAGATTTTTAGCTAGAGAAATTATACACAAATTGGAGGCAAATAGTGAGGAGTCTCAAGAAGCTGAAAAGAAAGTTTTACAATAAACTTTTTTATTAGGAAATTCTCAAAAACTAATCAGAATCTCTGTTTTTTCGGCAATAAAAAATAACTATTATTGGACTGTTCAGTTTAAAACCTGAACAGTTTTTTTATTTTTTTAAACTAACATTCCTGCCATGGGCAAAAAAGACAAATCAAAAAAGAACCTTCCTAACGTAGCTTATTTTTGCATGGAGTACGGCCTCGATACCAGCTTTAGAACTTACGCTGGTGGCTTGGGTATTCTTGCTGGTGATTACTTAAAAGGAGCAAAAGACCACGATTATCCAGTAATCGGAATTGGCATAAAATGGAAACAAGGTTATACCGACCAGTTAATTAGCAAAGAAGGTTACCCTTACGATACATACCACAATTATAAGTATGACTTTCTAGAAGATACAGGTATAGAAGTTAGTGTAGAAATTAAAGGGCAGGAAGTAAAGTGTAAGGTTTGGAAAGTGGATTGTTTTGGAAATGCAGATATCTATTTATTGGATACAGATTTACCAGAAAACCCAGAAGCATGGACAACCGGACAACTTTACGGCTGGTTTGGTGAAGAAAGAGTTGCTCAGGAAATAGTTTTAGGCATTGGTGGTGTAAAAGCATTAAGAGCTCTTGGGTTAAATATAGATATTTATCATTTTAACGAAGGTCATGCACTTTTTGCTGGTTTTGAGTTGATAAGAGAGAAAATGGAAGACGGAATGTCTTTTAAAGAGGCAAAAAAAGCAACCAGAAAAGAAGTAGTATTTACGACGCACACACCAGTTATACAAGGAAATGAATCGCACCCAATTGAAAGATTGATGTATATGGGTGCAAATTGTGGCCTCTCAGAAAAGCAGCTAATAAAGCTTGGAGGTGAACCATTTAACATGACAGTAGGCGCGTTAAAGCTTTCAAAAGTGGCCAATGCAGTTGCTCAATTGCATGGAAAAACGGCTAGTAAAATGTGGAAAGATGTTGAAAAAAGAGCTGAAATTTTAGCTATTACAAATGCTATACATAAACCTACTTGGGTTGACGAAAGACTGATTTCTGCCGCGGAGAATGGAGAAGACTTTTGGCCTATACATCAGGAGAATAAGAAAGCTCTTATCGATTTTGTTAAGGAAAGAAACGGGGTTACACTTAAAGAAGATTGCTTGCTTATTGGTTTTTCTAGAAGGGCGGTAGCCTACAAGCGTAGCGATTTTATTTTTACTGATGAAGAAATTGCAGGGCCCCTGTTTGAAACTGGTAAGCTGCAAATAGTATTCTCAGGTAGAGCACACCCATTAGACGATGGCGGAAAAGACATAGTAGCCAGATTGGTACAAATGAGTAAAAAGTATCCGGAATCTGTCGTATTTCTAGAAAACTACGATATGACGATTGGAAAAATGCTTACTAGAGGTGCAGACATTTGGCTTAATAATCCAAGAAGACCTAAAGAAGCCAGCGGTACTTCAGGTATGAAAGCTGCAATGAATGGTGTGTTAAACTTTAGTACACTTGATGGTTGGTGGCCAGAAGCATGTAACCATGGCGAAAATGGCTGGCAGTTTGGCGATGGCTTTGAGAGTAAAAAAGAAGAAAAATTAGATGAGCACGATCTAAAAGCATTTTATAAAGTATTGCAAGAAGAAGTGCTGCCAACTTATTATGACAATCAAGAAAGGTGGAAAGAGATGATGAAAAACAGTATTATGGATACCAAAGATGCATTTGCTGTAAAAAGAATGCTCGAGGAATATTATGAGTTGCTATACTGTGTATAAGTAATTTTTAGGAATTCCATATTCATTATTAAGCTCTGTTAGAATTTACTATTTTAAGAATAGATTCTAACAGAGTTTTTTTATTTAAACAATTATGCAGAGATATTACACAACTTTAATTGTACCTCAACGAACAAAATTGCCCGCTGACGGACAGTAAGAGATTTTTATGTGATTGTAATCGATTGATTATCAGTTAAATAAAAGATGGCACGATATTAATATTTACCTTTACAAAAATTAAGATAATTTAATATATCATGCATAGAAACAATTACTTAAAAGGGAATAAGCTACAGCTAAAAATCTTTATGCTTTTTATATTATTAAGTAGTATTCTGCTTAGTGGTGCTAAGGCTCAAGAAGTGATGAAACTTACTTTTGAAGAAGCTGTTCAGCGAGCTCTCAAAGAAAATATAACGCTTAAAACTGAAAATAATAATCTACTTGTTAACCAAATACAAAAGACCAATGCAGTTGGGCAGTTCTTGCCGAATCTTAGTGCATCAGCAACTTTATCCAATGTAACTGGTAACCAGTTTATCCAACAACAAGCAACTTTGGTTAATACTTCAACAAGTAGTTTTTCGCCAAGTATATCTTCTAATATGTTATTGTTTGGAGGGTTGAGAAATGTAAATAATTTAAAAAGAGCGAATTCTAGTTTTGATGCCCAGCAAAACTTAATTAAAAGAACTGAGCAAGATATTATGTATAATGTGTCTCAGCAGTTCTTAACAGTCTTATTAGATCAAGAATTAGTAAAAATTGCTCAAGAAAATATAGATGTACAAAAAAAGCAATTAGAAAGAATTGCAGCATTTGTCGAGTCTGGTATCACCTTTAAAGGAGATCAATTTAATTTAGAAGCTCAGATTAAGAGTTTAGAGTTAGCAGAAGTTCAGGCTGTAAACCAATTAGAAAATGATAAATCTTTATTAGCACAAACGCTTATGCTTGATCCAATGACAACTATTGAAGTTGTTACTCCAGACCAAACAGTAGAAAGCTTCTTAGTAGAAGAATTTGATTTAAATGAATTATATACGACTGCGATGCAAAACAGACCAGATTTTAAACAATTCAAATCTTTGAAAGAAACTGGTGATTATGCAGTAGCTGTGGCAAGAGCAGATTATTATCCAACATTAGCAGCATTCTTCGATTATGGCTCTTATTATAACAATACAGCACAAGACGCTGTGTATGATACAGATGGAGAGTTGGTCGGATATGAAAAAATTAGTTTTCAAGATCAGATACGAGAGAGAAATCCTCAAACAGTAATTGGTCTTTCACTATCAATCCCAATTTTTAGTAGGTTTAATACAAAAACAAGCGTAGTTACTGCCAAAATTCAAAGGGATAATGCTCAATTAAATATTGAGAATCTGGAAAGAACAATTTTCCTAGATGTACAAACTGCTTTACAAAACTACGATGCAGCACTAGCAAGTTACGAAGCAGCTTCTTCTCAATTTGATGCAGCAAAAATATCGATGGATACCCAAACAGAAAGATATAACATTGGACTCGGTAATATTATAGATTTAACTACCTCAACCAACACTTTCGTTCAGGCATCAGTCGATAAGGCTAATGCATCTTATACATTGCTCTTCCAAAAAATAATACTAGATTACCAAACTGGTGTGCTTAATGCTGAGAATATCTCATTAAACTAAAAATAAAATAACCACATAATAAAAAAGGCTGTCTTAAGACAGCCTTTTTACTTGGATATATTTTAGTAATTTTATTCTCCGTGCATCCAGGCTTTCTTAGTCAGTAACTCTTCTTCAGTCTCTCTCATATCAGGATCCTCAATACAACAATCTACAGGACAAACTGCTGCACACTGAGGCTCTTCATGAAAGCCCATACATTCTGTACATTTATCGGAAACAATATAATAAAATTCATCAGATACAGGTTCCATTTCATCTTCGCCAGAGAGAACTGTACCGTCTTCCAATTCAACTTCAGATAAATTGGTTCCTCCACCCCAAGTCCATTCAACGCCACCTTCGTAGATCGCAGTGTTAGGGCATTCCGGCTCACATGCACCGCAATTGATGCATTCGTCAGTTATCATTATTGCCATAATTAACTTGATTTATGTTCCGTTAAAATATTTTCAACTTTCTGCAAAGTTAATTGCCAATATCGTCAGGAACAAATTGATAAAAGCTTATTATTTTCATTAATTCTAACAATGTTTGCGATTTAATCATTCCTTCATATAGAAAAGCCCTATCATTTCTCAATTAAGCATTCAAATTGTAGCTTTGCAGGCTACAAATAGAATTTAGAATGGAAATTATTGGATTAGAGGATAGAATTAATGCTTTTGTACTCTTGGGCAAAGAGATAGACGAATTGTTAAAAAAACAGGATGAAAATGAGTTCCAAGAGATTTGTTTTCGAGCTTATAACCAGAATACTTGGTTTACAAAAGAAAGTGTAGAGTTTGCTTTTAGAGGAATTAGCAATTATTTGAAAGAGTCTGAAATAAAGAATTGGGCTAGGGGCTATAAATTTTCAGAAGAAGCACCAAAAGTAATTGGAACTGTAATGGCCGGAAATATTCCGATGGTTGGTTTTCACGATCTTATGGCAATTCTTATCTCTGGCAATAAGGTTAAAGCTAAATTGAGTACGCTAGATCAGTATTTAATTAAATTCTTAGCTTCTAAACTGATCAATATAGATAGCAGATTTGAGAATTACATTGAGTTTTCAGAAATGCTTAAAAATGTTGATGCTTTAATCGCTACAGGTTCTGATAACTCAGCCAGATATTTTGAATACTATTTTAGAAATGTGCCTCACCTAATTAGAAGAAATAGAACGAGCTGTGCTGTATTGAAAGGTGATGAAACTAAGGAAGATTTAGAAGCGCTTGCAACCGATATTACTACATACTTTGGTTTGGGTTGTAGAAATGTATCGAAGCTATTTGTCCCTGAAAACTATTCTTTTAATGAATTGCTTCTGGTATTAGAAGAGAACGGAAAACTCATTGCTCAGAATCATAAATACGCGAATAATTACGACTACAACAAGTCGATCTATTTGGTAAATAGAGTTCCTCATTTAGATAATGGTTATATGATTTTTAGAGAAGATATCTCATTATTTTCTCCTATTTCTGTAATTCATTTTGAATATTACCGAGAGGTAGATTTCTTAGAAGAAAGACTTAAAAGAGATGTAAATAATATTCAGTGTATAGTTTCAGCGAATGCTTACTTTAAGAATAGTATTCCTTTTGGAGATGCACAGTTACCTAGTGTAAGCGACTATGCTGATGGGGTAGATACTTTAGAATTTCTTCAAAAAATATAATAGTATCCAATTAATATGTGATGTACATATTATTAATAGCGAAAAAGAAAATTTAAAAAAAAGCCGCTTAAGCGGCTTTTTAATTTATTTCTTAGTAGTTGTTTTTCTTTTTCTTGTAGTTCTTTTTGGCTTTTCTTCTTCGATTACAACTTCAACGTCTGCCAATATTCTACCACAGTGCTCACAAACAATAAGTTTTTTTCTTTCTTTAATGTCTGCTTGACGCTGAGGAGGAACAATATTAAAGCAACCACCACAAGCGTTTCTTTTTACACTTACTACAGCAAGTCCGTTATTAGCGTTTCCTCTTATTTTTTCATAAGATTTTGCTAATCTGTCGTCCAAATTTTTAAGAGCCTTTTCTCTGTCTTTAAGCAGCTTGTCTTCTTCTGACTCGTTTTCAGAGATAATTTGAGTAAGTTCAGTTTTCTTGGTGGCAAGGTCTTTTAACCTTTCGTTAAGCGTATGCTCAGTTTCACCAATTCTACCTTTAACTACATCAATTTTTTCTTTGAACTCTTTTATTTTTTTGTCGAGAATTTGCTTTTCAAGATCCTGAAGCTCAATTTCTTTGGTGATCGCATCATATTCGCGGTTATTGCGAACATTCATCTGTTGTTGCTCATATTTTTCAATGAGTTTCTCAGAATCTTTGATTCCCGTCTTGCTAGCCTTAATAGCTTCATCTAACTCACTAATTTCGTTAGAAAATTTTTGGATTCTTGTCTCGTATCCAGCTATTTCGTCTTCAAGGTCTTGAACTTCTTCAGGGAGGTCACCGCGGATTTTTTTTATTTCGTCGAGTTTTGAATCGATTGTCTGTAACTTGATAAGCGAATCAAGTCTATTAGATACAGAGTTTTCCATATATTTTTTTAAACAGGTGTTTGTGGTATAGAAACCCTTTTAAGAACAAAAATGCCCATTTAAATGGGCGTCTGATAAATCGAGTGCAATTTTAGTAATTCTATTTTTAAAAATAGGCATTTCGATCAATTATTTTCTATATTATAGGTAATATACCGGATTAGTGTTTCTTTCTGTTACTAAAATGCTATTATGTTGAAATTTTTCTCTTAACCAACCGGCTAAAAGTTCTTTTGTATATTGCTCACTTTCGTAATGTCCAATGTCTGCAATAATGATTTTGTTATCAGCATCAAAAAATTGGTGGTACTTATAATCTGCTGTTATAAAAATATCTGCATTAGCACCAATTGCATAGTTAAGTAAAAATGAACCAGCTCCTCCACAAACTGCTACTTTTTTTATTGGTTTCTCTAATAGTGCAGTATGTCTAATGCTTTTGCAATTCATTTTTTCTTTTACCAAATGTAGAAAGTCTATTGCTGGCATTGCTGTTTCAAGCTCACCAATCATACCAGAACCAGTTTCCTTGTCTCTGTTTTCTAATAAATAGATATCAAAAGCAATTTCTTCGTATGGATGTGAGTTTCTAAGTGCCTGCATTACTTTTCCCTTGATTGATTTAGGAAAAATTACTTCTACTTTATTTTCCTTCACCTTTTCAAGTTTACCAGCTTCGCCAATATATGGATTGGCCGCATCATCTGGTTGAAATCTTCCTTCGCCTTCAATAGAAAAACTGCAATTTTTATAATTGCCAATTGCACCAGCACCAGCTTCTCCTAGAGCATTAAGTATTTTATCAGTATGCTCAACAGGTACAAAGCTTACTAACTTTAGCAAAGAATCTTTTCCTGAAGCAAGAATAGACGTGTTTTTTATACCAAGTTTATTGCAGATCATGGCATTTACGCCAATCTGTACATTATCTAAATTAGTATGTATGGCATAAATGGCAATGTCGTTTTTTATGGCTTTAATTATAGTCCGCTCCACATAGTTTTTGCCATTGAGCTTTTTGAGACCAGAAAATACAATTGGATGATGCGCCACAACCATATTACATTTTTTTTCTATAGCTTCTGCCAGTATTTCTTCGGTGCTATCTAATGTGCATAAAACTCCAGTAATCTCCATGTTTGGATCACCAGTAATGAGCCCTGCATTATCGTAACTTTCTTGTAATGAGAGGGGAGCAATCGTTTCTAAAAATCGGGTAATATCTTTAACCTTAGTCATTTTAGTAATTTATTAGTACCAAGTTAAAAAAATCTGATTAGAGGTTGTCGTAATCTATAGATCCACAATCGTTGCATTCATCCACTTCAGTCCAGATTATATTGTCATAAGTAACACCATAAAAAGTATTACCAGAGGCGGTGTATTCACTTTTTGTGAGACAGTCAATCCATTGTCTGGTGTTAGTACCAGGATAAATGCCAGATAAACAACCCATTTGTGGATCTACAATTAGATCTTCACAAGAAAAAGTGACTAAAAGAAATAAGGTAGTAAAAATGTGCTTTAGTTTTATCATAAGTTGATAGTGATGGTGATCGAACTTATCATCAAAAGTGAATAAATTCAACCAAAGCACAAAATGAAAGTGGTAAGTATCTATTTTTTGAGGGTCTTACTGTATTCGGAATGGATGTTTTCTAAATCTTGCATTTTCTCAAAATAATCATCCATTATATCTTCAAGTACATCTTTAATTTCTCTTTGCTGATGCCAAGCAAGTGCTTTTAGATTGCTAAGATGTTGTTGCTCTAAAGCCAGTAAAAATGGTTGAAACTGTTTGATTTTTTTAGGAGTTATTTTTTTTTCTGATTTAACTGGTTCATTGTAATCACCAAAGATGTCTTCAGCCTCAGATTTAAAACTTTTTTTAGCCATAGTTTAAAAAATTGCTACAAAAAATACGATAACTCTATATATAACCATTTGCAGAAAAGCTTATTGTTTTATTTGTTATGGCAAAAAAGAACCGCCAAAATTTAATTCTGGCGGTTTTTATAAATTATGAATGCATCTCTTTTAATACGTCGTAGTGTGTCTGTACTACTTTGTCAATATCTTCGTCAGACAATGCTGTAGAAAGGAAATAACTCTCGAAAGCAGAAGGTGGTAAATATACACCTCTATCTAAATGCCCATGAAAAAATGGCTTAAACTTATCTGTATCTGCATTTTGAGCATCTTTAAAATTATGTACTTCTTTATCAGTAAAGAACATATTAATCATAGAGCCCAAATGATTAATGGTATAATTCAATCCTAATTTTTCAAGGTTGCTTTCGTAACCTGTTTTAATTTTCTCTCCAACCTCATTTAGTTTTTTATAAACAGATTTGTTTTCATTTAAATGAGAAAGCATTGCATAACCTGCAGCCATAGCAATTGGATTACCCGATAGCGTGCCTGCTTGGTAAACTGGGCCAACAGGAGAGATATAATCCATTATTTCTTGCTTACCACCATAAGCACCAACTGGCATACCTCCACCTATAATTTTACCCATACAGGTTAAATCTGGCATTACATTAAAGTATTCTTGAGCACCACCTGGAGCTAACCTGAAACCTGTCATAACTTCATCGAAGATGAGCACAATGCCATTTTCATCACAAACTTTTCTTAATCCTTCTAGAAATCCAGGTTTTGGTAAAACACAGCCCATGTTTCCTGCAACTGGTTCAACTATTATTGCTGCAATTTGCTCTGGATTAGATTTAACAAGACTATCAACAGCGTCTAAGTCGTTATATGGCGCCAAAAGTGTGTCTTTGGCGGTGCCTTCGGTTACTCCGGGGCTATTTGGTGTACCCATTGTAACAGCACCACTACCAGCTGCAATTAAAAAAGAATCTGCATGACCGTGGTAGCAACCTTCAAATTTGATGAATTTATTTCTATTGGTATAGCCTCTGGCAAGTCTTACTGCCGACATTGTGGCTTCAGTTCCTGAGTTTACCATTCTTACTTTCTCTACAGATGGCATCATAGAAACTATTAACTTGGCAATATCAACTTCTTTGGCTGTTGGTGCGCCATAAGACAGCGACTGATCAACAGCATTTTTAACAGCCTCAGAAATTTCCGTATGGGCATGTCCTAAAACCATTGGGCCCCAAGAGTTGATTAATTCTATATATTTATTGCCATCTTCATCAAAGATGTAAGCTCCTTTTGCTGAATTAATAAAAGCTGGAGTTCCACCAACTGCTTTAAAAGCTCTAACTGGTGAGTTTACACCTCCTGGAATATATTTTTCTGCTTCAGAAAATAATTTTTTACTTGTGCTGAGTTGTGGCATTTTTAGATGTATGTGTTTTTTTACGAAAATCTATTTCAGCCGGAAAATTAATGTTTTTATAAATGAGGCTCAAACATTCGCTGAAAAAGTAAAAAAATGCCGGGAAATGAACGATTATTTAAGAATGGGATTTAGAATTGAGTATAAAAAAAAAGAAACCATCGAAAATCGAAGGTTCCTTTCCACTTTAATAAACTAAACTAACAAACAAACTTCATATCTTACTAACACTATTAATTAGAATTTGTTTTATAACTATGGAAAAATTTCTTAAAAAAATAAAAAAAAATTACAGAGCTCATTTTAACACCTCAAATCAACCACCAGCGTCCATAAAGGCCTTTATGGAGGAAATAGGAGAGGATGAGCAGGAATTCTTTAAATATTACAAATTTTTCTCCGAATTAGATAAAGATCTATGGAAAGACGTGGTTTTGAGCACCCTAGAGAAGGTTCAATCTGAAGCTGTGTTCCAAGATTATGCTGTGAGAGAAAAAATGTTATCTTTTCTTTTCACATTAATTGAAGTATTAAAAGATTACCATGCATTTGTAACATATCAGTTTAAAAATAAAAAAAATGAACGTTTTGGTCTAACTCCAACATTTTTAGACGATTTTAAACATGAGTTTATGCTTTTTGCCAATGAGCTTGTAAATGAAGGGCTTGATACTACAGAAATAATTAACCGTCCGTTTATAAGTGAAAAATATGCTGAATCTTTATGGGTAGAAGTTTTGTTTATAATTAGTTTCTGGAACAGAGATAAATCAGAAAATAAAGAACAAACAGATGCTGCTATAGAGAAGTCGAGTAATTTGGCATTCGATCTATTAGGCCAAACACCATTAGACTCTGCTTTCGATCTAGTAAAATTTCTGGTTCAGAGAAAGTAAGCGTTTTTAAAAACCATTTTAATAAACACTTTATTTCCACATAGGTATTCTTATCAACCTTAAATAATAATATATGGCAAAGGAAAATGAAGAAGTTGAAAGTCAGAAGAGTATTCCGGCATCCAAAGTTCAGAGAGCTGCCAGGTTCATGAAAACAGGAGTAAAAGTTGGGCGAAATTATATTAAACATTATGCGCGTAATGCGGTAAACCCAGGTACTGGCAAAGATTTACTTCATGAAGATAATGCAAGAGATATTTATGATTCTTTAAGTGAGTTAAAGGGAAGTGCTTTAAAAATAGCTCAGATGATGAGCATGGATAAAAATCTTTTACCGGCCGCTTACTCTGAGAAGTTTCAAATGGCGCAATATTCTGCTCCACCACTTTCTTATCCTTTAGTTGTAAGAACTTTTAGAAAAGATGTTGGTAAAACACCCGAAGAGATATTTGATACTTTTACCAGAAATGCTGTAAATGCTGCTTCAATTGGGCAAGTTCATCAAGCAACAATGGGAGATAAGAAATTTGCTGTTAAAGTTCAATATCCGGGAGTAGCAGAGAGTGTTACTTCTGATTTAAAAATGGTTAAACCATTTGCGGTAAATATTTTAGGTTTAAATGATTCTGATGTAAACCATTATATGGATGAGGTGCGCAATATGCTGCTTGCCGAAACAGACTATGAGCTTGAATTAAGGAGATCGAGAGAAATTTCTGCTGCTACCTCTCATATTCCACATTTAAGGTTTCCGAGTTATTACCCGGAATATTCTAGCAGACATATTCTTACTATGGATTGGTTAGATGGAATGCACTTAGATGCATTTCTTAAAACAAATCCTTCGCAAGAGATATGTACACAAATTGGGCAGGCAATGTGGAGTTTCTACGATTATCAAATTCACCACATGAAATCTGTGCATGCAGATCCGCATCCGGGCAACTTTATATTAAATGATGAAGGTGAATTAGGTATTATTGATTTTGGTGCAGTAAAAGAAATTCCAGATGAGTTTTATAATAAATACTTTGTGCTTTTAGGAAAAGATATAACAGAAGACGATGAGCGCCTAATGAAAATATTTAAGGGATTAAACTTTATATATGAAGACGATTCTCAAAAAGATCAAGAAGAGATTTTTACCATTCTTAAAACAATGGTAGAATTATTAGGTAGGCCTTTTAGAAGAGATACTTTCAATTTTGGTGACGATAGTTATTTTAGAGAAATATATGAATTTGGGGAAGCGTCTGCAAAAGCTAAAGTATTAAAAGAGTCTAAAAAGCCAAGAGGAGCAAGAGATGGCCTGTATTTAAATAGAACTTATTTTGGTTTATATTCAATATTAAATCAACTAAAAGCAAATATCGACACAAAATCTTATTGGCAAGAGAACTCCTTTCAGATATAACTAATTTTCTGGTTTTAGGTAGTAAAATTACTGCTTAAACTAAGTATGATTCTATTTAAAGTATCGTTGTGACTTTGATGAAAACAATCAATTTCGCAACGATATTTTTTTGCCTATTAATTCATCTCTCTGTTTTTCAACTTTTTGCTCAAGAAGACAGGAGAGTAAAGCTTCTGGATTCAAAAAAAATCCTGTTAAATGGTGAAACCGTGCTGATTACTGATCTCGACGAGTCTTTTCAGAAAGAGATTAAGGCTAATATTGCTTCTACTTGCCAACGGAATCTCGAAATGGCTCTTTATGCTATGAAAGAACAGCCTAAAAAAGCATTTTATATGTTGAATGAAGCTATTAAACTAGATAGCGCTTTTATTCCGGCATATGCTGCTCTCGTCAAACTGTTTGACAATATGGGACAGACAGAGAAAACAATAGATATAATTGATAGGGCACTTCATTATAAAAATGATAAAGATCTTTTGCTTGCTAAGGTGATACTTTTTCAGAAAATCAATCAAGAAAAAGAAGCTTTGGAACTGACTGTTAGTATGGTAGCCAATAATCAAAACAAGCCAGAAGCAGCTTATTTAAAAGGTACAATACTTTATGAGCAAGGAAGTATAACTCAAGCCTACAAAAGTTTTGAATTAACTACTTCCATTAAACCATCTATGTTAGAAGGTACACTGGCCAAAGCAGTTATTCTTCAAAAAGAAGGCAAAATGGGGCAAGCCGTTGCTTTGTTTGACTCTCTATATCAATCAAATAAAGAAGACAAAACAGTTTTATATCACTTGGCATTTTTCAAAAAAGAAGCGGGTGATTATGATAAGGCTATTGCATTACTAAAAGATTTGGAGCAAGCAGATTCGACTTTTGCAGATGCTTTTTTCTTAAAAGCAGAAATAAAATTTCAATTAGAGAAATACGAAGAAGCTATTAATGCTTTTCAAATAAGTGTTGCAAAATATACAAATGAGCCTGAGCAATTAGCCAATGTATACTCAAACATCTCGGTTTGTTATTTTAAGCTTGAAAGATATGAAGAAGCAGAACAAGCAGCTTCTAATGCAATTGAAATGAATACCTCTTTGGCAGCAGCATATTTAAATAGAGGAAATGCCAGAGAGATGCTAAGAAAAGACTTAGAGTCTTGTAACGATTGGCAAAAAGCCGTTGAGCTAGGTTTGAGTGAAATAGCTCCTTTAATAGATGGTTATTGCGAAGTGCAGTCTAATGAATAAAATCGATAATTTTTTTAGATATAAAATGAATAAGCTTTATCGTAATCCAAAGCTGATTTTTTTATTGGTGTTAAGTCTATTCTTTATTGTAGAGCTTTCAGCACAGGATATTTCATTCAAAAAATCTAATTTCAAATCTAAAAAAGAGGCTTTTAAACAAGCATTAAAAGAATTGAATTTGGGTGATGAATATATTGAAACAGAAAGGGATTACGACCTTGCTTTAAAGCACTATTTGAGAGCTAATAAATTTAATCCCAAAAGTGTAGAGTTAAATCAAAAAATTGCAACATGTTTTTTAAAAGGAGATAGAACTACTAAAGAAGAAGCCAAAGCATATTTACTAATAGCTCAGTCATTAACTAAAAAATCAAATATAGATTTAGCATTTCTGCTCGGAGAAGCTTATCAATATGAAGCAAATTGGGATTCTGCAATTATATCTTATCAGGAAGTAATTAAAGAAAAAGAGATTGCTTTGGACCTAAAAGAAAAAGCAAAATATAAAATTGCACAGTGTGAAAATGGTAAAAATCTTCTAGAGAAGCCAGTGAGGGTATTTATTGATAACATGGGAAGAGGAGTAAATACAGTTTTTCCTGAATATGGAGCTGTATTTAGTAGTGATTTTGAGACGATGTATTTTACCGCAAGAAGATCAAATACAACAGGTTTTGATGCAGATACAGACTTTAATTATTACGAGGATATTTATGAAAGTAAATTTCTAAATGGAAGATGGAGCAGAGTAAAAAGTATTGATGAGTTAAATTCATCTGGTCATGATGCTATTCTAGGAATATCTCCCAATGATAGAAAATTATTAATTTATAAAGGAGATAACAATGGAGATATTTACTTATCTAAATTAAACAGAAGAAAATGGGGTGAGCCATTACATTTCCCAGAGCCAATTAATACAAAGTATAGAGAAGTTTCAGCCTGTTATTCGCCAGATGGCAAAAGAATGTTTTTAGTAAGTGATAGAGATGGCAGTATTGGTGGATTAGATATTTTTGTTTCTGAATTTAAAAAAGGGAGAGGGTGGAGTGAGCCTGAAAACTTGGGAGATTTGGTTAATACCAAATATGATGAAGATGCTGTTTTTATGCATCACGATGGCAAAACGCTTTACTTCAGTTCTAAAGGGCATAATAGTATTGGTGGTTACGATATTTTTAAAACTGAATTTATTTCAGGTGCATGGACTAAACCAGTAAATGTAGGAATTCCTGTAAACACACCATTTGATGATTTGTATTATTTTACTGATTCTACAAAAAAATATGCATACTATTCGACGCATCGCCCAGATAGTAAAGGAGCAGAAGATATTTATAAGGTGACTTTCTTAGGACCAGAAAAACCATCTAAATTTATTAGTGCTAATAGAAATGAAAGTATTCCGGAGTTATCATTAGATGCAGTTTTGGATAGATTGATTTTTACTGAAAAAACAAGTGATCAAGTCTTAATTAGAGGTATTGTAAAAAGTAAAGATGGAAATGTAATTCGAGCTGCAATCAATTTAGAAGATGTAATTCAACAGTCTGTATTGGTGACCGATACAACCAGTCAAAAAGGAAATTTTTCTTTAACTATAAATACAAGTACAGATTATAAATTAAATGTAAATGCTCCAGGGTATATTTTTTACAGTGAAAATATTTCTATAAGTGAAGCTGATACTTTAGAAAAGATTATAGTTTTAGACCCAATTAAAAAGGGTGAAAAAGTAGTAATACAAGATATCTATTTCTCTTCTGGCTCTGCGCAGTTAAGCATAGATTCTAAGCCTTCATTAGATCAAATTCTTTCTTTTCTTAAGCAAAACCTAACAGTTAAAGTAGAATTGTCGGGACATACAGATAATGTTGGCTCAGAAGAGACTAATAACCAATTATCTAAACAAAGAGCGAAAGCAGTATTTGTTTGGTTACGAGAAAATGGGATTGCTAACAATCGAATGCGATATATAGGCAAAGGTTCAAAATTTCCAGTAGGAGACAATGCTACTGAGTCTGGTCGCAAAAAGAATAGGAGAACAGAATTAGAAATTGTTCAAACTGATTCAAAATAAGACTATTTGTGCCTATTTAGGTAAATACCGAGTTGCTCAATTAAGTGGTTAGAAATTCCTGTATCTTCTCTGTTTTCTTCAAAATAATATCTAGTGGTTTCTACGTACTCAATAAATGCTGCTTTGTCTTTTTTGAGTATGATATTATATAAGTTATCTACCTCTTGTTTAAAAATAGCTAAAACCTCTGGTACAAATTCATTATACATCTGAATGTCGGCATAAAGAGCAGGGTCTTGCAAAACGTATCGGCTAAAGAAAATGAGGAAAATGCGATATGGCGGCGAGGATACATCTTTTATTTTTCCAAGATTATGTCCGGCTTGCTCCAAAGCTCTGGCACTTACAAAAATATTAAAGTGATTTAGGCCCTGAACTACCCCCATCACTTTATCGTGCCTGATGTAATCAAGATCGAAGATTTCTGCTTGATCAGCAATAAGCCACTGATTAAATGCACTAAAAAAACCTCGATCATTTGACTTAAAACAATATAGAAAGACTTGTCCTTCCAAACTGGAAACTCTTTGAGAGAACATTGGATGGAAAGAGTGAAACTCTACATTTATCTCAGGATTTTCTTTTTGCAGTGAATTATATTCATCGATAATAAACTTCTTTACACTACAAACCTCTATAAGAATTTTTTGGTTGAGGTATGGAAATATCTCTTTAATAACAGCTTGCATAAATGTAATAGGCACACTCAAAAAGATTACATCAGAGTTTTCTACCAACTCTTTATTTGAACTCCATTGAGAAGACTCATCATTAGAACTAAAAGTAACCTCACAATTCTTGTCTTTTAGGTAATTAACAAACCAACTCCCCATACCTTGACTACCACCAATTACCCCGTATCTTAAACTTTTTATTTCCATTCTAAACTTAAACTTTTTAATTCAGATTCAATCTCAAGTTTGTCTTTCTACTGAGAATTTAAAGACAGTTTGTAAAGCTGGCAATTAAATTAAAGAAATGCCACAAAACCTTATCTAGATTTGAGTATCTGATAATTTACGCTGCTAATAGAAAGTGAAATAATGATGAATTAAATATTTAGATACTTGTAGCCGCAATCTATTTTCTATCTTTGCAGGGTTTTAAAACATAAACCAGCTTAAAATGATATTAGAAATCTCACCCAATGCTAAAGGACTTATTTTTGATCTTGATGGCACCCTAGCCGACACTATGCCTTCTCATTATTTATCTTGGAAAAGTATTGCTGATGCTCAAAAATTTGAGTTTACCGAAGATTTTTTCTATTCTTTGGCAGGTGTACCAACTCAAAAAATCTGCTTAATATTAAATGAAAAGTATGGGTTAAACCTAGACCCTATAAAAACTGAAGAAGAAAAAGAAGGTACTTTTCTCGAAATTATTGGCGAAACATTAAAACCGGTAACAGCAGTAGTAGATGTTTTAAAAAAATATCATGGAAAAATGCCAGTTGCTTGTGGAACTGGAAATATAAAA
Organism: Chondrinema litorale; assembly: GCF_026250525.1. Classification (GTDB taxonomy): domain Bacteria; phylum Bacteroidota; class Bacteroidia; order Cytophagales; family Flammeovirgaceae; genus Chondrinema; species Chondrinema litorale. Next base: position 4,528,168 of record NZ_CP111043.1, read on the forward strand.
GAGATTGCATTACTTACTCTAGATTATATTGGGTTACAAGGGTATTTTGATATAATCGTAACCGCAGAAGATGTATCTCACCCTAAGCCACATCCTGAAACTTTTTTGAAATGTGCAGAACAAATGGGAGTTGAACCACAATTTTGCCAGGTATTCGAAGACGGAGAACCTGGACTTAAAGCTGCTATTGATGGAGGTATGATCCCTACTGATGTAAGACCTTACTACGAATTAAGAAAATAATACTCTTTTTTTAGCTTAAAGAGTAAACTATCACTAGACAAACAATCACCATCATGATAGCTGCTACAATGGCAAGTAAGCTATCTTTGGTGATTTTCTCACCTAAGTTTTTCTTTCTATTTATAGAAAAAACTGGCAGCTCAAATAAGCTTTTTTTAATCTTTAAATCAGAATTTGATTGGAAGCTATCGCCAATATTAATGTTTATATAGACTTCTCTTGCCATTTCAAAATCCTCTCTAAGTTCCTTATCTTTTTCCATTTGCTTAAGAAATGAAACTTTTTCATCGTCAGTCATCTGGTCGTTAAGATACTTTTCAATAACTACCATATTGTTAAGGCTCAATTCTTCAATTGTCTTCATCGAAACTTGGTGGATTATGTTTATACATATATAATAAAAAAAATGAGGGTAATTGTTCACAGTATTTAAAGAAAAATACATTTTCACGAAAAAAAATTCAAATCCTCATCAAAAAGCACACAGCGTATGAAACTGAGCAAAAATACATGTTTTTTTTCATTTCATAGCTATAATAAATCTAACGAATAAGTATTTAAAAAGTAGCTTTTTGACAAGCATTTAATAAACAATTTCTAACAAACTAAATAAATATGGATCAAGATTTACTGCAGGAAGATGACCTTACATCAGTAAGTGAGAAATCTACTGGGAATCCCTTGCCTAAAATAGTCCCACCAAAAAAGAAAGACGAACTTCCTGATACAGGTTACAAATATGTGCTTACAGATGTAACAGAAGACAGATACAAACCTAGGTTTGAAGAAGAAATTTCAGAAGCTCAGAATAAGCTTAATAAAATAAAAGCCAAAGTTGGGAAAGATGTATCTTTCTATAAAAATGAAAGAAGAAAAAATAAGGTAAGGGCATTTGTGATTAGAGTAATGTCAACTTTAATGGCAGCAGTTATAACCATTTTATTAGGGTTAAATATTGAAGGTCTTGAAAAAACTTTCAATACAATGGCTTTGGTTATCAGTGGTTTCTTAACTGTTATAGGCATATTACAAAAATTACTTGATTCTAAAGACTTGTGGGTGCAATATACATCTACTGTTGCCAAGCTAGAAGGTCTTTTGTTTTCGATAGAATATTTAGAAGAAGGAAAGAATGCTTTAAGACTTAAAGATGTCGAATTTATAAAGTTGAAATACGATAGAATTATGGAGTCTACAACTGATTTCATTATAAAAGTTCGTACTGATACTGGAGATAAATAAAAATCTAATACCAAATTATATTTTAAATACTATCCAATCGGGTAGTATTTTTTTTGTAAAAGAATTATATTTCATGCGTTAACTATAATTTTTTGCCTGAAATATATGCATTCACCCGACACAAAAAAAATTAAAAGTTTATCTGTTGATTTTCCAGAATCTGAGCTTATTATTAATAATGATGGAAGTGTTTATCATTTGAACCTAAAACCATCTGACATTGCTGAAAATATTATTGTCGTTGGCGATCCGGGTAGAGTACATCAGGTTAGCAGATATTTTGATACTGTTGATTTTGAAATGAATAAAAGAGAGTTTATAACTCATACAGGAACACTTAATGGCAAAAAAATTACAGTTATTTCAAGTGGTATAGGCACAGACAATGTTGAAATTTTAATGACCGAGCTTGATGCATTAGCAAGTATCAATTTTAAGAATCGAAAGAGAAAGGCTAGAAGAAAAAAGCTTAAAATTGTGAGAATAGGCACTTCTGGTACCATGCGATCCGATGTGAAGCTAGATAGTCATTTGATTTCTGTAAATGCAATTGGCATAGACAACTTAATGGGCTTTTACAAATTATATCAAAAAAAGGAACATAAAGATCTTTGTCGAAATTTAAAGCAATTAGTTAATCTGCCTAGTATACCTTATCTGGTTTCTTGTTCGGAGGTATTGTTAAATCAGATTGGTTTTGATATGGTACAGGGAAATACCGTGACCAGTCCAGGTTTTTATGCACCACAAGGAAGGGTATTAAGAGCACCCGTAAAAACTCCAGATTTTTTAGATAAGCTAACAGCATTTAATGAGAATGGCTTTTATCTAAGTAATTTTGAGATGGAAACAGCCGGTTATTATGCATTCGGTCAAATGCTTAAGCACGATATGCTTTCAGTAAATGCAATAATAGCAAATAGAGCGATCCAGAAGTTCTCTAAAAAGCCTGCAGATGCGATAGATAGCTTAATTCAAAAAGTACTTGAAAGATTCACTAGTTAATTAGTTTCTTTCTATCAATATTCTTCAATATGCTGAAAAAGGATGCGTTTTTGAAAGAAAAAAAATGCATCAGATAAAAGAATTTTTTAGACTTATAATTTTACTCTACTTTTTTGCTCAATTTGTTTCCTGCACAGAGAGTGAAGTAGAACCACCAAGTAGTTTGTATGGCGCAAGCTTTTATCCTTTAAACGAAGGTCACTATGTCGAATATTCTGTTGAAAAAATTACCTACAAAGAATTCGAAGCGACAGATACTAGTAGGTATTATTTAAAAGAAGAAATTGGCGATACCCTGTCAGATTTAACTGGTAACATTCTACAAAAAGTGTTTCTTTATTCAAGAGCCGATACAATACAAAACTGGCAGTTAGATTCCGTCTGGTCAGTAAGGTACGATTTTAACAGAATTATTAAATCTGAACATAACACACCTTACATAAAATTGGCTTTACCATTGGCATTAAATAAACAATGGGATGGAAATGCTTTAAATACTTTTGATGAACAACTTTACACAGTTCAAAATTTTAAGCAGGCTTACAGTAATTTTGAAAACACTTTAAAAATCGTTTCTCAAAATGACTCGAGCTTAGTCGATAAAAATGTAAAATGGGAAATTTACGCAGATTCGATAGGTCTAATTGAAGAGCTACAGATATCACTGGAATATATAAGTGATTTTAGCGATCCATATTACGGAACAGATTCAATTCAAAGAGGATTTTCTTTGCATAAAGAATTTATAAATTCTTCAAAATAAATTTATTTTATTCAGGCATCTTTTAATAGAAAGTATGCATTTCTACATTAAACTGCAAGATTTTTAAAAATAAGCAGAACAATAATTAACTGTAAAATCTGCTTTTATGAGGGATAAATATGGGAATACCTTTATTTTTTTGTATTTTTGTACTAAAATAAATGTAAAAGTCCAAAAACATGGCAAAGATAAAAATTCTCTACGTCTCCAGTGAGATCAATCCCTTTTTAAAAAGTTCCGAAGTTGCTGACTATGTTAGAAAGTTGCCTCAATCAATGCAAGAAAGAGGCATGGAAATCAGAATTCTGGTTCCAAGGTTCGGGATAATTAACGAACGAAAAAACCGCTTACATGAAGTTGTTAGATTATCTGGAATAAATATTCCAGTAGGTGATGAAGAAAAACCATTAACTATAAAAGTAGCATCAATACCAAGTGCTAAACTACAAGTATACTTTATAGACAATGAAGATTATTTTCATCGCAAATCTGTGTTTAAAGACAAACAGGAAAAGTTCTACAACGACAACGATGAGAGAGCTATCTTTTTTTGCAAGGGCGTAATCGAAACGGTAAAGAAGTTGGGTTGGGCGCCAGACATAGTTCATTGCAATGATTGGATGACCAGCTTAATACCAATGTATCTGAAAACTACCTACAAAAACGATCCAATGTTTAAAGATGCAAAAACTGTATTTACTGTTTTTAATACAGGTTTTGAATTTAAATTTAATGACGATTTGCTTAACAAGGTGAAGATGATGGATATTGAAGACAATATGCTTTCAAGCCTTGAATCAGCAGACTTTAACGGATTTATTAAAATAGGTGCACAATATTCAGATCTAGTAACCAAAGCAAGTAAAGAAGCTGATATTAATGTAAACGGACTTTTAAAAGAATTTGAAGAAAGTAAAAAAATCAATGTTATTGAAGCCAATAACGGAAATTATTTAGACTCTTACTATGAAATTTACAACGAACTTGTGGGGTAGCACTTTAAATTTGAGTGAAGTCTTTATCAATCATTTTAATAAAGGATTACTAGCTATAGTAATCCTTTTATACTTTACATCTTGTAATGATGTAGAATCGATTGGTGATACTTTACAAGACTCTGATCTACTACTAAAAGCCTCATTTACAGACACTATTACCATTGAAACACAAGTGGTTTATTTAGATTCTGTTATTACCAATCGTGCTTTATTGGTTGGGACTGAAAATGATGAAAAATTTGGTCGCACTACTACCGAGTCATTTTTTAAGCTTTACATTCCTTCAGAATTTAATGAAACTTTTATTGAAACTGGGAATGAAGCTGTTTTTGATTCTGCAAAACTAGTGCTTACTTATAGTGTGGTTTCGGGAGATGAAACTTTAGATCAAACAATAGAAGCTTATTCGATAAATGAATTTATCGTTGACACTATTCCTTACTATCAGAGCAATACTATTGTTGATGTAAATAATGAGCTTTTAGGCTCAGTTACCATTAATCCTGAATTGGATACGCTCGATAGAATGAGCATGAGAATGGATGCATTAGGAGAAATGTTGTTTTCAAATAGAACGGCTGCAGCTATGCAAGATCAAGATAGCTTTGAGGAAGAAATCTTGAAAGGCCTTAAATTACAAGTGAACGACACTGAGGCAGATATGTATACCCTCAGCTTTGCTCCAGACAATACTAATACTTCCACTAATTTTTCTTTTAAGCTGTATTATTCTTTACCAGGTGATACCATCTCGAAGTTACAGACTTTCTTTATAGGTACATCTTTTTTTCACGCAGATGTAGACTTTACGAATACAGATTACTTGGCAGGTTTACAATTTGGAGATGAGATAAATACAGCTGAAACTGGTAATGAAGCTTATGTACAGTCTGGTGTTGGTTTAACTACAAAGATTAAATTTCCATACCTTGATGATTTTGCAAAACAAAATCCAAATCTGGCAATTAACAAAGTCGAACTCTCATTTGATCCAGTTGAGCTAAGCCCATTGGTGCATGGTACTCCACCTTCGGCTATGCGATTCTTTGCTTTAGATGAAGATGGGAATTTCGATGTTAATAGGTTATTGTTACGAGAAGGTCTTACTTTAACACCAGTAAGTTCGTCGGCTGTAAGCGATGATCTTATTCTCTCTTTAACATACAACGCAAGAGCTGGAACTTACCCAGTAATGGATATAACAACTTATATACAGAGTATATTAAATGGGAGTTTAGAGAATAATGGATTGATGTTTAATCCATTTTACAGTAGAAGCAGTATTGCAAGAAGTATTATAGGAGATAGTAATTATGAAACTGACCCAATTGTGTTAAGAATTTTCTACACAAAAGAAAATGGTTCAGAATAATTAGTCTCAATTACCATAATTAAAATAAACTCCTTAGTAAATAAGGAGTTTATTTTTTTGCCCATATCAAATATTTCATAAAAAAATCTATTATTTGAATATATCTACTCTTATTATTGTTAAAATATTTTTTAAACTTTTTTGATTTTTTTATGTGTGGTATTGTTGCTTACATTGGTGAAAAACAAGCTTACGATGTCTTGATTAAAGGCTTAAAGAGGCTGGAATACAGAGGATATGATAGTGCAGGAGTAGCGCTGCTTAACAACGACCTCGAGGTATTTAAAAAACAAGGTAAAGTTGCAGACCTGGAAAAAACATTCAACAACAAATTTCCAGAAGGCAAAATTGGAATTGGACACACCCGCTGGGCTACTCATGGTGAACCAAATGATGTTAATGCCCACCCTCATTATTCATCAGATCATAATCTGGCAATTATCCATAACGGGATTATAGAAAATTACGCATCGATAAAAAAAGAGCTTCAGTCTAAAGGTCACCAATTTTCAAGTGAAACTGATTCTGAGGTTTTTATTCATTTTATTGAAGATATCCAGAAAAATAATAATTGTACATTAGACGAAGCAGTTCGAATTGCATTAACAAAAGTAGTAGGAGCATACGCTATTGTAATTATCTCGAAAGATAATCCAGATCAGCTTATTGCTGCTAGAAAGGGGAGCCCGCTTGTAGTTGGAATAGGAGAGGCAAACGGAGAATTTTTCTTAGCATCAGATGCAACACCTATTGTAGAATATACCAAGAATGTTGTGTATCTAAATGATGAAGAAATTGCTATTATTAATAGAGGAGTTGGTATTAACATTAAAAACATAGATTCTGTAGAACAGTCTCCATATGTACATACTTTGGAAATGGAGCTTGAAGCAATCGAGAAAGGTGGTTTCGATTATTTCATGCTGAAAGAAATTTTTGAGCAACCAAGATCAGTTTCAGATTGTATGCGTGGTAGACTCATTTCAGAGAAAGATCATGCTTTACTTGGAGGTATAAGAAGACACTTAAAAGACTTAGTTGAAGCACAAAGAATTATAATTGTAGCTTGTGGAACATCTTGGCATGCAGGGCTAGTAGCAGAATATGTTATTGAAGAAATTACTAGAACACCAGTAGAAGTAGAGTATGCATCTGAGTTTAGATACAGAAATCCGATTGTAAATAAAGGAGATGTATTACTTGCCATCTCTCAATCTGGTGAAACAGCAGATACATTGGCTGCTATAGAGTTAGCAAAAAGTAAAGGAGCGATTATTTTAGGAGTTTGTAATGTAGTAGGTTCTTCAATAGCAAGAGCTTCGCATGAAGGTGCGTACACACATGCTGGTCCTGAAATTGGTGTTGCAAGTACAAAAGCATTTACAGCTCAGCTAACGGTATTGTATATAATGGCTTTAATGTTAGCAAAAGCAAAAAACACCATTACAGATAATCAGTTTAAAGATCTATCAAGACAATTAGAAAGCATACCAGAAAAAATTAATACAGTACTTTCTCTTAATGAAGAAATTGAAAAGATTTCTGAGCTGTACAAAGATGCGAGCAATTTCCTTTATTTAGGAAGAGGATATAATTTCCCAGTAGCATTAGAAGGTGCACTTAAACTTAAAGAGATTTCTTATATTCACGCAGAGGGTTATCCGGCAGCAGAAATGAAACACGGGCCAATCGCGCTTATAGATGAAGAGATGCCAGTTGTTGTAATTGCTACCAGAGATAGTTCTTACGATAAAATTGTTTCTAACATACAAGAAGTAAAAGCTAGAAAAGGTAAAGTAATAGCAATCGTAACAAAAGGAGATGCTTTAATTCCTAAAATGGTAGATCATGTTATTGAAGTACCTGCAACTCACGAAGCTATTATGCCATTGGTTTCTGTTATTCCATTGCAATTACTTTCTTATCACATTGCTGTAATGAGAGGTTGTAATGTAGATCAGCCAAGAAACCTAGCGAAATCTGTAACTGTAGAATAAATTAACTTGAAGAATAAATTTTAACATGAAAAAAATCATCAATACACCCAAAGCTGGGCAACCAATAGGACCTTATAACCAAGCTGTTGAGGTTGGTAACACTTTATACATTTCAGGACAAATTGCTATCGATGCTTCTAATGGAGGTGCTTTAGTACAAACGAGTCTTGAGGATGAAACCAATCAAGTACTTAAAAACCTAGGTTTTATCCTAGAAGAAGCTGGCTATACTTTTGGAGACGTTGTAAAATCTAGTATTTTCTTAAGCGACATGAACTCGTTTACTACTGTAAATGAGATTTATGGTTCTGTTTTCGAAAAAGACTATCCTGCTAGAGAAACAGTAGAAGTGAGTAAATTACCAAAAGGGGTAAATGTTGAGATTTCTATGATTGCAGTTAAGTAAGCTAAATCTTATAAAAGTAAAAAGCCCGCATAATCGGGCTTTTTTTATTATTGCATTTAAAGTAATTCTTATTTTACTTTCTCAACGATAGCTTTGAATGCTTCAGGGTGATTCATTGCTAAATCTGCTAATACTTTACGGTTTAAAGTAATTTCAGACTTGTTGATTTTGCCAATAAATTGAGAATAAGACATTCCGTGCATTCTGCAAGCAGCGTTGATACGCTGAATCCACAAACTTCTGAATTTTCTCTTCTTTTGCTTACGGTCTCTATAAGCATATTGTAAACCTTTTTCTACTGCGTTCTTAGCAACTGTCCAGACGTTTGATCTTCTTCCCCAATAACCTTTGGCTATCTTTAAGATTTTTTTTCTTCTGGCTCTAGAAGCAACGTGATTGACTGATCTAGGCATCTTAAATTATATTTAAAAATTTGTTGAAATGATTTAATTAGATTTTTAGCATGTCTTTAACTCTAGAAGCATCAGACTCGTGTACTAATCCGATGTGAGTTAAGTTTCTTTTTCTTTTAGTGCCTTTTTTAGTTAAAATGTGGCTCTTAAAAGCATGCTTTCTTTTGATCTTTCCAGAGGCGGTTAATTTAAAACGCTTTTTTGCCCCTGACTTTGTCTTTACCTTTGGCATTTTGGATCTCTTTTAAAAATATTTAAACCCTAAAAATTTTAGGAGTGCAAATTTATAATTATTTATCGTCTATTCATAATGAAGAGCAAAAAAAAGCAGTATGTTTTTACCATACTGCAATAATTTTTTTATTTTCATTTACTTGTTAGGAGTAAGCATAAGTATCATTCTTCTCCCTTCTTGTTTTGGAGGACTCTCTACTTTTGCTACTTCTTCTAGAGCTTTGGCAAAGTTATCTAGTAATTCTTTACCTCTGTCCTTGTATATGATAGATCGGCCATAAAACTGCACATAAGCTTTCACTTTATTGCCTTCTTTTAAAAAGTTAAGAGCATGCTTAGTTTTAAATTCCAAATCGTGTTGATCTGTATTTGGACCAAATCTAATCTCTTTTACTACAGTTTTATGAGCTTTTGCCTTTAGCTCTTTTTGTTTTTTCTTTTGTTCGTACTTGAACTTAGAATAGTCAATAATTTTACATACCGGAGGACTTGCCTTAGGTGAAATTTCAACTAAGTCTAAACCTTCTTCAAGAGCAATTTTTAATGCTTCACTTGTATTATAAATTCCGGTTTCAACATTTTCTCCTACCAACCTTATCTCTCTAGCTCTAATCTGTTTGTTGGTACGAAAAAAAACGTCATTAGATGTAGTTCTCTTTTGTCTTTTAATAACTTGAAAAATTTTAGTGACTAATAATTTAACTGCAAATATATAATAAATATAGCTTTTTAAATTCAATAAATGAACCCAGAGAAAGCTTTAATGTGCTTTTTTTTATTACTGAAAAAAAAATAAAACGATTAAAAGATTAAATTAGATTTTTCAAGTGCATTCTGAGTCTTTTAAAAGCTATATTGATATAACCAAAGTTATTACTTATTGGTTTTTATATTGATCGTAAATCTTGATAGCTTCTGGCATCTGAGCTGTTAAATCTCTAATTCTTCTATCATTAGAAGGGTGAGTAGATAAAAACTCAGGAGGAGCAGAGCCTCCAGAAGCCGCTTTCATTCTTTCCCAGAACTCTGGCGCTTCGCGTGGGTCGTACCCAGCCATCGACGAAAATATTAAACCAATTCGATCTGCTTCAGATTCGTGTTGTCTAGAAAAACTCAACATACCTACTTGAGTACCGATACCAACCGATTGAAGAAGTAAGTTGTTTGTAAGAGATGGATTTTCGCCAAGTGCTACTTGTAATGAAGATAAGCCTAACTGAGCTAATAAACTCTGGCTCATTCTTTCACCACCGTGATTTGCAATTGCGTGAGCAACTTCGTGTCCCATAACAATTGCCACACCAGCTTCTCCATCGCATATTGGTAATATACCAGTGTAAAAAGCAACTTTACCACCAGGCATACACCATGCATTTACTGTGTTATCATCTTCTATCAGGTTGAACTCCCAATTAAATCCAGACAATTGAGAAGAGGCATTATTGTCTGCCATGTATCTTTCAACTGCCAGTTGAATCCTCTGACCAACTTTCTTAATCATGGCAACTTCTGCCTGATTGTTTGATACTTTACTTTCCTGTAGAACTTGGTCGTAGTTCTGAAAGCTCATCGGAAGTAGTTCAGAGTTAGGAATTAGCGCAAGCTGCGAGCGACCAGTAACTGGTACTGTCTGGCAGCTAAATACAAAAAATATTAGTATTAGTATTGAAAAAATGTGCTTGATCATGAATAAAAATTTACTTACTGCAAACTTAATTTAAACATTCAATATCTCATTATTGTTTTTGCTCAAATACATGAAAATTAGCGGATTTAGACTATTTCTATCTATTCTATCAGCATTATTCCTGTATTTCTAAAAGATAATATTAAGATTAAATCTTACGGATATTTAAATAAAATGAATGAATAAACCAGAGAAATTATAATTTAGGACTTTAATTCAATAATGATAAATAGACTTATGTACGCTGAAAAAATATCTAAAATAGCTATCATAGCCCATGACGGAAAAAAGGCTGAAATGGTTGCCTTTTTAAAAGATCACCTAGACGAATTGACAGGCATACAAATTATTGCTACAGGTACTACTGGTACTCATGTAGCGCAAGCAGGTTTACAAGTAGATGCGAAGCTTTCTGGACCAATGGGTGGTGACGCTCAAATTGCTGCTGAGGTAGCTCAAAAAGATGTACATGCTGTAATATTTTTTAGAGACCCACTAGGAAAACACCCTCACGAACCAGATGTGCAGATGTTGTTGAGACTGTGTGACTTATATAATGTGCCTTTGGCTACAAACCCAGCAACAGCACACTTACTTTTAAAAGGGATGTTTACAGAAACTCACCCGAAAGGATAATTGATTATTTTCTGAAATATCGGGTTTGGGTCATCAACCACGAGAGTGAAAATAATGCGATTACAGAACTTATAAATAAAACTTGTTCGAAATTGGGTTGTTGGTGGACAGTATAGGTTAAAAATAGGCAGCTTAAAACCAATCTTATACTTTCCAAAAACAGCCCTCTTTTTTTCCTCTCGAATAAGAATCCGAAATTCATTACAGCTAGAATAATTAATAATGCTCCTGCAATTTTATAATCTAATGAGAATAAAGATTCATTAAAAAGGAAAAAGGCAGTTCCTGCAACTGTAATTGCATATTGGAAAAAGATGTAAAAGTTTAAAGATTTAGGAGCTATCGTTCTAAATTTTCTGTAGTTTTCTTTTCTAACTAAGGGTATTTTAAGCTGTCCGCCAGCATAGGCAGGTCGCCAACCTGGAGGTTTATAAAAAATTCTAAATTTATCTTGCCAGTTGCTAAGCAACTTAGATTCTTTATACATATAATACCAGTGACTCACATTTGCCCAAACCGGATTCCACGAAGTTAATGGTGTAGTAATTCCGTAAACAGGTTTTGTTTTTTCTTCCTCAAAAGTACCAAACACTCTATCCCATATTATAAAAACACCTGCATGGTTTTTATCAATGTATTCTGGGTTTCTACCATGATGCACTCTATGATGAGAAGGTGTATTGAGAATAAATTCCAACGGGCCAAGCTTTTTAATTACTTCTGTATGTATCCAGAATTGGTAAAGTAGGTTTAAGCCATTTGCCCACACAAAAGACAAAGTATCGAAGCCAAACAAAGCAAGCGGAAGATAGAATATAAATGTAAAGAACTTATGAAACCAGCTTTGTCTTAATGCAACTGATAAATTATACTCTTCACTTTGATGATGTACTACATGCCCGGCCCATAAAAAATTAACTTCATGGCTCCATCTGTGAACCCAGTAATAAATAAAATCTACTGCAATAAATAGTACAATGAAGCTTAACAGGCTGTTTTCGAAACTAAAAAAAGCATGGTATTCATATAAATACTGATAAAAACCCAGTGTGATTACTTTCGCAAAAATTCCAATTATTTGATCTCCAATACCACACGAAATGTTGGTTACCGAGTCAGACATTCTATAATAGTCTGGTCTTTTAACAAGTGTGTAAATTAATTCAAGACCAATGAGTAGAAAATAGATTGGAATAGAAAGAACTACCGGACTTAAATCCATTTATTTAAAAAATTAGTGAAAAAAAACTGCCCCTAAAGGCAGTATGGCTATCTAATTAAAGATAATAATTTTCACTCTCTTTTTCAATGCTTAAAGCAATGATGTAATAGCTTCGTCTCTAGGATTAATACCTGAACCAAAGAATTTCACTAACTCACCTTTTTCATTCACTAAGTACTTGCAGAAGTTCCAACTTGGTTCCTGTTCGTTCCAACCGTTTTCTTTCGGGTTAGAAAGCCATTCGTATAAAGCACTTTGGTTGTCACCAATCACATCTATTTTTTCAAACATTTGGAAGGTAACCCCAAAATTTTTTTTGCAAAAGGTGGCTATATCTTCATTACTGCCGGGCTCCTGACCTAAAAAGTTATTAGCAGGAAAACCTAAGATTGTTATCTTGTCTCCATAGTTTTCATGAAGCCACTGTAAATCTTCGTACTGAGGAGTATACCCACATTTAGATGCCGTATTTACTAATAATACCTTTTTATTTTTGAAAGCTGAAAAGTCGATTTGCTTACCATCTATAGCTGTCATGGTAAAGTCATAAAAAGATTTGTCGGGCATAGCTTCAAGAGTATCAGGTTTACTTATTTGTTTATTCGAGTCAAAGCAAGATGTGAGAATGAGCGCAATAAATATGAGTTTTTTCATAGTTTCAATTTTATTTCTGAGTGTAAAGTAAGTCATTTTAATTATGACTTAGCTTAAAGTTTGGCCAATCGGCTAACTACTGCAACTTGTCCTGAGTGGTAAATGTCATGTTCTGCAACACCATTTATCAAATAGTGATAGCTGTATTCTCTATTGTGAACTTTTTGTTCTAGAAAATCATCATTCTTTTCTTGTAAAAGATTAAACAAGGTAACATGTGTTTCTAAGAGCTCTTTTTTTAATGTTATCCAATCTTCGTTTGAGGTGATGATAACCTCAGGCCAATCTTCGGCAGAATTTAACTCAATATAAAATTGGTTTTTGCCTTCAATTTTATCAATCGCAAATTTCCTCCAATTAATCATATGTTTTACAAGTTTGGCAACGGAATAGTTTAAACCAACAGGAGTAATGTTGGCTAATTTGTAATCTATACTTTCTAGTTTATGAATTAATGGTTCATTATACCAAGGAGTTCCCTGTAAAACAGAATTTAACTTGTGAATCAATTTTGTTATTTCAGTTTTCATTATCTTTCGACTTAAAAAAATATCAGTATTATTTAATCCTTTTTCTGATGATAATCAGTTTCGCTTTAATTATCAGAAATAATATATAAAATTGTAGAATAATCTTTGGGTAATGCTAGCTGAACTAACAAAAACCGACATCCTGCTATATATTTCAATCCCTATAACCAGCGGATTGGTTGGCTGGTTTACCAATTATCTCGCCCTCAAGATGACTTTCTACCCAATAGAATTTATAGGAATCAGGCCGATTGGCTGGCAAGGAATTATTCCATCTAAGACAAAGAAAATGGCTGAAAAGTCTGTGGATTTGTTGACTGTAAAATTACTACGGATGGAAGAACAGTTTGCCAAGATTGATCCGCATAAGGTGGCTGAAGAAATGAGAGCTAGTTTAATGGAAATTTCTGTAAAGTTGACAGATGAAGTAATGGATGCTCAAATTCCAGACCTTTGGCATCGAACACCAAAAGCCATTAAACAAGGAGTGTATGAAGCTGCCGAAGAAATTCTGCCGGAAGTGGTGGAAGAAATGATGATAGATATAAAAACACATATTAACGAGCTCATCGATCTAAAGCGTCTTTCAGTAGGTATTTTAATGAAAGACAAGACTTTGGTAAATGAGATTTTTCTAAAATGTGGTAAAGAAGAATTTAAATTTATAGAGAGGTCTGGCTTTTATTTTGGCTTTTTATTCGGTTTTAGCCAGATGGTAATTTTTTACTTTTTTAAACCTTGGTGGATATTACCACTTTTCGGTTTAATTGTAGGCTACATTACTAACTGGCTGGCTATAAAACTCATCTTCGAACCACGTAGACCTAAAAAATATGGGCCACTGGTTTTACAGGGGTTATTTCAAAAAAGACAGCAAGAAGTTGCTAAAGAATATTCAGAAATAATCTCATCAAGAATTTTAACAACCGAAGGACTTTTTGAATATATGTTGAGAGGACCCGGTTCTGTAAAATTGGCAGAGCTATTAAAAATACATATCGAAAAAGTAGTTGATCATACTGCAGGAGTATCGGGTACAATTATGAAAATGATCTCGGGTGAAGAAAGAATGAAAGTGATAAAAAACATAGTTTTTTTCAGGTTTATGCAAGAACTTCCTATTTCGATAAGACAAGTTTTTGGCTATGCTGAAGAATCGTTAGACTTAAAAAATAACTTGAGAACAAAAATGTCGGCACTTTCACCAGAAGAGTTCGAAGGTTTTTTGAGACCAGCTTTTCAAGAAGATGAAATTACATTGATACTTGTTGGAGCAGTACTCGGCTGTATGGCTGGCTTTGCGCAATATTTTATTTTATTCGGATAGTGTTAATTAGATTTTATGAACGACTCACCTAGTTTTTTCGAAAGGTTGAATAACTGGATCAGAAACTCTGTAATGGTAAAGCTGATCTCCATGGCAATTTTAATCTTACTTTTGCTTATTCCTGCCAACATGGTTGAAAGCCTGATTCGAGAAAGAGAGTATCGTAGGTTAGACGTGATCAACGAAATTAGTGGAACTTGGGGAAATGACCAGACGCTGACCAGTGCAGTACTTACTGTACCTTATGAAATTTACTTTACAAATGATAAAAAGGAAGTTGTAACTCAAACTCAATATGCACACTTTCTCCCTGAGAATCTGCAAATAGATGGCGAAATATCTCCAGAAAAAAGATATAGAAGTTTATATGAAGTAGTAGTGTATGTGGCTTCACTTTCTGTAAAAGGAAATTTTAAAAATATAGATTTCTCTGAGTGGAATATTAGGTCAGAAGATATTCTTTGGAATAAAGCATTCCTTTCTATTGGTATTACAGATATGCGTGGTATTCAGGAAAAAATACTTTTGCAATGGAATGATACAACACTTTCTTTAAATCCGGGAATAGAATCTAACGATGTAATTGAATCTGGTGTGAGTGTAAAAGTTCCTGTAAATGCAGAATCAGCTAATTTAAACTTCTCTTACAGTTTAACATTAAATGGCAGCAAAACGCTTAACTTTATTCCATTAGGTGAAGAAACAAATGTGTCTATCATTTCTAGTTGGTCTGATCCGAGTTTTATGGGAGCCTTTATCCCTGATGAGAAAACAATCAATAACTCTGGATTTACAGCAGATTGGAAAGTGCTCCATCTGAACAGAAATTATCCGCAAAAGTGGCGAGGTGAATCTTTCCATGTTAATACATCTTCTTTTGGCGTAAATCTGCTTGTGCCGGTAGATCATTATCAAAAAAGTACACGCTCTGCTAAATATGCAGTGATGTTTATCGCACTTACTTTTTTAATTTTCTTCTTTGTAGAAATCTTAAATCAAAAGCGTATCCATCCGATACAATACATTTTGGTTGGTTTAGCACTATGTATTTTCTATACGGTTCTAGTAGCGCTTTCAGAACATATATCATTTAATCTAGCTTATATAGCTTCTGCCATTGCCGTAATTGTGCTAATCAGTTTATATGCTTCTTCATTTTTTAAATCTACCAAGCTTACGCTACTTTGTGCTTTGGTTTTAGTTATCTTGTACGGCTTCTTGTTCACACTACTACAATTGCAAGATTATGCCTTGTTGCTAGGTAGTTTCGGGTTGTTTGTAACACTGGCGATTGTCATGTACCTTTCACGAAATATCAACTGGTATGATTTCATCAATAAATCAGATAAAGAATGAAAGCAATAATTAGCAATGGATTTGGTGGACCAGAAGTATTGAGTTTGGGAGAAGCCGCTAATCCAGAAGTTAACGAAGAAGAAATTTTAATTAAAGTAGCAGCAACAGCATTAAACAGAGCCGATACTTTACAAAGAGAAGGCAAATATCCTCCCCCCAAAGGAGAAAGTCAGATAATAGGTTTAGAAGCTGCTGGTGTAGTTGAGCAAACTGGCAAAGCAGTTACTAAATGGAAAAAAGGAGATAAGGTTTGCTGTTTATTGGCAGGAGGTGCTTATGCAGAATATGTAAAAGTACACCAACATTTGGCAATGCCAGTTCCACAAACTTTAAGTCTTGAAGAAAGTGCAGCAATTCCTGAAGTATTTCTTACAGCTTATCAGGCTTTAATTAGCCTTTGTGAGATGCAAGAAGGGGAAAAGGTTTTAATACATGCAGGAGGAAGCGGTGTTGGTACAGCAGCAATTCAACTAGCCAAACTTAGAAATGCAGAAATATTTGTAACAGCTTCTAAAACAAAACATCAGACTTGTTTTGATTTAGGTGCGAACCACGCGATCGACTATAAATCACAAGATTTTGCAGAAGAGATAAAAGAACTGACCAAAGGTAAAGGGGTAGATGTGGTGATTGATTTTATGGGAGCATCTTATTTTAAAAAGAATCTGGATGTGATGGGAATGGATGGAAGAATGGTAATGCTCGCTTGGATGGGAGGTTTTAAGCTCGATTCTTTGAATTTAGTTCCAGTATTGAGTAAGCGATTAAAAATTATGGGTTCTACCCTAAGAGCTAGAAGTGTAGATTATAAAAAGACTTTGATAGAAGGTTTTACCAATGATTTTGTTCCATATTTTGATAAAGGAGAACTAAAGCCTGTAATTGATACAGTAATGAGTTGGTCGGCTATTCAAGAAGCACATACTCGCATGGATGCCAACTTAAATACTGGTAAAATAATCCTGAAGGTTGATTAAACTTTCAGGATTGTTAAATTTCTCATCAAACATTTTCTTTTACTTCAGTATTTTTTGATTTTGGAAATAATCTTCCAACCATCAGTCCGACAAATGCGAATAGTAATCCAATTAGTATGCTAGGAGTTTCTACAGGATAATGTTCAAAAATTAGCCAGCCTGTCATCCCAGAAAACATAGAAAGTATCGCTGCTTTTTCTGAGAAAGAAGGGAAGTACAAACCCGCAATCATTGGAATAAATAAAGAAACCAAACTGAATGCAGAAGACATCGACACCAAATCGAAAATGTTGCCTTGCATATTGGCGAGGATGAGCGAAAACACCGTCACCAAAACCACAGACAGACGCATCATTTGAAGCAACTTTTTGTCATCAGTGTTTTTCATATAGGGTTTAATGATGTTTTCTGCTAGTATAGATGCTGGTGCTAAAATTGCTCCGCTCGAAGTACTCATAATGGCAGATAGTAAAGCGCCAAAAAACATGATTTGTAAGAATAAATTTCCATGCATCAACACCACATTCGGGATCACTAATTGCGCATCGCCTTCCATTAATTCCGGATAAAGTTGTTTGGAGCACAGCCCGATAAAAAGCGGAATAAAGCCAATAGTTAAATACATGGCTGCACTGATGTAAGAAGCTTTTACAGAAATATCGGCAGATTTGGCTGCCATTACTCTTTGGAAAACATCTTGTTGCGGAATAGAACCTAAGCCAATGGTAATCCAAGCGGCTATGTATGTGGTAATTCCTGTATAAGAGAATTCAGGGGTGAAATTGAAAAATCCTTCAGGAGCTTTATCAATTACTGTTGCAACTCCACCAGCATGGTCACTCAAGCTAAAAGCCAGAAATAATAAACCTGCAACGATTATAATGGTTTGCATAAAATCTGTAATGGAAATTGCCCACATACCGCCTATGTAAGTGTATATCAATACAGCAACAGTTCCACCGATCATTCCCATTGCTAGCGGAATGCCTAATACCACATTCAAGATTAAACCGATAGCAACAAATTGTGCGGCAATCCAGCCGAAGTAAGAAGGAACAAGAAACAAACTGGCTATGAGTTCTGCCTTTTTGCCAAACTTTACTCTGTAGAAATCACCAAAGGTGAGAATCTTCATCTTATAAAGCGGTCGGGCAAAAAATACGCCTACAAGCAACAAGCAAAGTGCTGCTCCAAAAGGGTCTTCTACTACGCCAATTAAACCATGTTGTACAAATTCTGAGGAGGAGCCTAAAATTGTTTCGGAACCGAACCAAGTGGCAAACATGGCTGATGCAGCCAAAGGCAAAGGCAAGCTTCTACCTGCTAAAACAAAGTCTTCTGAGTTTTTTACCAGACGCGACGCCCAAAAACCAATAAGTATGGTAATTATTAAATAACAAACAATAGATACTGCAAGCACTTCTTACTTATAATTTGAAGTATGTTTAATAGAGTTAGCTAATAGCGCTTATTGGTTTTGTAGATACAAATTAAAAATGAATTGTTTATGCTAACAACATTTGCTTATTGCTTTTTTGTTTTGAAGAGGATCAACTATTAAATTCTGCCATAATTCCTAGATTTGGTTTTAACTAAATTCAATAACCGTGAGCAATACATCCATTCCACCAAAACACATAATAACCTACAATTCAAGCGAATTTTCTTCTACTCAGTTAAGAGATTTTTACAAAGCATTGATAAAACCCAGATTGATAGAAGAGAAAATGTTGATTCTTTTACGACAGGGAAAAATCACAAAATGGTTTTCTGGTATAGGGCAAGAGGCTATTGCTGTTGGTAGTACGCTAGCAATGCAAATGGATGAGTATATTTTGCCAATGCATCGCAATTTGGGTGTTTTTACTTCCAGAAATTTGCCTTTACAGCGGTTATTTGGTCAATTTCAAGGTAAAGCGATTGGCTTTACTAAAGGTCGAGACCGATCATTTCACTTTGGCTCAAAAGAGCATAAAATAGTTGGAATGATATCCCATCTAGGTCCTCAACTTTCGGTAGCAGATGGAATAGCACTGGCACATAAACTTTCAGAAGAAAAAAAAGCTGTGTTGGCTTATAGTGGAGATGGAGCGACATCAGAAGGAGAGTTTCATGAGGCTTTGAATGTTGCCGCAGTTTGGGAATTGCCAGTCATCTTTTTGGTTGAGAATAATGGTTATGGTTTATCTACGCCTAACAAAGAGCAATATCGCTGTGAGTTTATTGCAGATAAAGGCAAAGGTTATGGCATGGAAACCATGCAGGTAGATGGGAATAACATACTCGAAGTTTTTAAGACGATTACTGAGGCGAGGAAGTATGCTATTAAGGAGCAAAAACCGATTTTGGTGGAAGCATTAACTTTTAGAATGCGCGGCCATGAGGAAGCGTCTGGTACCAAGTATGTTCCCAAAGAACTCATGGATTATTGGGCAGAAAGAGACCCAGTAACTAATTACGAAAGCTATCTGCTGCAAAATGACATCATCTCTGAAGTAGAAATCAATCAACTTAAGAATGAGATTAAAGATGAAATCGAAAAGTCTTTACAAGTTGCCTATAACGAACCTCCTGTAAATTTTGATTATAAAACTGAGTTGGGTGATCTGTTTGCTGATTCGAATAATATTTCTACAAATCCCTCAACGAATACTACCCAAAACAAAAGATTAGTAGATGCTATTTCTGATGGTTTAAGGCAATCTATGGAGAAATATCCTAATCTGGTATTAATGGGTCAGGATATAGCGGAATATGGAGGAGTTTTTAAAATTACTGAAGGTTTTTCAGAAACTTTTGGTAGAGATCGAGTTCGCAATACTCCACTTTGCGAATCTGCCATTGTGGGTACAGGTTTAGGCTTATCTATCAATGGTTTTAAGGCAATGGTAGAAATGCAGTTTGCTGATTTTGTGACTTGTGGTTTCAATCAGATTGTAAACAATTTGGCTAAGCTCCATTACAGATGGGGGCAAAATGCCGATGTGGTAGTAAGAATGCCAACAGGAGCAGGAGTGAAGGCTGGCCCATTTCACTCTCAGTCTAACGAAAGCTGGTTTTTCCATACTCCCGGATTAAAGATTGTTTATCCATCAACACCTTATGCAGCGAAAGGCTTGCTAAACGCATCGATTGAAGACCCTAATCCGGTGATGTATTTTGAGCATAAAGCTTTGTATAGAAGTATTTCAGAAGACATTCCAGATGAATACTATACTTTGCCAATTGGTAAAGCCAGAATAGTTAAACCCGGCGAGGATGTTACTGTAATCACTTATGGAATGGGAGTACATTGGGCTTTGGAAATTAGCAATTCGCTTCCGGAGATAAGCATAGAAATTATCGATTTGCAAACTCTTTTACCTTGGGATAAAGAAACCGTGAAACAAAGTGTGCAGAAAACCAATAAGGTTTTGGTTTGTAATGAAGATACACTTACTGGCAGCATTGCCTCAGAAATAGCAGCTTGGATATCAGAAAATTGTTTTGAGCATTTAGATGCACCTGTAATGCGAGAAGGCAGTCTAGATATGCCAGTTCCATTTGCAGCTAACCTCGAAGATGCTTTTCTTCCAAAACAAAGAATAAAAGAAAAGCTAGAAAAACTTTATGAATATTAATTTTGCACCAAGCTTAAGAAATAAGAAAACAATAAACACTTGCGAGAAGAGGAAAAAATGGAAAAAGAAACAGTTATAAATTGGTTTCAGCAATTGCAGGATAATATCTGTACTGCTTTGGAAAATGCTGATGGGAAAGCAACATTTCAGGAAGACAAATGGGAAAGAGAAGGCGGCGGAGGTGGTCATTCAAGAGTAATTGACGGCGGTAATGTAATCGAAAAAGGCGGCGTAAACTTTTCTGCTGTTTACGGTAAAACTCCTGAAAAGATAAGCAAAAAACTAAATGTGCCAGAAGGTAACTTTTTAGCAACTGGCGTTTCGATAGTACTTCATCCTGAAAACCCTTTAGTGCCGATTATCCATATGAATGTGCGCTATTTTGAAATGGAGGGAAATAATGGTGAAAAGACAAATTGGTTTGGTGGAGGAATTGATCTTACTCCGCATTATGTCGTGGATGAAGATGCTAAATATTTTCATACTCAGTTAAAAAATGCTTGCGATAAGCACGATGCTGAATATTATCCGAAGTTTAAACACTGGGCAGATGAGTATTTCTACATCAAACATAGAAAAGAAACTCGTGGAATAGGCGGCATCTTTTTCGATAGACTCACTGCAGACGAAAACCATTCTATCGAAGATCGCTTTGCTTTTGTTCAAGATGTAGGTAATACTTTTGCCCCGATTTATACCTACTTTATGAATAAAAATAAAGTGTTGCCTTTTACCGATCAGCATAAAAACTGGCAAATGTTAAGGCGAGGTAGATATGTTGAATTTAATCTGGTTTGGGACAAAGGAACCAAGTTTGGTCTCGATACAGATGGAAGAACTGAATCAATCTTGATGAGTTTACCACCAGTTGCCAATTGGAAATACAACCACCAACCAGAAACTGGCAGTGAAGAAAGAGCGACACTTGAGAAGCTCAAAAAAGGAGTGGACTGGCTAAATGTTTAATAAAAAATTAGATAAAAATAAAAACCCGATTCTGGATTAACCAAAGTCGGGTTTTTTATAATTTCTTCTTTAAAGAAGCTTATTAAAATTCGTTTTTCCACATCATAGATTCAACCGGTTTTACTGTGCGGTTGTTGTATTTTGCGCTTCTCTTAATGTTGTAGTAATTCTGTATATCGCCATCTACTTTAAAGTAAATAAGCTGCCCAACTGGCATATTAAAATAAACTTTTACTGGCTGAGTAACAGAAATTTCTAACGTCCAAGTATTGCAAAATCCAACATCTCCTTTACCAGCAGTTGCGTGAATATCTATTCCTAACCTACCCACACTAGATTTACCTTCAAGAAAAGGAACATGAGCCATAGTTTCTGTGTATTCTTTGGTTACACCCAAATACAATTTATTTGGCTGTAATACAAAACCCTCATCAGGAATATCAAAGACATCAATTTCATTATGTTTCTTCGCATCGAGAACCTCGTCTTTGTAAACTGCAAGGTATTTTCCCAAATGTACATCGTAAGAGTTAGTTCCTAAACATTTTGGGTCGAATGGTTCAATAAGGATATTGTTTTTTTTAATCTCCTCGAGGATTTGTTTGTCAGATAAGATCATGCTATTGTTTTGTAACCTGTGCCTTTTATTTAAAGGTACTTGAATTTAATTAAATGGTTGAAATTCCTGAAAGATGATTTTCTTTTTTTAAAAGAATTTTCAATTAATTCATATTGAAATACACCGTCTTTCAGTAGATTGAAGTTTATTGTTTTAGAAAGTATTACAGTAAATCCATTTGTTCTTCTGTAATTTCCATATTATGGAATACTTTCTGAACATCATCATCATCTTCGAGAGAATCAATTGCCTTCATTACTTTCTGGAAAGCTTCATTATCTAGCGTTACTGAAGTAGTTGGTATACGCTGTAACTCAGCAGTCTCAGGTTCTATATTCATACTTTCGAGCTTGTTCTGTAAATTACCAAACTCTTCCATTGCGCAGTATACAGTTACTCTTTCTTCTTCAATTTCTAAATCGTCTGCACCGCCATCAATCATCTCTAATTCCAATTCTTCGATATCCATACCTTCTGGAATAGGAAAATTGAATACACCTTTTCTATCGAAAAGAAATTCTACAGAACCATTTTTTCCTAAGCTACCACCGTTTTTAGTGAAGATGGCACGCACGTTTGATACAGTACGGTTAATATTATCAGTAGAGCATTCTACAAATACTGCAACACCATTAGAAGCATAGCCTTCGTAGGTAAGTTCTTCGTAATTAGCAGCATCACTTCCTTGTCCTTTATTTACGGCTCTCTCAATGGTATCTTTAGGCATATTCTGCCCTTTGGCATTTTGGATAGCTAGCCTTAAACGAGGGTTGGTATCCACATCTGGACCACCTTCTTTAGAAGCAACAGTAATCTCTTTAATGAGTTTTGTAAATATCTTTCCTCTTTTTGCGTCCTGAGCTCCTTTTCTATGTTTAATATTTGCCCATTTACTATGTCCTGCCATATTTCTATTGTTTTTTGGCTTTGTATTTTAAATATGCGCTTTTAAGTAATCTGCGAAAATAACTGAATTTACGTTTTATGCCATAGATTTTTATCGCTTCCGCATATTATTTTGAAGCTTGTTAACGCCAACAACCTTTTTATAATGGTTTTGTTAAGAAGTTGCAATTACTTTAGCAAATAAATAATAATATCTACGAATTATTAAATGGAATGACAATCTGAGTTTAAAAAATCATTTTTGCTTGGGAAATTCTACTTTCGGTGATGGCGATGTTTGACCTGAATTTTTTGTAGAGTTTACTACTTTAAAAATCCAGATAAAAATTAAAACGATTATCGCTAGTATTAGTAAAGGTATGTATTTGTTTAATCTTTGCAGAAAATTAGGCTGCATTTTTCTGTGACCTGTACGACGATATTGCTGAAGAACCCTGTTAAAGTTCTTGTGCTTATTTATCTCCTGGTCTGTCGGGACCGGTTTATTTACATTGATTTTATATCTGTTTTCCTTCTCCATTACAATATTCATTATAAAATCGTTACAGGTATTGTTTGCAGCACCTCATTTAAAAATAACATAAAAAGCATGATAGAAAAAATATCATGCTGCTCTGGCGGCTCCATGCCTTTTGCAATTTTCTTTAGTTTTTCAATTATCCTGTACGTTTTAACTTTGGCATTGTTTTCAGTAATGTCAAGAATATAGGCTACTTCTTTAAATGCTTTTTCTTCAAAAAAGCGCAATTCCAGTATCTGCAACTCACTTTCGTCAAGCATATTAAGCAGTTGTACAAGCAAAGGTGTTTGCTCTTTTTGCTTAATATCTTGTCTGTCTTCGAGCTCCGAAAATATCTTATTTACATAAAAATCGTCGATGCTGATTACTCGCTGATTTTTTGAGTTTCTAAAATACTGGTTCACCTGATTGGTGGCGATTTTATATAACCAAGACGAAAATGGAAACCCCTTAAACTGGTATTTCGGTAGGTGTGTCATTGCTTTAAGAAACACCTGAGAGGCTAAATCAGAAGATATTGAAAGATTATCTATTCTTTTGTTGATATAGATAAATATTTCCTTGTAATACTTCTCATATAGCAAACCAAATGCTTCAGGGTTGTTTTTTGCCTGGTTTATGATAGCGAGTTCTTCTTGTAAATCTGTCTGCTGACTTCCCAATATCGTAAAGTTTTTCTCTGGAAATCAATTGTTATCTATTCTCTATAATCCAAAACTGCTAAATAAATACAGGTTTTTGATAAAAAAATTTATAATTCTTTTCAGTATTCCTTTTTTTGCCGAAATAAGCTTCTCAATTGAACCTGTTTTAATTTGTAAATAACAGTAGAGAGGAAAAAAGCCATCATTGAATGTAAGTGAATGATTCATCAGATATTAAGTATTGTACCTTTTCCATTATTCCCATTGGCTTCTGGTGGGCAAAAAAAGACATATGGTTTGTTAGCTGCTTTGGCTAAGCAAAACAAGATTAATGTGGTAACCCCAGAAGGAGAAACTCCCAAAATGGAAACTAAGCCACATTTATTCAATGTCTTAGGAGATATTTTACCCGCATCATTTCTTAGGTATATTCATCCAGAGCCATTAGATAAATTAATTAAACTAGCTAGTACGTCTGATGTAATTACTGTAGAACAGCCATTTTATGGATTAATGGCAAATGTGATAGCCAGTAATGCTAAAAAGAAATTTGTAATTCACGCACATAATATCGAGCATCTTAGGTTTAAATCTCTCCATAAAAGCTGGTGGGCTATACTTAAACTTTACGAAGCTTGGGTTTTTAAAAAAGCGGCTGCGGTTTTTTTTATTACTGAACAAGATAGAGCCGAAGCCATTTCCATCTACAAACTAAGTCCAACTAAATGCTTTGTTTCTCCTTATGGGGTGTATTTACCAGAGAGTAAATTAAACATCGATTCAATTTTTGAGGCCTATCAAATCTCTAAAACGCATAAAGTTTTCTTGTTTTTTGGTGTGTTGAGTTACGAACCTAACCAACAGGCTTTGCAAAATATTATAGACAATGTGTTACCGCAGCTCAATCAAACAAATTTAGATTTCACCATACTTGTTTGTGGTAAAGGTTTGCCAGCTAATATGAAGCTACATTTTGAAAAGAATGGCAATTTAAAATATGCAGGCTTTGTTGAAGACATAGATGCTGTAATTGAGCAATGCGATTTAGTTCTAAATCCAGTGCTTACTGGTGGAGGAGTTAAAACAAAAGTGCTTGAAGCTATTGCGATGAATAAAACTGTGGTTTCAACCAAAACCGGTGCAGTAGGTATTGATAAAACTGTTTGTGCAGAGAAGCTGCTGATAACTGATGACGATAACTGGCAAGCATTTACAAATTTATGTTTGCAGGCGGTTGAATCTAAAAAAGATACGCCAGAGAAGTTCTATAAAACTTACTCATGGGATGCCATTGCAGAAAAATATATGAAAGATTTAAAGACGGTTGTGTGAAATTACCTCCATTTCTGCAATGTCAACTCAGTCTTGAAAGTGGAGTCATTTATATAAAGTTCTTCTTCTTTAAGCATCAGAAATCCATCGTTGTTAGATTCTTGTATGTAGAAACTACCACCGGGAATGCTATAATCTTTAATTAAAAAGTTCTCCTGCTCATTATTACTATAGATATAAATTACCTTTCCATTGGGGTGCAATGTCCAGTTGCCCTTTAACAAAAGCTTATCTCTTTTATATATCTGGAAAGTTTCATCTTGAAAAGAATATCTGAGTTGCTCGTTTTGTAAATCTGAAGCTTCTATTACAGAATCGTGATGCACCTTTTTAGCGTTTTGAATTTTAAGAAGATTTAATACTTCATAATATTCATCTTCTATCACTGCTGATTCATTTACATACCAATCTTTAGATCTTAGTTTTAGCAGTTTATTATTCCAGTCGTCTAGGTTATAGACTATTCTTTTGAATGAAATTTCTCTTTTATCATTTTGGCTCCATGTTACTGTATTGATGCGCTCATCTGAAAGTTGAGAAAGATAAAAGGTGTTATAACTAGTTCCGGTTAATTCATCAATGGTAATTACAAATGTATCGCCCACTTTAGAGAGGTTCCAATAATGCGAGCTTGAATTTTGATATCTATTATTCCTATAGCTTTGTACTAAACAAGTATAACCTAATCGGTTATCGCCACTCCAACCAGTATCGGCTCTTTTGTTATAAAAAAATTCTATTTCGTAGCGAAAGCTATCGACCTCAAACTCCCAGTAATTACTAAGCAGGAAAAACTTTAATTCGGCAGCAGTGCTTTCTACTTTGTAATTAGGTAAAGGAAAGTATTTCGCATAGAAGGTACTGTTCTCATCTTTTAAAGCATGATACTTTAATATAAGACTGTCTTTCTCCAATTTTAAAATTTCATACTTTTTCTCAGTTTCATCATCTTCTGGTAATGTGAAAATATTTTCATTTAGAGATGAAGTTTTCATCCTTTCATCATAGTCACCAAACACATTATGGAAGTTAAGGTAATTGTCTTTCTCAAAAGAAATGATAGAATGAGTAACACCTACACTTTTTAAGCTGCCTTGAACACTATCTTCTTCTACATAAACTGGTAGCCAAGTTTGATAAAGAAAATGCTTTTTGGAACAAGCAAGACAGATTACTAGAAATAGAAAGAATAATGATTTTCTTAGCATTAGAAGTTTCGATTATTTGATCTCACCTTCAACACGATTAATTCCATCTAATTGAAAAATGTAATCTCGTGTTATTTCATCTCTAAATTCTAATAATGCTTTAAAATTAGATTCTTCGTCAATTAAAAATTGTCTTATAGACTCAGTATTAGGGTCAAGTGTAATAGTTGCATTGATACTTGTGGAAATTGTATCGAGACGGGCGAGGAGTAAACTATCGTCTCCAGTTTGGTTATAGATATATAACTGTACCGATCTTAGAAAGCGCCAATTAGCAGTAGAAAGCGATTCGTCATCCGAAAAGTTGATAATAGTTAAATAGACTTCTTCAGGAATGACTTTTTCAATATCTCTTTGCGCTAAATTAAAAGTATCTAGTTTAAGCAATAGGTTGTCATATCTTAATGTATCTGTGTCTGAGTACCAAAGCTCAGTACCTTCAATCACTTCAATTCCTTCAGAATTAGAAGTTAAAAAAAAAGCTGCTTGTAAGTCTGAGGTAAAATCAATCTTGTCTAAATCGTGACTGCTACAGGCGAAAAAAAGTAGAAGTGTTGTAATAATTAAGAATCCGTATTTTAATATTTGCTTCATCAGGTTGAATCTTATTAAAATCTAATGTTAAGTCTTGAAAAAAAAATCCTTTCGGCAAAAGAAACAAAATTTGTATTAATTAATTTTCAATCGGAAAATAAACAGATATTTATTATCTAAGCAAAACAAACATTAATAGGGATACACTCCATGAGAATTATCAAAAATATACTGCTGCTATTATTTTTTTTCATTTTGTTAGCCTGTTTAGGTGGCTACTTTTGGTTGCAAACGCAGAAGCCAAAATACAATGGAGAAGTTAAATATTATGGGTTGAATGAAGATGTAGAAGTAAAGTTTGATGAATTTGGCGTGCCTCATATCTATGCTTCTTCGAGAACAGATGCTTTTAAAGCTCTGGGCTATGTACATGCACAAGAAAGGCTATTTCAAATGGAGATGTTAAGAAGAGTGGGAGCAGGCAGACTTTCTGAGATATTGGGTAAAGACTTTCTAGAAATTGATAAGTTTTTTAGAACACTCGGCATAGAAGAACATGCCAAAACAAGTGTAGAAGAGCTTTATAAAACCAAAGGTGAACATTTACAACTGGCAGAAGCATATCTGGATGGCATCAATACATATATCGAAAATGGACCGACTCCGCTAGAGTTTTACATTATTGGTATTCCTAAAGAAGCTTATACTTTAACCGATGTACATAACAGCATTGGCTATATGGCATTCAGTTTTGCACAGGCTTTTAAAACAGAGCCATTGATTGAAAAGATTTCCAAGAAATATGGGAAGGATTATGTAAAAGACTTGGTAATTAATTGGGATAAAGATGCGGCAACCATTCCAGTATATTTTAAAGATAATGGAATTAAGGTGGACTCTATGCCTGCTATTGAATATGCAGATTCGCTTGAATTAATGGAATCTGTAACCGAAACAATTACTACACTTTTAGATGGTGTTCCTGTACCTCCTTTTCTTGGCAGTAATAGTTGGGTTGTTGCCCCACGAAAAACAGAAAATGGCAAAGTGATTATGGCAAACGATACGCATATCGCATTCTCGCAACCATCTGTTTGGTATGAAGCGCACATTCAAACACCAGACTTTAAATACTATGGAAATTTCTTGGCAGGTTTTCCTTATGCTTTAGTCGGGCACAGCGACCACCATGCGATTGGGCTAACCATGTTTGAAAATGATGATATTGATCTGTATTATGAAAAATTAAATCTTGATGATGAAAGCCAGTATTTAGCAGATAGCAATTGGTTAGAATTTAAAGTGAGGCAAGAAGAAATAAAAGTGAAAGATGGAGCTGCTGTAGCATTTGAAGTGAAGGAAACCAGACATGGACCAATAGTAAATGAAGTTTTGCCTGAGTTAGGTAATGAAAAGTCAGTGAGTGCTTGGTGGGTTTATACTAAAGTGAATGCAATTATTTTAGAGGCTGCTTATAATTTGATGTTTGCCGATGATATTTCAATTGCAAGAAAGGGAGCTTCTCAAATTCACGGACCGGGATTAAATGTGATGTATGGAGATGTTAATGGAAATATAGCTTGGTGGGCTTCTGCCAAATTACCGATTAGGCCTAAACATGTAAATCCTAAATTTATTTTGGATGGCGCTTCTGGAAAAGATGATGCACTTGGTTTCTATAATTTTGATATGAATCCGCAATCTGAAAATCCACCTTCTGGCTATGTATATTCGGCAAACAATCAGCCGGATTCTGTAAAAGGAGTTTACCATTATGGTTACTATATTCCAGAAGACAGAGCTGTAAGAATTATGGAAATGCTGGATAAAGAAGACAGTTGGAATGTAGCCAAGATGAAAACCATGATTTTGGATGATGTTTCACCAGTTTATCCCAAAATTGCCCAAGAGATAGTTTCTGTGGTAGAAAGTACAGCGAATAATCTCAATGCAACCGAAAGAGCTTGTATAGATCTATTAGAAAAATGGGATGGAAGCCATGCCCAAGCAGATATTGCACCAACAGTTTTTCATCATGTATTCTATAAAACATTAGCCTTTGCAATGAAAGACGAACTAGGTGAAAAAGATTTTGATACTTATCTGAAAACATTTATTTCAAGAAGAACCAATGCACTTTTAATCGCCAATGATACTTCTATCTGGTGGGATGATATTAATACTGAAAAGATGCAAGAAAGCCGAAATTATGTATTAATTCACGCTTTTAAAGAAGCGATTACAGAGCTTGAAACACAATTGGGCAGTGATATGAATGAGTGGCAATGGAGCAAAGTACATAGTATAGAACACGCGCATGCTTTGGGTAAAGTAGAAGCGCTAAGAGGAATCTTTAATGTAGGTCCTTATCCTATAGCAGGAGGAACTGAGGTAATTAATAATCAAGGGTTTATATGGAATGAAAGTGGCAAGTATGAAGTTACTTGGGGACCTGCAATGCGAAGAATAATAGATTACTCCGATTATGAAAATAGTATTAGTGTTTTGCCAACTGGCCAGTCGGGGAATGTGTTAAGCCCGCATTATAGCGATCAGGCAGAAATGTATGTAAATGGAGAATTCCGTAAGCAAAAAATGAATCGAGAAGAAATAGTACAAACCAGTACTGGTACTTTGTATCTCAGAAAAGATTAAAACACCCGCCAAATGGCGAGGTGCTTCTTGGGTATTACTTACTTTCTAGCCGTTCTCTAAGAGACAGTAATTCTCTTTCAAGTTCACTTTTTTGCCTAATCATTTCTTCTTGGGTGGCATTTAGCTCTTCTTGGTTTTGGCGCATTTCTTCTTCTTGAGCACGAAGTTCTTCGGCTTGTGTTTGAGCCTGCTCAAGTAGTCTCTTGGTTTTGTTATTTATTTTGATACTTAATATCGTGGCTGCAATATCAGCAGAAAGCATTTCAAGAAAATCTTTTGTGCTGTTGTTTATTTCTTCTAAGAAAGCAATTTCTAAAATTCCACAAACTTCATCATTATGTATAAGTGGAATAATTAGTAAAGTTTTTGGTTCTGAATGCCCTAAACCTGTACTAATTTCAAAGTGGCCATCTGGTACTTTTTTAAGGTAAATAGGCGCTTTTTCTAACCAACACTGACCAACTAATCCTTCGCCCTTGTGAACTCTTTTATCGAGATATTTTAACCTGCCCATGGCATAAGTAGCTGCCAAGTTCAAATATTCATCACTTCCTTCTTCTTCAATTATAAAAAATGCTGCCTGACTCGCATTTACATATTTGATAATCTCACTTAAAACTCTTTGCAAAATATCTTCTATATCCTCATCATTTATTCTCAGAAGATTATTGATGAGTGTATAACCATTGTTTTGCCATTTTCTGTTTTTTTCGTCTTCAGCTACATTTTTGAGCTTATTTTGCATTTCTACCAAGGCTTTTCCAAGTTCATCATGATCACTAGCAAGTGTATAGTTTTCTTCAAAATTGCCTTCTCCAACATTGCTTGCAAATTTGGTGGCTTGTGTCATGGTATTATTTAAAAGGTTGGCTGTTTTTAATAATTGGCCAATTTCATCTGTACGAGCTTCATCATATTTTACTTCTGTGAGTATACCTTCTGAAAGTGAGCTTAATTCCGCAGTTAATCTCTTTAAAGGTTTAATCATGCTTTCAGAAACCAGAAAAAGTAGTCGTGCTAGAATCACTATGGTTATAATAAAAAATATCGTAGTGAAGTAATCTAGTTTGTTTTGCTTCTCTCTGTTAGCAAGCACATAATTTCTAACTAGCTTATTATTTTTAGAAAGCATTTCCTGAGCATTGTTTTCAATGTAACTAAGTGCACTTAAAACTAGCGGGTTCATATCTTGTATGGTCGTAGTTTCAGTATGGCTAATACCTGCCTCGTCAATCGAAGTGTTGGTTGTTATTTTGTCTACAAAAAGCGGTTTTTCAGCTATAATTAAAGCTTTTTCTTTATAGTTTTTCCAGAATGCCTCCACTTCGTTTAGTGTAGAAATAATTTGCTTAGGCGAGGCAGGTAGTGTTCTTTCTGTATCGACTCCGGGAGCTGCACCACCAAACTTAAGGGCATCAATGGAAGTATTGTGTAATTCTATAATGGAGTGTAATTCCTTTCTGTACTCTTCTTTACCATCTATAATCATCTCTGCATACAAAGCGATCTTTTGCGATAGCATTCTATTTCTACCGGCTACATCTACAATAAGGGCATCTTCTTTAGCCAGATTTCTGCAATACTGTATAGATAGATAGTTCGCTGTAAACAGAGCTAACATTAATGAAAACCCAAGAAGAAATTTCCTCTGAATATTCAGATTTTTCAAATAATTAACTGAAAATCTTGATAGCATAATAATCTTGTTAGATACAAAAAATACCTGGTTAATCAGTTTGAAATTTGTTGGCAAAATAGAGGAGGTGTAATACTGTCTCTATGAGATTTGATTCAGAAAAATAAATTGATAAATAAAAAAATCAAATCTGATATAGATGTAACTTACAATTGGTATTTTTTGTATTTGGGAAGGGATAAAAAAAGGAAGCATTGTTTAAAGTAATTATTTATACAATGCTTCCCGAGGAGTTTATAGAGCTTATTTTGCTTTGTTTTTATTCATTGCACCTACAATATCGAAAAATGCATTTCCATTGCCCTCACCAATTACCATTGGTAAAGTACCATCCCATTTTTCAATAGCTTGTAACTCA
Organism: Chondrinema litorale; assembly: GCF_026250525.1. Lineage (GTDB taxonomy): Bacteria > Bacteroidota > Bacteroidia > Cytophagales > Flammeovirgaceae > Chondrinema > Chondrinema litorale. The sequence continues at coordinate 4,560,288 of NZ_CP111043.1, forward strand.
AGAATATCATTATTTACCGACTCTTTTAATAATCTTTGAGATTCAGCTTGCGCTTTTGCTATAGCCAGATTTGCATTTGCTTCACCTTCTGCTTTTGCCAGTGCTTGTTGTGCTTCTGTTTGAATTCTATTTAAGTCATTTTTAGCCGTTAATGCTAGTTGTTCGGCAATCTGTTTCTTTTCAATGGCCTTATTAAATTCTTCAGTAAAGTTGAAGTCGATAATCGAAAAGTCGGTTACGATTATATTGTTCTTTTCTAGTCGATCTTTAATGCTAGCGAAAACGTCTTGTTTTACATCTGGTCTCTTTGTAATGAGTTCTTCAGCGGTGTAGGCAGCCGTAGCAGATTTGATAGATTCTTGTATGGCAGGTTCTATAATGGTAACTCTGTAATCTAGCCCTAACTCTTGAAAAATAGTATTTGCTTTTTCTTTAGAGAGGAAAAAGTTTAAAGCTACTTTAGATGTTACATTTTGCAAATCTTTAGAAGAAGCTGTGGCATCTGCTTCAATCTTTTGTACCCGCACATTTATAGGAATAATCTTGGTAGATACCGGATTTATCAAATGAATTCCTTCAGAAAGTATATCACCTTGTACTGCGCCAAATTTTGTAATTACTCCTACATTTCCGGGGTTTACAATATAGAAAGTAGAAAACAACAGAAAAACTATAAGTACAGCTGAGGATATGGCTGTAATTTTACCAAAGGTGTTGCCAAAAAACTTTTTAGGAAAAGAAGGCATCTTTTTGTTCAAATTCAACTTAGGCTCCATATTTTCTTATTTAGAGTGAATGTTTGCCCTATATGTAGTTGAACCCGAAAAAAAATTACACTACATCAAATTAAAATTATCTGCATCTAAATGAGCCGGAAATTTTTTGCGGTATTTTTCAAGTCTTTCAGCAGATAATGTAATGGTGGCAATATCTTCTTCATTTTCCATGTCAAGTATCTTCTTGCCATAAAAATCTACTACTTGCGAATCTCCTTGGTAAGGAATGTTTTTGCCATCTTCTCCACATCGATTTAAGCCAGCAACATAACACAGGTTTTCAACTGCTCTAGCAGGTAGTAAAGCATTCCAAGCGCTTTCTCTTGCAGCCGGCCAATTGGCTACATACAATAGTAAATCGTATTGATTATTTAAGTTTCTGCTCCAAACCGGAAAACGTAGATCATAACAGATGAGCGGGCAAATTTTCCAACCTTTAAGCTCTACTACATTTTTGGTTGAACCAGCAGAAAAGGTTAGCTCTTCTTTTGCCATTCTAAATAAATGGCGTTTATCGTAATAGCTATAATTGCCATCTGGCTGCATCCAAATAAGTCTATTATAATACTTACCATCTTCAACTGCGATAAAGCTCCCGCAAATTACAGCTTTGGTTTGTGCTGCCATTTGTTTCATCCATTTGGTAGTGGTAAGGTTCATCGGTTCGGCTAGTGCTTTAGCATTCATGCTAAAGCCTGTATTAAACATTTCTGGCAATAAAATCAGATCTGTATCCTCTGTAATTTCCCAGATTTTTTCTTCCAGATTACTTAGGTTGGCTTGTATATTTTCCCAGTATAATTCAGTTTGAATTAAAGATATTTTTAAATCTTCCATTGTTATAGCTGTTTTTATAATTCAAAAAATCTATGTTGAAACACTCAATTATATGCTATTTTTTGTAAGCAAATTTTTTTATGTTTCTCTTTTGACAAATTGAATGAATAAAGCTGAAAGTTGTTAGTTTATTTATATATAATCTTTGGACAATTTTTTGAAAAGGTTATAGAAACAAATACAAAACCCGACCTAGTTTTCAAATTATGAAGTCAAACAGATATACAGCCACTGTTCAAATTATTATCTTACTAGCACTTTTCTCATTAGAAGTATTTGCACAAAAAACTCCAGAAGCTCCAGACTATAGTGACAAATTTTATTGGGCAGCATTACCAACTAAAAAAGACTGGGCAGATTATGTACCTGAAGAATCAAACTTTAAGGATAATCAAGATATAGCCGAGGCGGATGTTTTCTTTATTCACCCAACTACAGCATTGAGTTTAAGCACAGTAAAAAATGCTAGATTAGATGCAAAGCGCTTTAACCACCGAACAGATTTTGTAATGCTTAATCAGGCGAGTGTATTTAATGGTTCTTGCAGAGTGTATGCGCCAAGGTACAGGCAAGTTTCATTAATTACTTTTATCAAAAAATATAAAAATAAGAGACGTACAAAGGTTTTTAATGTAGCCTATAGCGATGTTAAACAAGCATTTGAATATTATCTAGAGCATTACAATAATGGCAGGCCTATTATTATTGCTGGGCATAGCCAAGGGAGTTATCACGGTATCAGATTAATACAAGAGTTCTTTGAAGGCAAACCATTATACGATCAGCTAGTAGCGGCTTATTTGATTGGAAATGCATCTACACAACCGATTAAGAAATTTAAAGAATATAAGAGTGTAACAGCAGCACAGAGCGAAACAGATACTGGCTGTGTAATTAGTTGGAATACTTATAAGAAAAATGGCAGAAAATATCCTTTTTATGTAAAGAATGATTTGTGTTTTGCGGGTGAATATGGCAACGAGTTTTACACAAATAGGGATGAAAATATGGTAGTAATTAATCCGCTTAATTGGAAGACAGACGATAGCTATGCTGAAAGTAAACTGAACATTGGATCTACGCCGTTTGTGAGAAAGCCCGAGAAGTTTAAAAAGATTAATGAGTCGCTAACAGATGCACAATTGGTAAATGGTGTATTAAGAGTTACCAAGCCGATAGAGCCTAAGTACAGGTTCCCATTTTCTGGAGATTACCATGTGTATGACTACAATATTTTTTATACAAACATTAGAGAAAATGTAGCTTTACGTTTAGATGCTTTTCAAAAAAAGTATGAAACTCGTGTAAATCCTGTTGGCAATAATTAATTATGCATTCTTAAACAGACTGTATATTAAAGTTCATAAGAGACTAATTTGAAGACCTGTAAAGTTCCCTTTTATTCACTAGATAAAATCCATCAGCAATGTGGTCTAGCTTTAGAAAAAGCTTTTAAAGATTCCCTTACGCAAAACTGGTTTGTGCTAGGTGAAAAGCTTAAAACATTCGAAAAGGAGTTTAGTGAATATTTAGGATGTGAGTATACAAGTGGAGTTGCGAATGGTTTGGAGGCTTTACAAATTTCTCTAATGGCTTTAGGCATTGGTACTGGTGATGAAGTACTGGTTCCGGCGCATACCTTTTCTGCTAGTTTTATTGCTGTTATTCAAACAGGAGCCAAGCCTGTTCCTGTTGATGTGGATGCACTTACTTGTAATCTTTCTTTAAAGAAATGTAAGGGGTTAATCAATTCCAGAACCAAGGCAATTATGCCAGTTCATTTATATGGAAACCCTTGTAAGATGGACGAACTATTGAGCTTGGCAAATGAACATAATTTATGGGTGATAGAAGACAACGCACAAGCTGTTGGTGCAAGTTACAATGCTAAGAAAACAGGAACCTTTGGGCATATAAACGCTTGTAGTTTTTATCCATCTAAAACGATTGGTGCTTTAGGTGATGCAGGTGCAATTACTACAGAAGATAGCAAACTGTTTGAAAAAGTCGAGAGACTTAGAAACTATGGAACTAAGCTAAAGTATGAATGTGATGAAGTTGGTTTAAACTCGAGAATGGATGAATTACAAGCTGCTTTTCTATCTGTAAAATTACCATATCTCGATAGCTGGAATAATGTAAGAAATAAGGTTGCTGCAAATTACAATCAAGCATTTGTAGATATTGATGAAATTCAAATTCCTGCTATTACTCAAAACTCAAACTCAGTCTATCACCTTTATACAATTCTTACAAGTGAGAGAGAGCAGTTAAATACATTTTTAAACGAAGCAGGAATTCAAACAGGAATACATTATCCTAAACCACCACATTTGCAAAAGGCTTTTCAAAATTTAGCTAATCAGCAAGGAGATTTTCCAGTAACTGAAAAGATTAGTACAACTACTTTGAGTTTGCCGATCTATCCCGGCTTATCATCGGACGATCAGCAATATGTAATTGATAAGGTGAAAGCTTTCTTTCAAGAAAAGGGGAAATAGACTTTTTTGATCAATTCTTCATATTCTGATTGGGGATTGCTAAAAGCTGTAATGCCACCACCGCTTTTAAAAATCAATCCATTATCAGTTTGCTCAATAAAGCGAATCATTACTGCACTATCCAGATGTTGACCATCGAAAATGCCGCAGGTTCCTGTATAAAAACCGCGATCGTAAATTTCTGCTTCTTTGATAATTTCAAGCGTTTTCTTTTTGGGAGCACCAGAGATTGAACCTGCGGGCAGCAATTTTCCAATAATAGAACCAATCTTTTCTGGATAATCTGAGGGAAGATTGCCACTTATCTGAGAACTCACTTGTAGAATATCTCCTTTGTTTGTTTCAAGCGTATCTATATACCTAAAGGAATCAACTTTTACATTGCTTGCAACCATGCTTAAATCATTCCTTATTAAATCGACTATGGTTGTATGCTCAGCCATTTCCTTTTGATCATTAATAATCACTTGTTCTGCATTGTGGATTTCGGCAGAGATAGTCCCTTTCATCGGGTTAGAGTAAATCTTACCATGCTCAATTCTTACAAAAGTTTCGGGAGAGAAAACCACAAACTGATTTTTAAACCAGACTTTGTATTTGGCTTTGCTCATTTTAAAAATCTCAAGCAAGCTCAGGTTGGTTGAGATTTTTGTTGGAAAGGTAAGATTTACCAAAAAAGAGTTTCCAAGCAGTAGGTTCTTCTTAACATGCTTAAAAGCTTGAAGGTAAGTATCAAAATCGACAGGTGAAATATTTAACTCTGGCTTCTTATAAAAGCTTTTGTCGAGATACTCAGTATTGTTTATTCCATTGATATTGTATAGTAGGTTTGCAGAATTTATAACTGATAGCGGAAGAACCTCGGCTTCTTTGCCATAGAAATCAATCATAAAAAAGAAGGGGACTTTTTCTTGCCCCCATATATTCATTTTTTTAACTGCTTGTTGCAGCGTCATTATTCGAATTGGCTAAGTGAACAATCAGTGATATAATTATGTAGATAACCACAATCACGGGTAAAGCAATGAACTGCAAAAATATCAAAAGCAAAATAGAACCAATAAGAAATAAATAGCGAACCTTGTTTTCAGCAAAACCAAACTTCTTAAATTTTAATGAGAACAAAGGCAATTCAACTACCATTGCGATTGATAAAAATACCGAAATAATTAGATACACCGGTGCAGTTAAGTAAGCTTCTAAATTCGGACTTTGTTGAAAAATTAATGGCAAAGAGCCAATAAAGAGTGCACTTGCCGGAGTTGGCACACCCAAAAATGAATCTGATTGTCTGGTATCTATATTAAACTTGGCCAGTCTCCATGCAGAAGCCAAAGCAATTAGCAAGGTAATGTACCTTAAAGGTGATTCAGGTTCTGGATAAAGGTTAAATAAAATCATGGCAGGGGCGAGGCCGAAAGTGACCATGTCTGCTAGTGAGTCTAACTCTTTACCCATTGGTGAACTTACTTTGAGCATTCTTGCTGCAAATCCATCTGAAAAGTCTAGCAAAGCAGCTATGGCAATTAGCCAAGAAGCCAGAGTATAGTTACCAGAATATATTTGATGGATAGCTAGTATACCACACAGTAAGTTACCTAGCGTAATATAATTGGGGATGTTTTTTTTAATCATTTATTTGATGTAAAATCTTTCAATTGATTTAGTGAAACAACTTAATTGATCAGGTCTCTATAAGAAAATTCCTTTTTTCTTGAGTTTATTTTCTGTGAACTTAGATTCGAAATGAACACTGTCTGAGTATTGGTAATACTTTATCAATTCATTTGCTAAATCAAACTCTGCAATAAAAGGTGACGATCCATCTTCAACTGAATTTTCAAGTAGAAAAAAAGTTTGATTATCTATCCAAAATGCAGACTCAACAGTTAATGAAGGGCCATTAAAAGCAACACGCGTTACAGTTTCTTTTTCAATGTCAACCAAATTAATTTCTTGATCTGGTGAAAATACTGCATTGCCGTTTTCTTCTTGCCAGTAGTAGCTGTCTATATCCAAATACCTCTTTTTGTCAGGAGAATAGATTAAGAAATCATTATAGATTTCTTTGAAGCTTTCATCAAAAGTTCCTGCTACAGTACCTTCAATGTCTCTTATCGTATCTAGGTTTTGAAATTGAAATTTGGCAAGATCAAAAGAGGCATCCAGAGTTTGGTAGTACTCAGTCCATTCTTTTAACCTTTCGTTTTCTATATTCTTAAAATCGACTTTTTCATCTACAGAAACTTCATTTTCCCTTTTCTGCAAATTTTCATCTTGTTCTTTAACACAGGCAAATGTGAGCATTGCTAAAGAAAGAGGAAGCAATAAATGTTTTTTCAGCATGGTTATCTTCCAGTAAATAATTAGTTGTATAACTAATTTACTCTACAAAAGGGATTATGTTTTTTTTCGAAGCCAATTGTTGTTTCATCACCATGCCCACAGTATACTGTTACATCGTCTGGTAATTGGTACATCACGTTGCGAATACTATCCATTAACTGACTGTGGTTACCACCAGGCAAGTCTGTTCTACCTACACTCATTCTAAATAGCACATCTCCATTTATACAGAATTTTTCTTCTTTGTGGTAATAGGCGAGGTGCCCCGGAGCATGCCCTGGTACATAAAGAATTTCTAAAGAGGTGTTTCCAAACTCAATGGTTTTCTCTTCTCTTTTAATTAAAACATCTGGCTCTTGCGGTTGATAAGCAGGAAAACCCCACATCGGTGCATACGCAGGAACAGATCTTAAAACCTCTAATTCATTTTCAGGTATGTAAATAGGTACATCGTATGCTTTCTTCATTGCATAGTTGCCCAATACATGATCTATATGGCAATGTGTGTTTACAATTTTTTCAACTTTTAAGTTATTTTCTTCAATGTAATTTTTAATGTCTTCCTCTTCAACTTTCTGATAACATCCTGGGTCTATAATTATGCAGGATTTACTTTCGTCGGAAAGAATGTAGGTGTTTTCGCCGAATCCACCATTAGTAAAAAATTTTATTGTTACCATTATAGAATTTCAATTACTTAATTTGCTTAGATTTCCAAATCTCAAGGATTCATAAGCAAAAAACAAATGAAATGAAGATAGACTATCTGATTGTAGGACAAGGAATTGCAGGAACGATACTTTCATATAACTTACTTAAAGCAGGTAAAACTGTAAGGGTAATTGAAAACGATAAAAGGAAAAGTTCTTCGCGAGTAGCAGCAGGGATTTTTAATCCGATTACAGGTAGAAAAATGGTGAAGAGTTGGTATGCCGATACGCTATTTCCTGCTTTACAAGAGTTTTACCCAGAGTTTGAAGCATATACAGGTGAAAATTTTTTTCATCAGATGGATATGTTTATTCCTTTTGATTCGCAGGAAAAACAAAACACATGGATGGCAAATTCTGCTGAAGATGAGTATGCAACTTACATCAGAGGATTTAGTAAAACTTTATACAAAAATGAGCTCCATGCCGATTTTGGAGGAATGATTATAAAGGGTTCTGGTTATGTGGATATACCACTAATGTTGGATAGCTACAGAAAAAAGATTGCAAATCTGGGCTTCTATATTAATGATGAGTTTAATTACGATGATCTTAAGCTGATCGAAGATGGAGTTGAATGGAAAGGAATAGAAGCAGAAAAGATATTTTTTTGTGATGGAGTAGGAAGTGCATCTGGTAATCCATTTTTTAATTGGTTGGCTTTCAGGCCAGTAAAAGGAGAATTGCTAAAAGTTAAGTTCGAAAAAAATATTTTTGAACATGCTATAAACCGAGGTTGTTGGATTTTACCCCAGCCAGACGGTACAAGTAAAGTAGGAGCGACTTATAATAATAGAGAGCTTGATTACGAAGTAACAGAGGATGCAAGAAATATGCTCTTAGACAAAATGGAACAGCTTACTCATTTACCTTATCAAGTAGTAGGTCAGCTAACTGGCATAAGACCAGCTACTTATGATAGGCGACCATTTGTAGGTTTGCATCCAGTTTATGAGCAATTAGGAGTGTTTAATGGTTTGGGTGCAAAGGGAATTTCATTAGCTCCATACTTTGCAAAGCATTTTACAGAGGTACTTCTTTCGGGGTTTCCACTAATGGGATTAGTGGATATTAGCCGTGTAATACGGAAATATAATATAAAAAATGATGTGCTTACAAAACTTTAAAAACGATGAAAGTGTTTCTGAAATGAAAATCAAGCGAAAACCTTACATTAAGGCCTTATTTATCAAAAACTAGCAGAGATTATATAGGAAAGATTGTTTGTATATTAGATCAAGCTTTTTAGCATTTTTTGGTATTTTATTTTTTTCCGTTTTATAATCCAATCCATCCCTATGGGAAAACCAAATGTATCCGATAAGAGAAATTACAGTATTTATTACAGTTCGCAATATATGATTAACAAAACTTTTACCCTTTGCCTTATCACCATTTGTTTTCTTTCGATCTTTTCGTTGGAAACCTCTGCTCAGTTTAGGCAGAATCACTTCGGTAAAAACAGGGTACAATATAAAAGAATGGAGTGGAACTACATTTCTACTACCAACTTTGATATCTATTTTTACGATGGTGGCTACGATCTTGCCAAATTGGCGGCAGAATATGCCGAAAAAGATTTTGATAGAATTACAGACTTGGTTGGTTTCTCGCCATACAATAAAACAAAGATCCTTATTTATAATTCAATCATCGATTTGCAACAAAGTAATATTGGTGTTTATGATCAAGGATACGATGTAGGTGGACAAACCAATTTTGTGAGATCAGAAATTGAATTAGCTTTTACAGGAAGCAAAGCCAACTTTAAAAACGAGCTGGCTTTAGGTATCTCAGATATTTTAATTTTTGAGATGATGTATGGCGGTAATTTGAAAGAGATTTTTCAAAACTCATATCTTTTAAACTTGCCAGAGTGGTTTATGGCTGGTGCTGCTACTTACATTGCCGAAGGTTGGAGTGTGGATATGGATGACTACTTGCGCGATGCACTCAGCAAGAAGAAAATGAAAAAAATCACCAACCTAGAAGGCGAAGATGCCAAACTTATTGGTCAATCAATCTGGAATTACATAGCTGAAGAGTACGGCAAATCCAACATTGCGAATGTGTTGAACTTAACTAGAATTGTAAGAAATGAAGAGCAAAGCATTCAGCAAACTTTAGGCATCCCATTTAAAACTTTTATAAAAGGTTGGAAAGCTTATTACGATAAACAATTCAATAGTATTAAAGAAGGTCACGAAAGACCAGAAGACGAGCAGCTGCTTGGTAAAAATAAAAGAGAAAAAATTTACCATCAATTAAAGCTTAGCCCAGATGGTAGATATTTAGCATATACAGAGAATATAAGAGGCAGATATAAAGTAAAATTACTTAATATAGAAAAGAACAAAGAGACTGTAGTTTTAAAAGGTGGTTACAAACTAATTAACCAGAAAGTAGATGAAGAAATGCCTTTGATCTCGTGGAGAGATAGGAATGAGTTGGGTATTTTCGCTGCAAAAAATGGTAAAGTATTTCTCCGCTTTTACGAGTTAAAGAAAAGTGGTAATAAGAGAAGAGAGAAAAGAACTTTTAGAAGTTTTAGCAATATTAAATCTTTTGACATCTCTTCTGATGGAAACTATATGACGCTAAGTGCTGAATGGAGAGGTAAAAACAACCTTTATATTTATAACTATAGAGAAAGAAAGCTTACACAAGTTACTAATGATCCATTCGATTATTTGGATGCTAGTTATTTGCCGGGTAAAGACAGAAAAATAGTTTTCTCTTCTAACAGACCAGACGATTCTATTTCGGTAATTAAGTCGGTTAAAGAAGAAGAAATTACGAATAACTTCAATATTTTCCTTTACGATCCTGAAAATCCGAACACCCTTTCGAGGCTTACCAATACATTAAGTAAAGATGTGATGCCTAAGGCAATTAGCGAAAAAGAGGTGCTTTTCTTAAGTGACCAGCGAGGTATTTCGCAGATGTATAAGTACGATATGGAAGATAGTGTTTCTATACAGCTCACAAATTACCAGACCAGTATAAAAACCTATGATGTAAGAAAGAATGACATGTTTGCGGTAATGCTTTATAAATCTAATGAACATATCATTCACGATAAAAACTTTCAAGATGATGTTTCAACTTTTACAGGAAAGACTTACAGACAGCAAATTTTTGATTTAAGAAACCTGCAAGAGTTAAAGCGTAAGCGTCAGGAAGAAGAGAGAGCTAAAAAGCTGAAAGAAGAAAAAGAGCGCAAAGAAAAAGAAGAAGCCAAGATGTTGAAGCGCATTCAAGAAAGAGCAAAAGCTATTCAAGATAGCATTAACAAGATAAACAGCTTAGAAGTTGTAGACTCTACCATGCTTGAAGTACAAGATTCACTAGAGCAAAAACTCGAAAACTTAACAGATACTTTGCAAAACGAAGAGTTACAAGAGATACCTGTTAAAGAAGATTCGATAACACATGACGATGAAATTGAGCAAATTGTAAGCAATGCTACAGACTCAACAGAAACGGAAGTAGATACAGACGATTATCAGTTTGATACCTTCTCTAAAGGCAAGCGAAAAAGCTTCTTAGACAAGTACCGAACCAAGATAGAAGAACAACAAGAGGAAGAAAAAGAAGAGTTTAAGATAACCCGATCGTTGCCTTACGAAAAGCAGTTTGCTGCCGATAATTTTGTTACTTCTGTAAAAATTGACCCGCAAAGAGGTTGGGGACTTCTATTTGAAGTTGCTATGACAGACGTACTGGAAAACCATAAAATTAACGCTGGTATTTTCTATGTTACTAACCTGAATAATAGTAACCTTTTTGCAGAGTATGAATACCTAAAAACCAGACTAGATTATCGTGCTAGATTCGAGAGAAGAAATCTGGAAGTTCCTACAGAGTCTGCCACAGAAAAATACAATATGAACTTATTCCAAGGTTCTGTTTCATATCCTTTTAACATAACCAGTAGAATTAGTTTTGAGCCATTTTTCGCTACTACCAGATTTACAACTACAGATATTAACTTGTTAAGTGAGCCTGATGTAGTAACAAACTATACTGGTTTTAACTCCGAATTTATTTACGATAACAGTATAATTACTGGTGTAAACATGATGGAAGGAACCAGACTTAAAATAAAATATGAAAACTATATAGGTCTGGGTGAAAATGGTAAAAACAAAAGCTTCGGGCAATTTTATATAGATTTTAGAAATTACCAGAAAATACACCGTTCACTCATCTTTGCTACTCGAGTAGCTTATGGGCAATTTACCGGACAAGCTAAGAAAGAATATTTGCTCGGTGGTGTAGATAACTGGCTGTTTAATAAGTTTGATACAGATGTGGGAGAGGTTGTACAAGAGAACAGTGATAGAATGTTTATCAACTTTGCAACCAGTATGAGAGGTTTTAAATACAACAAGCTTTCTGGTAACAATGTAATTTTGGTAAATGCCGAGTTAAGATTTCCACTACTTAAATATTTCTATAAAGGAACCATTACTTCTAACTTCTTTAGAAACTTACAGTTAGTTGGCTTTACAGATGTTGGTTCTGCTTGGACGGGTGTTAGTCCATTTAACAGAGAGAATGCGCTAAATACCGAAGTAATTGAAAGTGTTAACTCTGAGGGTGGTTTTATAGCAACTGTAAAGAACTTTAAGAATCCATTCCTGATTGGTTATGGTGCTGGTATCAGAACTATGTTGCTAGGTTATTACACTAAGTTTGATGTTGCTTGGGGTATAGAAGACGATTCTAGACAAGATCCAATGTTCTATTTTACACTAGGACACGATTTTTAAAATATTGCTTTAAATAATCATTCAATAATCCTTCTCATATTTTTGGGAAGGATTATTTTTTTGCTAGAAAATCTATGCAGAACTGTTGGAGTAGCGGAAAGTATTCGAAGAAATCGCTTTTTAATTGATCGTAATTTTTGATAAGTGTTTCAGAAGCTTTGTTCATGTTAGAAATACTTCCAGTACGCTTATATAAGCCATTCAAACTTTTTTGTAAACCTCCTATAGTTGGGTACCTCAATAACCAATTATCATTTTTCATATAGGGAAAAAAGGTCCTCACCTTTTCAGGGAAAAACTGCTCATTTTCATCAAAGGTTTTGTAAGCCAGTTTAGTGAATTTTTCGAGCGAATGTTCTTGATGAAAATCTTTCCAGTAGGCGGCAAGAAAATGATCGTACATCATGTCTATTACAACAGGAGAGAATCTACCTTGCTCGGGTCGTATTGTTCTGATACTTTGTTTTACAATAGGGTGAGTATCTGTAAAAGTATCTATTTGCCTGTGCATTATAATTCCCAACTGAATCTTTTCGGGGTAGTTTTGGTAAGCTTTTCCTTTTACAAAGTCTGCTATAAAATTACCCACCATTAATGGTTCAGAAGGATAAGCCAGGAAAATATGTGCTAAAAAATTCATTACTCTTCTCCTTTTCCTGACTTTAAAATTTATAAATAAATGTCGAAATACTATTAACCAATTTCGTAAGTTTTCTCCACCATTCTCATTATAGAAGTTTCACTGTTATAGTTTTTAACTTCATCTAATGGAACCCATTTTAACTCTTTAGATTCGTGATTAATTACCAAAGGCTCGTCTATATCAGCTTCAAAAATAAAACGTACATCGTAATGCTTATGAGCTGGCACATCTTTGTAAGCTGGAATGTCATGTACATCAATGTCAAAAATCTCTTCTCCAAAGCTTATTAAAGTGGTTAAACCGGTTTCTTCTTCCACTTCTTTTTGTGCAACTGCTAGCACATCTGGGTTACCATCTGTATGGCCGCCGGGTTGTAGCCATTTATCTAACTTGGTATGGTGTAACATTAACACATGTTGGTGGTCATAATCTAATATCCAAGCAGAAGCCGTTACCTGACCTTTTAAATTACTTCTTAAGAAACAATTTTCATGATTAATTACAAAGCCTAAAATGTTGCTAAGCATTTTATCCTCATGTGCATTGTAAGCTTCGTAAGTATTTAACTGCTCTATAAGTGTTTCTCTGGTTGCTTTATTTTCCATATCTCTTAATTCTATAGGCTAATAGTTATCAATAGCCGATTTCATTGCTTCAATAATGCTTTCTTTTAGGCTGGTAGGTTCTAGTACTTTTATATCTGCGCCAAAACTGAGAATTACATTTCGAAGCTCAAAGTTAGAAATTAACAACAGCTCTATTCTAAATTCATCGTTATTATCTACAAGAATTTTTTGTGAAGTGTGTAGAGGTTGCGATTTTAAATAATTTCCTCTTTGTGGAGAAAATGATAAAACAACTTTTTCTGGCTTTCTATCTAGTGTGGTAACTCCAAGGCAATTCTTAAAATATGCATTGGCATTAAAACCAACTTTATCTGCTTCTTTGTATTCTTCTTCTAAAGTTGTAACCGCAGTAATTCTATCTATACCAAAAGTTCTTACTTCGTTATAGCCTTCTACATAGCCGGTTAAATACCAGAAATGTTGAAATTCTTTAATAATATAAGGATGAATAGTGTATTGCTTTTCAGCTTCAGAATTGAACTTTTTGTAATGTACCAGTACAACTTTTTGGTCTGCAATTGCCTGTATTAATTGGCTCAACATTTCGCTACCTTTAAAATAGGGCGATTTATCTAGCTGAATAAAATTGCTTACTGGTTTGAGGTTTTTTCCAAAGTTTCTGGTAATCTCTAATCCGTCAAGCACTTTATCTACTGCATCAGAAAATTCGGAGAATATAGGCATTGCTTTAAAGTCTTCTAGAAAGCTTTCTACAAATCCTAATGCAACCAAGTTTTCATCTGAAAGATTAACTGACAAAAGTTTAAAAGAAGACTCTGTATAATGGTATCCTTTCATTCTTTTGCTGTATTCTATTGGTGCATCAAACTCTAGACGCATAGCATTAATGTCTTTTTCAATTGTAGAAACAGACCTTACACCGAACTTTTCTTCACAGGCTTCAAGTAATTCTTGCTTACTAGGGTAGGGCTTTCTTTTATCACGGAGCATCTGGTCTATAAGCAGGTATCTGAAAAAGGCTAATTTGCTACTTGGCATGGATGAAAAATATTATAAATATTAGTTATGAATTTGGTTGAAATATAGGCATTTGAACAAAGATATTTTTTATATTCAGATTACATAAAAAATAATTTTTCTTTTTTGTAACCAATTTGTTTTTAAGATTGTCAAAGAGATGAAATCAATTTAGCAAAATAAACACAGTCCAATGGAAGATTTAATCGCTATTGTAGCAATAGTATCAACATTTGGTAGCCTCTTTGGAATAATTTATATCATTTTTATGACTAGGCATCGAGAGCGTATGGCCATGATCGAAAGTGGTGTAGAGGCAGATTTGTTAACTTCAACAAAAAGAAGGAAAAACAAAAGAGAAGGGATGTTAAAGTATGGTATTATTGCTATTGGAGTTAGTATTGGTTTATTAATAGGGGAGTTTCTATACACTTTTACAAGAATGACAGAAGAAGTTGCCTATTTCTCTATGGTGTTTCTTTGTGGAGGAATTAGCATGCTGATATATTATAACCAAGCCAGAAAAATTGAAGCAAAAAGTAAAGCTGATGCCTTTCTTGATGATGATTTTAGTTGAACAATCTTTAATTCAATTAATTTTATTGATGCTGTAAAAACATAATAAAATCTTTATTTTTTGCTAAAAAACAGAAAGTCCTCCAAATCAGAGGACTTTTTTTAATCTTTTTAAACAAAATGGATACTGGAATTTTTATTACTTATAAATCATTTATTATCTAGTTTCATCTTAAATGAATGTATTGTAATTTACTACAATAGAAACATCATTTTTTTAGCTGAGTAAAGTTTACATGGATAGGTTAATCAGGGTAAAAAGGAAAAAAAGCAGTTTGCTTGTAGACAGGTGGATGTGGAGATTAGCATGGAATGATGCTAGAAAAAATTTACCAAGACTTATCTGGTTTATTTCTTCAATTGTAATAGGTATAGCCGCACTGGTAGCCATTCATTCTTTTAACTACAATCTTAGAAAAGATATAGACAATCAGGCAAAAGCTCTGCTTGGGGCAGACCTAGTGCTTTACAGTGATAATGATTTTCGTGGAGAAGATTATGGTTTCTTAGATTCTTTATCTCAGGAACAAGCAAGTGATGCGCGTTTTTCTTCAATGGTAACATTTCCGCACAATGGAGAAAGCCGAATAGCACAAGTAGTAGCTGTAGAAGGTGATTATCCTTTTTATGGTGAAATGTTAACCATACCTTCAACCGCCTTAGATAGTTTCCGGGTTAATGGAGAAGCTTTGCTAGATGATAATATGGCATTTGAGTACGAAGTCTCCACAGGAGATACACTTCAAATTGGCAAGCTTAAATTAAAAGTAGCTGGCATTGTTACCAAAATTCCCGGGAATGTGAAAATTGCTGGCACATTTGCTCCTTCCGTTTATATTCCACTAGATAGTTTAGCCGCAACCAATCTATTAGGCAAAGGCAGTAGAATTAGCTATAGAAAGTATTTTAAAAATACAGAAACTAGTAGCGCAGAAGACTTGCTTGGTAAACTTCGGGCAGTGATTAACAAAAATGGCTTGGGCTACGAGACAGTCGCATACAGAAAAGAGAGCTTGGGCAGTGGTTTCGAAAATCTGAATAGGTTTTTTAACCTTTTGGGTTTTGTTGCTTTAATTCTTGGTTCTGCTGGTGTGGCTAGTTCTGTACATATTTACAGTAAAGAAAAAATAAAAACTGTAGCTATTTTAAGATGTTTAGGTGCATCTGGCAGTGCTGGTTTTAAAGTTTTTTTTCTTCAAATTGCGATACTTGGTTTTTTAGGAAGTTTACTAGGTGCATTAGGAGGGCATTACATTCAATTACTAATTCCATTGGTATTACAAGATTTTTTACCAGTAGCATTAGAGTTTAAAGTTTCTTGGCTAGCACTTACCGAAGGCGTATTAATTGGATTTATTATTACCATGTTATTTGCTTGGTTGCCGCTAGTAAGTATTAGGTTTATACCTCCACTTGCTGTTTTAAGAAACAATGTAGAAAGTATATCTGGCAAGGGAAGAGCTAAAATAAAGGTGATTTTTTTAATTATACTTTTTAGTTGGCTATTTGCTTTATTGCAAACCCGAGATTTTAAGATTGGTACTTATTTTTATCTCTCATTCTTACTAAGTATTGGTCTTTTTGGTTTGGTTGGGTTTATAATCGTAACTGCCATCCGTAAATTTTTCCCATATAGAGCCCACTTTATTTTTAGGCAAAGTTTGGCAAACCTGTTCAGGCCAAATAACCAGACAATTATACTTATGTTGGTAATTGGTTTGGGTGCTTTCTTAATTTCTACCATCAGCATTGTACAAAATGGAATATTACAGCAAATCGGTAAAATTTCAGATGAAACAAAATCGAATATGGTTTTGTACGATGTACAGCCAGATCAGAAAGAAGACGTTGTTCAGATGATAGATGATTTTGGACTTACAAAAAACAAAGAAGTACCAATTGTTTTGCTTAGGTTGCACAAAGTAAATGGGCAGTCAATTTCTGAACTAAAGTCAGAAGATACTGAGGTAGACATACCAGATTGGTTATTGTATATGGAGCATTTGGCTACCTACAGAGAAGAATTAATTGATTCTGAAACCATTGTACAAGGTTCTTTGCTCGATAGTGTAAGAAGTAAGAATGATACTGTATTTATTTCTGTAACAGAAACCATTGCCGAACAGCTCCAATTGGAATTGGGAGACGAAGTAATCTTTAATGTTCAAGGTCTTGCAATTCAAACTTTTATTGGAAGTATTAGAAAAGTTGAATGGCAACAGCTACATACCAATTTTGCATTTTTATTTCCAGTTGGCGTGTTGGAAGAAACACCACATTTTTATGCGTTGCTTTTACATGCACCATCAACCTTTATTAATGCTAGGTTTAAACAAAGATTAGCCGAAAAAGCGCCAAATATATCTACGGTCGATCTGTCTCTCATGCTTAGAACTTTAGACGAAGTGATGAACAAAGTCGCATTTGCACTCAAGTTTATGGCGATGTTTTGTATAGTAACTGGACTTATGGTATTGGCAGGATCAGTAGTAAATAGCAAGTTTATGAAGATAAAAGAAAATACTTTGCTGCGAACCATTGGAGCCTTGCAAAAGCAGTTATTGAGCATTGCTATACTAGAATATGCCTATCTTGGTTTCTTTGCTGGAATTAGTGGTATTTTATTATCGTTACTGGCAAGCTGGGCACTCACTATTTATTTTTTAGATTTAGTTTTTATTCCGGTTGTGCCTGAATTGCTTATAATTCTATTTACTATAATTTGTTTAACAGTTTTAGTTGGCAGTTTAAATTTACGAGAAATTCTGAAACGATCTCCATTAGAGGTTTTGCGAAAAGATTTTTAAGCTAGAACAATGAGTCAGACTAAGCCCATGTATTGATAAAACTGTATAGAAGAGCTGCTTGTGGAGAAGACTTTTTTAGTAATAATATTCTAACTTGGTTAACAGATGAAATTATTGAACATGTAAATGTGTTAGATTGTAAAATATGTAGAGATTCTAGGAAAAATAAAACAAAATGTTCTAATTATTACAATTAATATAAGACGAATAGATGAAAATACTTATTTTAAACCACTAAATTATAAGGCTTTTTCAATTTGCTAAATACCATAATTTGGTTTTGAAATTGTAAATTTTTAAATATTTGCCATACCTTAGAGGCAAAAAGCTTTCAGCCCTGATTTTTAATGTTTCATTTTGAAGAATATGAAAATAAAATATCAGATTTTTATATCTATGAAATAATTACATAGTGCTTCGACGATCGCTAATTTTACTATTTTTACTCACTTTCACTCAATTAAAGGCAGCAAAATTCTTCAATCAGGAAGATAATGGTGCTTCTTTAACTGATATACAAACTCGTGAAGTTGATTCATTAAACCTGCTCTCAAAAAAATATAAAATTTATAATAAAGACTCTTCACTTTATTTTGCTAAAAATGCCTTAAAAATTGCTATTTCAATAGAATATATTAATGGATTAATTAGTGCGCAACACAACATTGGGGAGTATTATCTAGACGATGGAAATTACGATAGTGCACTGTTGATATTCGAAGCGGCTGATAAAAATGCTAAAAAATATAGGTTAGAGTACCTAGACTGCCTATCTCAGAGTAAAACTGCCATAGTTTATTACTTTATCGGTGAGTACGAAAAATCACTTGACATTCTACTTTCTGAAGAGATTAACAATGTATTGCAGCGTGAAAATAAAACTGAATATGCCAATATTCAGAACATGGTTAGCTATATATACTCAAAGAGAGGTGAACTAAAAAAATCTTTGATTTACAGATACCGGGCATTAAATACAAGATTAGAAATTGGTGATAAAAATGAGATTGCCAAGTCTTATAATGCTTTTGGGATTTTTTACGAGCAACAGGGGAATTACTATAAAGCATTACAATACTATATAGACTCTTACAGAACTAGTAAAGAAATAAATAACTCAAAAGGAGTGGGGATATCTTTACATAATATAGCGAGTATTTATTATAACCTAGGTAATTACGAAAAAGCACTAAGTTATCACAAGGAGGCTCTTTCTATTAAGGAAAAACTTGGCAGCCACAAAGAAATAGGTATATCTATTAAAAACATGGGTTTGGTGTATGGTGCTTTAAATAAGTATGATACTGCAATTAATTTCTTAAATCAAGGCTTAAAAATCTTTGGAAAAGGAGATAACAAATCTCTATATGGTGAAACACTTTACGATCTGGGAAAAGTCTATTTTAATGAAGGGAAATATGATAGTACATTGTATTACTGGAAACAAACCGAGAAGTTGGCTTCAGATATTAATAACAATACACTTTTGCTTCAAACTTACGAAGGCCTTACCAATCTTTGTATAGAAACAAACAACGATGAGGATCTTATAAGATATTTTAAGAAATATAAAGCGATTAAAGACTCACTCGATTTAACAGCTACATCTAGCGAAATTCTTGAATTACAAGCTCGCTTCGAAGAAGAAAATTTTCAAGGTAAGATTGATGAGGTTGAGTTAGAAAAAAGGAAAAAAGAACAAGAACTAGCAGATATTGAAAAACAACGATTTTACCTCGTGTTGCTAGTTGGAATGGCATTTATCTCTATTATTTTCATCTATTTATTTTATAAACGAAGTAGGGTTGCCTCAGAAAAACTCCAACTTCAGAATCAAATAATAAATAACCAGAATGACCATCTGAAAAAACTTAACAACAAGCTAGAGCAATCTAAAGAAGAGTTAGAAAAAATTAATGCTACAAAGGATAAGCTTTTTGCTATTATTTCTCATGATGCAAGAAGTCCTTTAAATTCTCTTAATGGCATGTTGCAACTAGTTGTAGATCAGGTTGACTTACTGGGAAAAGATGAGATTAAAAGTATATTTCAGAAACTGAAAACAAGGGTTGATACAGTAGATAATTTCTTAAATCACTTGCTTGAATGGGCAAGATTGCAAAATGAAGATATTAACATTAAACCTGTTGTGTTTTCGATTAAAGAAAAAGTACAAGAAGTTGTCGATTTGTATAAACCTCAAGCAGGCAAAAAGAACATCAACCTGTTGCATAATATAGACCTTGACATTCAAGTATTTTACGATCCTAATATGCTTGATTTTATTGTGCGAAACTTTATCGCAAATGCCATTAAATTTACTTACGAAAATGGTACTATCTTGCTATCTGTTACTCAAAAAGAATCTTACTTAGAGTTGAATGTGCAAGATAATGGAATTGGCATGTCTGAGGCTGAGCTTAAATCTTTGTTCGATTTGAAAGCGCAGGTTTCGAAGAAAGGAACATTTAGTGAAAAAGGAACTGGCCTTGGTCTTATCCTATGTAAAGAATTTATAGAAAAGAATAATGGAAAACTTTTCGTTTCAAGTACACCAGAAAACGGAACAGTGTTTTCATTTACAATTCCATATGCATAAAAAAAGGGATCTAAGATTGTTTCTTAAATCCCTTTTTCATTAATTATAAACCGAATAGTTTTACCATTCCCGGATGTCCCTGCATTTTTGCATGATTCTCAGGTGACATACCTCTTTGGTCTTTTATATCTTTTTTAGCTCCTTTTTCTAAAAGCATTTCAGCTATTTTAACTTGGCCAAAAGTAGCGGCAAATGTAAGGGCTGTAGCTCCTTGAAAATTTTGCTTATTTACATCAGCTCCTGCTTCAATTAGTTTTTGACCAATACTGGTGTATCCTTTAAAACAAACACCCATTAAAGGAGTGTTTCCAGATGCATCGGGTTGGTCTGCATCAGCTCCTGATTTAAGTAAAAATTCAGTTGCTTCTTCCTGACCGTTGTAAACAGCAAGCATCAATGGTGAAAAGCCCTTGGCATCTTGCACTTTTACTGCTTCTGGAAATGCATTTAATATAATTTTAATTTTATCTATATCTCCTGTTCTGCATGCGTCATAAATATCAGATAATTGTGTGCTCACTTTTTTTAATATTTAAGTTTTCAGAATTTTGAGTTTTTGGTAGTAGATCAGAAATGATTTGATAAACAGCTTCTGCCCATTTGTCTTCAGCGTTTAAGCTCAAAGTATAGTTAAAAGTTGTTCCACCATGTTCTTCAAATAGTTCTTTGTATTGTTCCCCAATTTCCAGTGTAGTTTCTAAACAGTCGGCTACAAATGATGGTGAAATCACCAGTAGGTTTTTAATGCCTTTCTTAGCTAGTTCTTCAATTGTGGCGTCTGTATATGGTTTTATCCATGGGTCTTTACCCAGTCTACTTTGGAAAGAGGTAGTATATTTTGTAATTGGTAAACCAGCTCCTTCGGCAATTAAATTACTTGTTTGGAAACAAGATGATCTGTAACAAAAACTGTTTTCGGTATCTCCTTTACTACAAGTACAGTCAGGTCTTTTACAGTAAGGTACAGTTCCTTGATTCATATTGTCCAGATGTCTTTCTGGTATGCCATGGTAGCTAAATAATACATGGTCAGGCTTATGCTTTTCTACATCGTTTTTAAGCTTTTCAGCAAAACAACTGATGTATCTTGAATCTTCGTGGTAACTATTTAAAAATTGAATATCTGGAATTACATTCCACTTTGATACTAAATCCATTACTTTCTCCGCAACCGAACCAGTTGTAGCTGAAGCATATTGAGGGAAAAGTGGAAAAACAATAATGTGATTAACTCCTTGTCTTCTTAAATTATCGAGTCCAGATTCAATCGAAGGACTTTGATACCTCATTGCTAATTCTACAGGAATATCATCACCGAATTTTTCAGACACCTTTTTTCTTAGTTCTTTGCCATAAACTAATAGAGGAGAACCGTTTTCTAACCACAGTTTTTTGTATTCTTTAGAAACCTTGCCAGAGCGAAAAGGCACAATAATTACTTTAACTAAAAATAGTCGCATTAGGTAGGATACATCGATCACCCTTCCATCCATCAAAAATTCATTAAGATATTTTGCAACATCCTTTTTCTCATAAGAATCTGGTGTACCCAGATTGACCATTAATACTCCCGTTTTTTTCATTTTAGATAAAAGCTTTTTCTAATATATCTATGTGTTGTAAAATTGTGTTTTCATTTTCGCTTTTTTGCAATGCAATAGCAGGTTTTTTTAACATTTTTTTGCTGATACTTGTTACAAGATTTTTAATTTCCTCTTCACTTAGCTTAATCGGGAGGTTTTTTTGTAGTTCTTCGCTTATTAATTTATCGGTTTCATCCTTGTATGCTTTTAGAAATTGACGCAATGGCATTTTTTTAAACCAATTGTCAAAATCTATCATTTCTTGCTCTATAATGCTTTTTACAGATGCAAAAGCTTCTTTTTGTTTAGACTGGTTTTGAACCAAACTTTCGGTAATCTGATCTAAATTATAAAGATAAATGTGATTTAGTTTACCAAGTTTGCTATCGATGCTAAGTGTAGCAGATAAGTCAATCAATACTTTTTGATTTGTTTTACTTGCTTGAGTTGTATGAATAAAACTTTTTGTTTCTCCAATACAACTAATTACTGCATCGAACTGGTTCAGCTCATTCTTTGCTGTTTTTTGCCAATTATAATTGCTAAGATCAAATCTTTCTGCAAGTTCTGTTGCTTTACTCTCTGTGCGATTGGTAATGAAAACTTCTTTAAAGTCGAATTTTTTTGAGTATAAAGCAACTTCTTTAGCAATTTCTCCTGCACCTATTATTAATAGCTTTTTACTATTTAGAGTAGGTTTACCAAATTTGATTTCTATTAATTTTAATGCTTTGTAAGCTGTAGAGTTTGTGCCTTTTCTAAAACCAGTTTCGTTTATAATTTTTTTATGCGCCTTAAATACAGCTTGTAACGATCTTTCTAAAATAGAACCCTGATTTTTGTTTGCCAAAGAATGCTTATAAGCATCTTTAATTTGTGAGATAATCTGGGCATCGCCAATTACAGCAGAACGAAGACCAGTAGAAACCTGCAGCAAGTATTTTAAGGTATGTAATGTATGGTTGCTTAAACTAAATAAGCTACTTACTGTTTTTAATTGGTTTTCTACTGGCACATATTTTTCAATTATAAAATCTCTTATTTGTTCTGCACTTGTTCGATGAGCTTCAAAATAGAATTCTGTTCGGTTACATGTAGAAAGTCCTAATACTCCATTTACATCATCAAACTCTTTAAGTATTTGTTGTTTTAGTTTAGTAATATCATCAGCAGTGAATACAAAGTTTTGCCTTTGCTCAATGCTTGCGGTTTCGTGATTTATAGAGATATATTTGAGTGCTAAATCGGTCATTTGCTTGTGTAATTCAATCGACTTTGCTTGGTAAGTAATTTTTAGCTTGCTTTAAGTTGCTTTAATTAATTACCTCTCCAATTACAGAGAGGTAATTAATCTTATTGTTTTTGATCTATTTATTCAAATTAATTATGCGACTACCATACCTAAAGCTTTTCTAACTCCAGCTCCATAAGCAGGGTCAGCTTTGTCGAATAGTTTCAATTGTCTTTCAATAATTTCTTCGCTTACACCATCCATAGCTTCTGCTATATTGTTGAATAATCGTTGTTTTTGTTCATCATTAAACATTCTGAACAGATTACCTGGTTGTGTAAAGTCATCGTCAGTTTCATTGCCATAGCGTGTTGCATCTCCACTAATTCTCATAGGAGGCTCAGCAAAACTTTCGTCTTCTACAGGGCCATTAAAAGAATTAGGTTCGTAATAAGCATCAGGATTACCGCTATTGTTATCGAAAAATCTCATTGAACCATCTTTATGGTAATGGTTTACTTCACTCACTGGTTTGTTAGCTGGCAAAGCTTCGTAGTGCGTTCCTAGTCTGTATCTGTGTGCATCTGCATAAGAGAAAATTCTCGATTGCAATACCTTATCAGGAGAGAAGCCAATACCCGGAACTACATTTGAGGGTGAAAACGCTGCATTTTCGATGTATTGGAAATAGTTATCAGGATTTTTATTTAGCTCCAACTCGCCAACTTCTATAAGAGGATAATCGCTATGTGGCCAAACTTTGGTTAAATCAAATGGATTGTATGATGTTTTCTCAGCATCCATTTCTGGCATAATTTGCACATACATTTTCCACTTAGGAAAATCTCCCTTTTCTATTGATCCATAAAGCTCTTCTTGGAATGTTTCTCTAGACTTACCAATTACTTTTACAGATTCTTCATTGGTATAGTGTTTATGGCCTTGTTGGGTTTTAAAATGGAATTTTACCCAATAGCGCTCACCTTCTTTGTTATAAAAACTGAAAGTATGCGAGCCATAGCCATTCATATATTGAGGGCCAACTGGAATGCCTCTGTCAGACATTAATATTGTAACTTGGTGTAAGCTCTCCGGTACAAGCGACCAAAAATCCCACATAGCTTCTGGTGAGCGAAGATTGGTTTTAGGATGCCTTTTTTGAGTTCTTATAAAGTCTGGAAATTTATAACCATCTCTAATAAAAAATACTGGTGTGTTGTTTCCTACTAAATCCCAGTTGCCTTCTTCAGTATAAAATTTAAGTGCAAAACCTCTTACATCTCTTTCAGCATCTGCTGCCCCTTGTTCTCCTGCCACTGTAGAAAAGCGTGCTAACATTGGTGTTTGCTTACCAATAGTATCAAATATTTTAGCACTGGTGTATTTAGTAATGTCGTGTGTAATGGTTAGTGTTCCTTGAGCACCCCATCCTTTAGCATGTACTACTCTTTCTGGAATACGCTCCCTATTTTGATGTGCTAGTTTCTCTATAAGTTGATAGTCTTCTAATAGTACAGGACCTCTTTGACCTGCTGTTTTTGAATGTTGGTTACTTGCGATTGGTGCGCCACCTGTTGTGGTTAGTTTTTTCTTGCTCATGGTTAAAAAAATTTTAGTTTATTTTTTCTTGTATTGCTACAGTTTGTTCTGGTTACTTAATGCGAAAATCCGATAAATAGCTATATTTGTCAAATAAATAATATAAATCACATTATTTAAAATATAAATAAATGACGCTCCAACAACTGCAATACGTAGTAGCCTTAGATAATCATAGACATTTTGTAAAAGCGGCTGAAAGTTGTTTTGTGGCTCAACCAACCTTAACACTACAGGTTAAAAAGCTTGAAGATGAAATAGGTCTGGTTTTGTTCGATCGATCAGCACAGCCTTTAAAACCTACGCCATTGGGCATTTCTTTTATTAGCAAAGCCCGCGAAATTTTGAGAGAAGTTGATGCACTCAAAAACATGGTTAACACCGAAAAAGAAGTATTGGAAGGAACATTTAGATTAGGTGTAATTCCCACTTTAGCTCCTTATCTGCTACCATTATTTATTAAACAGTTTAGTGAAGATCACCCTGCTATTAGTCTAGAAGTTAAGGAAATGCAGTCCAACGAAATAATAAGTGGTCTAAAAAACGAATCACTTGATATTGGCTTAATGGTAACTCCTGTAAACGATAATGCAATTAGAGAATATGTTTTGTTCTATGAGCCTTTTCTTGTTTACACCAGCGAAGAGAATACACTTTTCGACAAAGAAGAGGTGAGTGCAACTGATATCATTCCCGATGGCTTATGGCTATTGAATCAGGGACATTGCTTTAGAAATCAGGTGCTGAATATTTGCAATACCTCTAATCTTTCTGCTCACAAAGGTCTTTCTTTTGAAAGCGGCTCAATTGAAACATTAAAAAATCTTGTAAGATATAATTATGGATATACCCTTGTTCCGGAGTTGTCTATCCATAAA